>JAKJEF010000002.1 GCA_022705565.1 Patescibacteria group bacterium
TCGGCTTTCTTCCCGCCCGCAGGAGGGGTCTGGGGAGGAATGCGGGCGGGTTTTTGAACCTTTCCTTTTTCGCTTCCGAATTTCGTATTTTGCAAAGCAAAATGCGCCACCAAAAGAGATGTTGCCCTTGACCCACCCAACCCATTCGCGGGCAACGCTAAGGAACTCCCTAAAGATTCATTTACAATTTTATAAAAATTAGTTATCATTATAGTATCAAGAAAGAAACCTTTATATTATATTCTATATACTATAATGTTATACAATTAGAAAAGATATGTCAAATAATAAAATTGCTGAAAACATTAAGAAACTGCGGGCTAAAAAGGGGCTATCTCTCGAAAAGATTGCCCGCCTTGCCGATTTATCGCTAAACACCATTGTTAAGGTTGAAAATGGCGTAAATACAAACCCGACTATTGAAACATTAACCAAAATCGCCAAGGCGCTTGAGGTTGGTGTTGATGATTTAATAAAGTAGAAATATGACTAAAGAAGAAGCCAAACAACAAATTCAAAAACTCGTTGAGAAATATCAAAGAGTTTTATCAGAGGGGAAAATAAAATCCTACAATGAAGCTCAAAGCAGAAATGAGTTTATTGAGCCTCTTTTTGAATTTCTCGGTTGGGATATGAGAAATCTAACGACTGACAACGAAGTTACCACCGAAGAAAATGTTTCAGGCGGTAGAGTTGATTTGGCTTTTCGTTTTGGCAACATACCAGTTTTCTTTTTAGAAGCAAAGGCGATGAAAGTTGATTTGGACGAATGGAAATGGGCGGAACAAGCAATAAATTATAGCTGGAACAAAAATGTTACTTGGGCGGTTTTAACAGATTTTGAAAGTATTAAAATTTTTAATGCCGAAATTCCGCCAAAAAGTATTTCGCAAAATCTTTTTATTGAGCTTAATTGCCGAGATTTTATAAACCGCTTTGACCAGCTTTGGCTTTTATCAAAAGAAAGTTTTGAGCAAAAGCTTTTAGACAAAGAGGCTCAAAAGTGGGGCAAGCTCACACAAAGAAAACAAGTTGGCGAAAAACTTTTTGAAGATTTGATGTCTTGGCGTATTTCGCTCACAAATGATTTCAAAAAGCAGAATAATTTGACCGATGAAGAATTAGACGAAGGAGTGCAAAGAATTCTTGATCGTCTTATTTTTATTCGCACCGCCGAAGATAGAAAAATAGAACCCAATATTTTAATTGGAATTTTACGAGGTGGAAAATCCGACCAATACAAACAGTTAGTAAAAGTTTTTCGTGATTTTGATGACGGATTTAATTCAAAACTTTTCGCACCCCACTATTGCGAAGAGTGGAAAGTGAGTGATAAAACAGTTGGCGAAGTTATAAAAGGGTTGTATGAAACAAAAGACGGCTATCGCTATGATTTTTCTGTAATTTCCGCCGATGTTTTGGGCGGAATTTATGAGCAGTATTTAAGTTTTGTTCAGGTTCGCAAAGGCGAAGACAAAACAAAATCAAAAAGAAAATCTCAAGGAATATATTACACGCCAAAATATATCGTTGAATTTATCGTAAAAGAAACTTTGGGCGAGGTTTTGAAAAAGACGAAACCAAAAGAATTAGCAAAAATTAAAGTTCTTGATCCTGCTTGCGGTTCAGGCTCTTTCTTAAATATTGCTTACGATAAAATTTTAGAAACTTTGACAAAGCAAAATCCTCAAACTTCGCTTTTCGCCAAATTTGATATTTTGAAAGAAAATATTTTTGGCGTTGACCTTGACGCACAAGCTGTGGAAATCGCCCAATTAAATCTTTTACTGAAAGTCTTGTCTCAAAAAACAAAATTGCCTACACTTCTGCATAATTTAACCTCTGGCAATTCACTCGTTTCAGGCGAAACCGAAAATTTGGAAAAATATTTTGGTTCTGACTATCGCGAGCAAAAACCTTTTAATTTTGAAAACAAATTTAAGGAAGTTTTTGATCAAGGTGGTTTTGACGTGATTATTGGAAACCCGCCTTATGGTGCCGCATTATCAAAAACACAACAAGAATATTTCAAAAATATTTATGATATTGGCTCAACAGATACGGCGATTTTGTTTATAAAAAAATCGTTGGAATTATTAAAAGACGGAGGAAAATTAGGATTCATTGTCCCCAAGGCTCTATGTTTTGCTTCAAATTGGAATAAAATCAGAGAATATATTTGGGATAATACGGAAACAATCATTGATTGTGGAAAAGCGTGGAAAGAAGTTAAACTTGAACAGGTTGTCTTTATTTTGAAAAAAGGCAAAAAATCAGCAAGTTATACTTCGGGAAAATTTGAAAACGGTAATCTTAAAATTTTAGGGAAAATCAACAAAAAAGACGCGGAAGATTTTGGATTTTTCTTGAATAGTATTTTCGAATCGGAATTATCTATTGCTAAAAAAATAAAATCAAATTCAATATTCTTGAATGATGTAAGCTCCAATCAGCGAGGAGCGATTTTGCAAAAATTCATTTCAGAAACAGGAGATAAAGAAGTCATTGGCGGAGCGCAAACTCAAAAATTCGGAATCATCGGAATAAAAGGAAAAATTGATAAAAATAAAATTGATAATGATCAAGCTTTTATAAAAAATAATTCGGTTCTTATCCAAAATATCGTAGCTCATATTGAAAATCCGATTGACCATATAAAAATAATCGCTTGTGTTCCAGAAAGAAATGATTACATTATCGTTGACACAATAAACCAAATTTCTCTTAATGGCGATATTGATAAAAATGTGATCTGGTATTTGCTTAATTCCAAGTTGATGAGTTGGTATGCCTATCGCTTTATTTTTGGTAAAGCAATTCGCACCATGCATTTTGATAACTCAATAACAGCTCGTCTGCCAATTCCAAAAGATATTAAAAGTTTGCAAAATGAATTAGCAAAGCCGATCAATGAATTTCTAAAACTTGGCAAAGAATTTCAAAATACGCCAGCAAAAACCGATAAATCAAATAATTTGAAAATTGAAATGGAAAAAATGGAAAAGGAAATTGATGGGGTAATTTATAAATCTTATGGACTTACAATTGATGAAATCGAAATAATTGAAAAAATATGAGTAGCGAAAATTTAGATTTAATTTTTCAAGAAGTAAAAGATCGATTAAAAGATCAGCTTCTTACAGCGGATCAATTAGCAACAAAGTTAAATTTTCTTTTGGGCTTTAATACTATTGTGATAGCTGCAATATTTCCAGGGTTGTTTGACAAAGTTCAAATAGACAAATTGGATATTCATCCGATTATTATTTTTGTCATTGCTTTTTTCCTGTTATCTATTTACTTTGATTTAAAAGGATTAAAAATCCAAAAATATAGAAGAGATCCAGACCCCGAACAACTTTATAAAAAATATATAAATTCTGAGGCAGATGATACAAAAAAAGTTCTTATTTCTAATTATATTGCATCGTTTAAAGAAAACCTTTGTAAATTATCACCTGTTAGAAAATGTTTTCGTGCTTCGGTTATATTATCATCAATAGCACTAATGCTAATATTTATATTTTTTGCTAAAGATAGTATACTTACAATATGGCAAATATTAACAACAACAATATGTCAAAAATAGATGATGACGAGAAGAAGCCCGTAACTCCCGCAGTAGAACCTGATACGGATTTGCAAAGTTACGAAGAAAAAGGATTTACCCCAGAAAAGAAAGACGACGGTAACTCCGATAATAAAAAGTAAAGGTGGCGCGCCAGTTTTCAACTGGCACGAAATTCGGAAGCGAAAAAGGAAAGGTTCAAAATCCCGCCCGCATTCCTCCTCGAGACCTCGCTCCTGCGGGCGGGAAGAAAGCCGAGGCGAGGCAATTCTATTTCCCCAGAAAAATAGTTTGCCCCGCCGAGTCCAAATTAGTTTTCGGGATTTTGCTCAAAAAATATTCGAACTTCGTCCAAAAAACACCGCCACAATGATTAAAGGCCCTGGTGCTCGATAAAACCCGCCTGAACCGCGAAACAAAATGACCGACGAAACAACCAAAATCAAACTTGAAGACCTTGGCTACGATGAATTTTTCGATTCGAAATACAGGTCTTCGGGACTCGAAGGCTTATCGATCGGCCGAGTCGTTGCCGAACACAAAGAAGCTTACAGGGTGAAAAGCCCGAATGGCGAGTATCTGGCCAAGATTACAGGGAAACAGATATTTAAAGCCGTGAAAAGAGCGGACTATCCCGCTGTCGGCGACTGGGTGGCGATTTCCGAATTGGACGGGAAAAAGGCGGTCATCCGTCATATTTTGCCGAGAAAAACCATACTCAAGAAAAAGTACAGCGACAAACAGGACGCGCAGGTTATCGCTGCGAATATCGACACGGCCTTTATCGTGGAAGCGATGGACCGGGATTATAATCTCAACCGCTTGGAAAGATATCTGGTTTTAACGAACGAAGCCGGCATCGAACCGGTTATCGTGTTGAATAAAACCGATTTGATTCCGGAAATCGAACTGGACCAAAGAATAAAAGAAATCAAAAACAGATTCGGCGAAATCGACGTTCTCCGGACGAGCGCCGTTGAGAACCGCGGGCTCGACGAGCTCACGAATCGCATCTCCAAAGGGAAAACATATTGCTTCCTCGGATCATCGGGAGTCGGAAAATCTTCTTTGATAAACAAATTACTGAAGAAAAATGCCATCGAAACAAGGGAAATAAGCGGATCCACCGGCAAAGGCAGACACACGACTACGACGAGAGAAATGTATTTTTTGGAAAGCGGCGGGATCGTGATCGACAATCCGGGCACGAGAGAGGTCGGGATAACGGAAGCAGGCACCGGCATCGAACATGTATTCGACGAAATAATCTCCTTGTCCCAAAAATGTAAATACGTCGATTGCGCGCATGTCCGCGAACCGGGATGCGCTGTCCTCCAAGCCCTTCGGGAAGGAAAACTGGACAAAGCCAAATATGAAAACTACATCAAGCTGAGAAAAGAAAACGAATTCTACGAAATGACCGACGCGGATAAGAAAAAGAAAGAGCGCCGGTTCGGGAAATTCCTGAAAAAAGCGATAGACCAGCTGAAAGAACTCGAGTCTTAAAAAAATCAAAGGCTCATCTCCCGCAGTCTTTGGATTCTTTCTTCGATCGGAGGATGGGTGGAAAAAAGATTCGATACCATTTCTTTCGATTTAAGAGGGTTGACTATCCAAAGATGGGCCGTGGCCGAACCAGCCGATCGAAGCGGGGTTCGATCGTTCGAGATTTTTTGGAGGGCGGAGGCCAAACCTTCGGGATAACGCGTCAAAAGTGCGGATGAAGCATCGGCCAGAAATTCCCTTTTCCGGGAAATGGCGAGTTGGATCAGGTTGACGGCGATCGGCGCGAGTATGGCAAAAATAAGTCCTACCAAATACAGAACTCCCCGGAGCTCCCGATCGTCGTCGCTCCTCCGTGATCTTTGGGGCAGACGCATGAAAATGTCCGCGAGTATGGCGACAAATCCGACAAGCACGGCGGCCGTGGTCGCGATCAAAGTGTCGCGGTTCTCTATGTGGCTCAACTCGTGGCCCAAAACCCCTTCCAATTCCTGTCTGTCCAATTTTTGAAGCAAGCCGGTGGTGACGGCGATCGCCGAATGGTCCGGGCTCCGGCCGGTCGCGAAAGCGTTGGGGCTCGGATCGTCCACGATGTATATTTCCGGCTGGGCCGCGCCGGCGGCGATAGCCAAATTTTCCACCAGACGATGGAGTTCGGGGTTGTCTCGCCGCGCGACCGGTTTAGCGCCAGCAAGTCTGAGGGCGATATTGTCGGAGAAAAGAAAACTCCCGGCGCTCATGAAGACGCTGAAAACGATCGCTCCGAGCAGTATGGCCGGATTGTCGTAAAAATATCCGAATCCCCAGCCGAGACCGATGACCACAGCAATGAAAACCGTGAAAAGCATCCACGTTCTTTTCACGTTCGCCTCTTTTTCCGTATAAATGTTTCTGGCCATTGTATTCGTTAAATCCGCGGATGGTAAAAAAGCGCCTTCCGTTTTAAATAAAGTTAAAACTGGACTTTAACCGGTTCTTTTTCTCCGGCCTCGGTTTCGAAGAACGGCTCCGCTTTGAATCCGAAAACTCCGGCGATCAGATTGGTCGGAAACCTCTGAACTCTGATATTCATTTCCCTGACGTTGCTGTTGTAGAATCGACGGGCCGCCTGGATTTTGTTTTCGGTGTCGGCGAGCTCGCGCTGAAGCTCCACGAAATTGGTGTTGGCTTTAAGTTCGGGATAGTTCTCGGAAACCGCGAAAAGGGTTTTCAAGGTCCCGCTCAAGGCGCTTTCGGCCTTATCCCTTTCCAAGGGATTTCCCTTGCTTTGGGCGACGCTCGCCCTCGCCTCGGTTACCTTTTCCAAAACATTGGCTTCGTGCGACATATAGCCTTTAACCGTTTCCACCAGATTGGGGATCAGATCAAAACGTCTTTTTAATTGGACATCGATGTCGGACAAAGCCTCCTTGACCCTGGTTTTCAGGGTCACCAGGCTGTTGTAAGAACCGACCAACCAGAGAAAGATTACCGCGATTACACCTAATAAAAGATACATATTGATTGCTTTATTTGTTTTTAACGACTGTTTTGATTATAACACGAAGGCTAAAACCGCGCTTTTTGGGCGCGGTTAAAAGGCAAACTAGTATTCCGGCATTTCCGGATGGTTGTGTTCTTCTTTTTTCGGAATGTCGGTGATGGCCGAACCAATGGTGAGATAATTGCTCGCCACGGAAACGGCGTTCACGAAGGCGGTTTTCGTCACTTTGAGTGGATCAATAATCCCTTTTTCCTTGAGATCGCAGAATTCGTTCGTCAAAGCGTTGAATCCCCACCATTTCTTGCCTTCGGCTTCTTTTTTTAATTGCGGGACGATCTCGTCCGGCTTTTCTCCGCTGTTTAGGACAATGGCGTTTATCGGCGCTTGAAGGGCTTTGGAGATCACCTTGGCGGCCGCGGCCTCAACCGCTCCGCCCGAAATGGATATCTTCCCCTCGACATTGAAAAGCGCCATGCCGCCTCCGGGAATAATACCTTCTTCCATGGCCGCCTTGGTGGCGGCAACGGCGTCTTCCACCCTTTGCTTCAATTCTTTCTGGCTCGATTCCGTGGGCGCTCCGACTTTAATGACCGCCACGCCGCCGGAAAGCTTGCCCAAACGCTCTTCCAGTTTTTCTTTGTCGTAATCAGAATCGGTTTTCTGGATTTGCGCCTTGAGCTGGCTGATACGGGAATCGATGGCTTTCTTGTCTCCGGCTCCGCCGACGATCGTCGTATTGTCTTTGGTCGACACCACGCGATGGGCCCGTCCCAAAGCGGTCACATCCACTCCCTCGATCTTTCTTCCGAGCTCTTCGGAGATAAACTCCGCTCCGGTAACGGTGGCGATATCCTGGAGCATTTCTTTTCTCCTGTCGCCGAATCCCGGCGCCTTCACCGCCAAGACGTTAAAGATCCCTCTCAATTTATTGACCACGAGCGTGGCCAAAGCTTCGCCGTCCACGTCGTCGGCGACGATCACTAATTCCTTTTTGCCGACTTTGATCAGTTTTTCCAAAAGCGGCAAAAGATCGTTGATGGCCGAAATCTTCTGATCGGTGACAAGGATATAGGGGTCTTCGAGTACCGCCTCCATTCTTTCCGGATTGGAAATCATGTACTGCGAGATATATCCTTTATCGAACTGCATTCCCTCGACGATCTCGTAGGAATTGCTCACCGTATTCGAATCCTCTATGGTGACGACGCCTTCCTTGCCGATTTTCTTCATCACTTCGGCGATCAACTTTCCGATTTCATTATTTTTCGCCGACAGCGTGGCCACTTCTTCCACTTTCTTGTCGTCGTCGATCAATTCTTTCTGATCTTCCAGAGCCTTGATCACCGCATCGCTTCCTTTTTTCAAAGCTTCGGAAAGCTGGATGACATTGAATCCTTTGTCGCTTATCTGACGCTCGCCTTCCTCGATCATGGCGTGGGCCAAGACCACGGCCGTGGTCGTGCCGTCCCCGACATTATCGTTCGTCTTGTCGGCCGCCTGTTTCAGCAAATCGGCTCCGAGATTCTCGTATTTGTCTTCGAGCTCGATTTCCTTGGCGACGGTGACGCCGTCAAACGTCACCTGCGGGGCACCGTATCCTTTTTCGATGACCATCGCCCGTCCGCGCGGACCCAAAGTCATGGTGACGGCTCGCGCCAATTTGTCTATTCCTTTTTTCAAGGATTTTCTCGCTTCTTCGTCGAATAAAATTTGTTTAGCCATGGTGTTGATTTTTTTTAAACGCGATCCGACCTATTCCACGATCGCCAGAACGTCGTCTTCGTCTCCGACCAAATATTTTTTCCCGTCGATTTCGATTTCGTCGGGACCGTATTTTTTGAATAGAACCGTGTCGCCGACCTTGACCGACATCGGCGTCCGTTCGCCTTTTTCGTTCAATTTTCCCGATCCCACGGCGATAACTTTGCCTTTGACCGGTTTTTCTTTGTCGGCCGTATCCGGGATGATGATGCCCGACTCCGTGGCCTTTTCTTCTTCGACCGGCTCAAGGAAAATATGGTTTGATAGAGGTTTTATGTTCATTTCGACTTATATTATATCATATCTTGCCGCGGTTTTGTCAAGCCGTTTTAAGACGACCTCCGATTGCTTGACGGCTTTCCCGAAGGTCATTCCTCGGCTTCGGGCTTTTCCAAGACCATCGGCTCGATATTTGCCGTCGAACCGCTGATCCGCAAAACGTCTTTGTCTATTTTCCCGAATTCCTTGTAGGCCTGGTTGTACATTCCGACCGAGGTCCCGAGATGGCTTCCCAGCTTTTTCATGTATCCTTCGTAGCTCGCCAGATGCTTGCCGAGCTCCTCCACCCGTTTTTTGATCTCCTTGGCCGATTCCTCTATCTGCAGAGCTTTGAGACCCTGGAGCACGGTTTGGAGATAGGCGAGAAAGCTAGTCGGAGAAACGATGATCACGTGTTTTTCCTTGAAAGCGTATTCGATCAAATCCCTCGTGTTCGTTTTAACCGCACCCACTTTATTCACCAGGAGATCGTAATAAATCGCCTCCGAAGGAATGAACATGAAAGCGAAATCCATGGTGTTCTCCTCCGGACGCACGTATTTCGAGGTTTCGTCGATGCGGTTTTTCAGATCGTCCCTGAATTGTTTTTCCAACTCCTCCCTTCTCTGGGAATCGTTTTCTGACAATATCCTTTCGTAGTTCTCCAAGGAGAACTTGGAATCCACCGGAATGATCTTGTCCTTCACGAAAACCGCGGCGTCCACCATTTCGCCGTCTTTGAACTTGTACTGCATTTCGTAGGAATTCGGCGGCAGGACGTTCT
This sequence comes from Patescibacteria group bacterium, assembly GCA_022705565.1. Taxonomy (GTDB): domain Bacteria; phylum Patescibacteriota; class Minisyncoccia; order UBA6257; family Colwellbacteraceae; genus JAMCQZ01. Next base: position 9,358 of record JAKJEF010000002.1, read on the forward strand.
TAAGGGTCTCTTCCAAAAAATACTCTCCGAGCACTCCCCTTTGCTTCGGGTTTTTGAGGATATCCTGGAGATCTTTCAGCTGATCGGCCAAACTCACCACCTGTTTCTGGCCTTCGCCCACCTTGGTCAGCTCCTCGGTGATCTCTTTGATCATCCGGCTGCTTTCGCCGAACTGCGACTGCATCACCTTTGGCAGTTCTCCGAGTTTCGCGTCCAAAACCCGGCTCATTTCGTTGATCTGGTTTTGAAGCAATATCAAAGAATTGTCGGCCGGTTTCGACTTTCTCAAGAGCAAAAACAAAGCAACGCCCAAAAGCGACAAGAACAAAATTATGACCGCCCAGAAAACTATTTCCATGGGTTCTATTTTAGACCAAAAAAAGCCGGCTCGCCACCCGATGGTTTCAGGGGTTTTCGGCGGCAAAAGGGTTGATCAGGCAAAAATCCGCGTCGCTCTGATCCGTTGCCGATTCCTTGAACCGGCAATCGCTAAGGCAATTTTCGTCGCAGCAGCCAAAATAATCGTAGGCGTAGCTCAGAGCGATTCTGTAATCCGATCCGACCGGGCGCTCCGGTCGCAGGATCACGGTTTCCGTGCCGTCGTTCTCGGTGATAATCGAACTCATGACCGAGTTTCCTTTGAGTAAACTGATGCGGATGGATTTATCGTCGGAAACGAGATTGGTTCCGCTGCTTCGCCAGTTTATGGTCAGCCGGTCTCCGGGAGCGAAGCTTTCCCTGCCGTTCGGATAATCGACTTTCACCCAGGCTCTTTTGTCGGCCGCGGTCTCCGGTCTTTTCTCTCCGCCCAAGCAAACGGCGTTCCTTATTGGAGCCGGATCCGCTCTTTTTTCTCCATTCACATCGGCTTCCGCCAGAGCCGCGATTCCGGCCCTCGAGATTAGGCCGTCAATGACAAAATCGGAAAGATCGAAATTTAATCCAAGCCCGGATGCGGAAACCATTCCGCGCAGTTCTTCCGAACCCAAAGTCTTATCGGTTAAATAGATTCCCTTGGAAAGAAAAAAACTTTCGACATTTTTCTTATAGTCGTCGGAAAGTGTTTGGCTTATCAGGTTTTTGTCTTTGGTCAGCCGCATAATAATCGCTCCGGCTTCGCGCATGTCTACCGGAGTTTCCAGGATGACGGAAGCTGTTTCTTCGAGTTCTCCGGTTAGGCGGATCTCCGGGTCGGGAAAATTATCGACGGATATTTCCGCTCCGTAGATATAAGGATCGATCCAGGCTATAAACCAACGGCCGTCGATTTTCTCCAAATAAAAAACATTCCGGTCGATTTTGATTTCCGGCAACAATCCCCAAATATTGCTTTTGGTCTCGACCGCCGCGAAAACAACCGCCTTGTCCGAAGAATGATCCAGGATTTTGACGTTCAAAATATCGATTATTTCGAAATGCCGCTGTTTCGCGTTCAAGCTGTCCTTGATAAAACCATTCGCTTCCGCGATCAAAAGCTCTATTCCATTGTCGACGGCGTAAGCCTCTATGAAATCCCGCCAATTTTTGTTGATGTTGATGCTCCTCGCGTAATCGGCGTAATAATCCGATACAAACCTATCGATGGCGGCCCTATCGTATTTGGGAAGATAGCCGAACAATCCGAAATCCCAGATCACCCAAACGATTCCGGCGAAAAAGACGAATAAAATCAGAATCAAGAATATTCTCCGTTTTAGCGGAGATTCCGAAGATGCCGAACGTCCCGTCTTGCGGCTCATCTCATCTTGTTTCTTCGGTAAAGGTAATTTCCAAGGTGCGCACGATCTGACCGGTTTCGTCCTTGCCGACGGCATACCATCTTTCGATTAAAGGATCTTCCGGCCGTCGGGCAGGCCTACAATCCTCCGGAGGATGCCTGATATCTGAACATTTTATATAAACCTGGAAGCTTTGTCCGTCCAGGCTTCCATCTCTGTTGTTCGCTTCCGGAAAACAAGAACAAAGATCTCCGTCTTCCGAAGCGCAGCAGCCGAACCGGCCCATCAATATCCTTTCGATGCCGGCGTCGGCCGAAAAAAGGGCTTGGGTCGACTGGCTGATGCTCGATGCTTGCCGCAGTTCGTAAACCACAAGCAAATTGGCCAAAGCCGTCGCTCCGAGAATGACGATCGACATGGTGAAAACCATGAAAAGCATGGTTTGTCCTTTGGGTATTTTTCTCCGGATATCCATATTATGATTCGGGTGGCCGATAATAGAACAACCTTTCGCTGACCGTTGTTTGGAAAGTGAGCGGACCCTTGAACAAAGAGCTTTCTACCTGAATTTTGATCGTTACCCTCGGCGGATAATAAGATAGCTGCGGCTGGATAATATCGAACTTCAAATCCGTCACTTGAACGTCGTCGGCGGTCAAACGTTTCGGAAAATCGCTGCCGGTTTTTTTGGTGATGTAATCTCCGTCCGGCGCTTTGGCGTAAGTCACTTCCTGTTGCTGATAATTGGTGAATCTCAATGAACTGTCCCCCTCAAGCGTGCTGTAATTCGTACCCGTTCTTATTTCTCGCGCCATTTGCTCTATCACTAAAGCGAGATTGTCGAGGATGGCCGTCTGATTGGCCACGTTCCGTTCCGCTTTCAAGGAATTGGTGAAAATGGAGAGGATCATGAAAACGACTCCCACGAAAATTCCCAAAGTGACGGTGACTTCCACCAGGGTGAATCCGGATTTTTTGGAAAAATTCGTCATATTTGTCATTCCGCGCGCCAGCCGACGAAGTCCGTGGCTATTGTCGACGAACTAAGCGTGGTCGGATGCCTCGGATCGCGCCAAGCAACGGTGGCCGTCGCCCTGATTTTATAACTGGATATAGGCGTGATGACGATCCACCTTTTGAAAATCGTCGGCTCGCCCGAGTCATAACTGTATAAGTTGTTATTATCGATATTCAAGAACCTCGTTTTCTCGAAAGCTCTTTCATCATCGCAAGGCTTTAAATCGTTTCCGATATCTGCCGCGTCATACTGTACTTCAAAGCATTTGGATTCGGAAAAATCGTGATTCCAAGCGGCCCCTCTGACGACATTGCTGTCCAGAATGTTTTTCGTCACCTCTAGGCCTTCGGCCGCCAGATTGGCGGCGATGAATTGGTCGGTGACGACCGAACTTGTCCGAAGGGCGCTTACCGCCAAGCTAAAAATACCGAGAACGCTCGAAACGATGATCCCCATGGCGATCATACCCTCGACGATGAATTGCCCTTTGGCGCTTCTCATATTGTTTGATTATAGCCGGTTTAACGGACTATCGAAACCATACCCGAAGAGAGAACCCTCACTTGCCGCGGGGTTCCGGATCCGTCCCTCGCCCTGATAACTATGGTCTTTCCGCCTTCCTCATCGGCTCCGGGATCGAACGCCACCGCCGGATCCGGAGGAATAAACGATATTTTCTGTTCTCCACTTTCGAAGACTACAAGCGGATCAAGGGTCATCGAATAAAGCGATCCCTCCGAAGACAAATCAGACGGCAAGCCAATGGCATTTTCTAAACACACCCCTCCTTCCCCTTGATCCCTGAAGATATAAGCGCGGTTTTCTCCGGGGACGATATGCACGCCGTACCCGCAGACAAGCCCACCCTCGGGATCGGCCAAAGTGGCGACACTCAAAAATCTGGCGTAAGTGATAAGACTCCTTAATTCTTCCTGACTTTTGGAAAGGGTGAATTCTCTTTTGATCGAACTTCCCGAAATGCTTATCGACATCAAGAGCAATGAAGTGATGCCGATCGTCACCACCATTTCAACCAACGTGAATCCTTGCGCCGATTTTTTAGGCGAGGTTGAAAAACCGGAAATAGCCATTACATATATTAAAGCCCAAAAAAACGATTAAGAGAATCCCGGCTGCCATGAACGGACCGAAGGGCAGCATGTCTTTCATCTTTTTTCTCCGTAAAAACAGACTTATTCCGCCGAAAAATCCGCCGAGAATAAAAGAAAGCATCAAAGCTAAAACTATATCCGGCCAGCCGATAAAAAGTCCGGCGGCCGCGCCGAGCTTCATGTCGCCCATACCCATTCCCCTACCTCGGGTTAAGAAAATCAATCCCATAAAAAGCAATCCTCCGAATAGCGCGGCTGCCAAGTGATTCAAAAAAATATTCTGCCGCAGTCCCAAAACGCTCGCGTAATATCCAATAAACGACCCTTCGGTCAGGCCGAAGGCTTTAGTCTGCCACCCGAGCAAAACGTACAATACTCCCAAGAGTCCGATAAAGAGATTCAGCTCGTCCGGAATCACCTGGAAATAAAAATCGATGAAAGACAGAACAAGAAGGCTTAATGCGAAAAGCGCGATCAAAAGCGCTTTCAAAGTCAGCCCCCATTTGAGATAAGCCGCGACGAGAATAATTCCAGATAAGATCTCGACGATCGGATATTGCCAAGATATTTTCCTATGGCAAGTTCGACACCTTCCTTTCTGTACAAAAAAGCTGAAAATCGGAATAAGCTCGAACCATCGAAGCGTCTTACCGCAAGAACGGCATTTTGACCTGCCGCCGAGATGTTTGCCGACCAAAGCGGTTTTATCCGGATCGTATCGCAAAATCACGACATTCAAAAAACTGCCGATGCAAATGCCGAAAAAAAACAGAATCAGAGAATTAACGATCACTATCGGATTATTTCAAGCAGTAAAGCTTATTCTGGCCACAAGCAATTCCGAAAGTGGCCACTTCTATGCCGCCGGCCGGGATACCTCTTTCCATGGTCGCCCCCAAAACGTAATCGAAACCCCTTGGAGTCTCCACGCCATATTGATAAGGATTTCCTTGCGGGTCCTCTTCAGGAATATCATCCGCATCAGCTACGGCGGGAATAAGTGCTGTTCTTAATTGTTCCCAACTAACTGGACTAGTGACGTCCGCCGAACAGCTGGCGCCGCCCGCCCCCGGATAATGATTACATTTATTATAATAAAGCTCCAAATAGGTCTGGACTTTTTTTAAATCCGCCATCCTTTTGGTATCTCTCGCATTCGATTGAACACTCTGTGTGCCGCTAAAGACCAACCCCATCAAAATGCCGATGACCGCGATAACGATCACCATTTCGATCAATGTAAAACCTTTTTGCGATTTCATGTTTTTAAATTGATTTGCGACTTTTATTTTTATCGTTGACCCGAGTTTATGTATTTATTCTACCCGAATTAGAGCGTGGAGACAAACTGGAACATCGGCAGGAGAATCGAGGCGAAAAGCCCGGCCACGGCGCCGCCGATGACGATCATCAAGACCGGCTGGATAAGCTCCACCAGGTTGCCGACGGTTTCGTCGACCTCGCGGCTGTAAAATCCGGAAAGTTTGGATAAAAGCTCGTCCAAACGGCCGGTGGTCTCTCCAACCGCCACCATCTGGCTCACGAGCGGAGGGAAAAGATCCTGGTTCTTGGCGAGAGACTGCGACAGCAGTTCTCCCCGTCTGATATCTTCGGCCGAGGATTTCAGGGCCTCGCCGTAAATCATGTTGCCGATCGTGTCTCCGCTGATCTCCAAGGCTTGGGCGATCGGAACGCCGCCCTTAATAAGGATACTCGCCGATTCCCCAAATTGGGCAATGGCGATATAACGGAACAATCTTCCGAAAACCGGCATCCGGAAAACCAATTCGTCGTAAACGATTTTTCCCTCGGCCGACCGGAAATAATCCGCGAAAAAGAAAACCAGGGCGATAATGGCAAAGAAAACCATAAACCACCATCGGGACAGAAATTGCCCGAAAACCACCAAGGCGTGGGTAAAGCCCGGCATCTGGATCCCCGAAGAGACAAACATGTCTTCGATCTGCGGCAAAACGCCGATGATAAGATAGCCGGCGACGCCGAGAAAAAGGAAAATCGTCACCATCGGATAAGTCATCGAGTTCTTGATTTTGCCGGACAAAGTCGCCTGACGCTCGTAATAATCCGCCAAGTAGTTGGCCGCCTCCTCCAGCCGGCCGGTGATTTCCGCGGACCTGATCATGTTCACGTAAAAATTCGAAAAAACATTCTCGTATTTTTCAAGGGCCTGCGAAAGCGCCAATCCGGAATCGATGTCCTGACGCACTTCTTCAATGGTTCTTTTGAGAAGGGTGTTCCTCGTTTGATCGACCAAGGTCGTAAACGTCTTGTCGAGCGGTACCTGGGCCGAAAGCAAGGTGGCGAATTGCCTCGTAAAAACCATGATGTCGCGAAGTCCTACCCGTTCGCCGAAAAACGGCAAACCGGCGAGGAAAGATTTCTTTTCCTCGCTTTCCAAAGTGAGAATGAAAAGCTCGTGTCCGGTCAGAATGCCGATGGCCGACTCCCTGGTCGGCGCTTCGACAAAACCGGCTTGAAGCTCTCCTTCTTTGGTTCTCGCTGAATACTTGAATCTCATGGCTTACATCCGCTCGAGCAGAATCCTCAACTCCGAAGGATTCAAGGAATAAAGCTCGGCGTTTTCCAAAGAAATTTCCCTTTTCTTGACGAGGTCGGCCAACGACCGGTTCAAAGTGGTCATGCCTTCCTGCAGGCTTGTCTCGATAACGAGATCGATCTGGTAGATCTTCCTTTCCCTGATCAGATTCCTGATGGCGGAATTGACGAACATGATTTCGCAGGCCGGGACGCGGCCGCCGTCGATGCGCGGCACGAGCCTCTGGGAAACGATGCCGACCAAAGTGGCGGCGAGCTGGGACGTTATCTGGCCCTGCTGGTTCGCCGGGAAAGAATCGATGATGCGGTCGACGGTCTGGGCCGCGGAATTGGTGTGGAGGGTGGAGAAAACCAAATGTCCGGTTTCCGCCGAAGTCATGGCCGTGGCGATGGATTCGGAATCCCTCATTTCTCCGATCATCACCACGTCCGGATCCTGACGGAGCAAAGATTTTAGAGCCTGGTGGAAATTAAGGCTGTCGGTTTTAACCTCACGTTGGGAAACGATACATTTATCCTGGACAAATAAATACTCGATCGGGTCCTCGATCGTAATGATATGGTCCATCCTCTTGTGGTTGATCTCGTCGACCAAAGCCGCCAAGGTGCTTGATTTTCCGTGTCCGGCCGGACCGACGACCAAGACAAATCCCTGGGAAAGACCGGTGAATTTATGGAGGATCGACGGCAGATGCAGCTCCTCGAGAGTTTTGATCTGCGCCGGGATCAAACGGAGCGAAGCGGCCATGAATCCGCGCTGGAAAAAAACATTGACGCGGAAACGGGCCTTGTCCTCGAAAGCGTAAGAAAGATCGAGGTCGCGGTAAGTCAGGAATTTTTCTTTTTGTTCGTCGGTAAGTAGGGCGCCGATCAGGCCGGCGGTCATTTCCGGAGTCAAGATCTGCTCTTTCGGCATGTCGATCAGGCTGCCGTCGATGCGCATCATCGGCCTCCGGCCGACCGCTAAGTGCAGATCCGAAGCATTGCTCCGGGCGGTCGCGAGAAGCAATTCGTTCATTTTTTGCCTGTAATCCATGATGTTTGTTTTATTCCTCGGAAGTTGATTTTTATTATAACACGCCCTATTCCGTCTCCCTCAAAACTTCTTCGATCGAGACCAATCCGTCCAGCACCTTCAATATGCCGTCCTGCCTCAAAGTGATCATTCCCTGGCGCTCGCCTTCGTCGACGACATCGGCTTCGGTCGGATTGCCGGCGACGATCTTTTCGAGCTCCCTCGTCATTTTCATGATCTCGAAAATGGCGATGCGGCCGGAGGTTCCCTTCCCCTTGCAGGCCGGGCATCCCGGAGAATGGAAAATCTGATAAGGTTCTTTGTAAATCAATTTCGATCTGACGTCTTCCGGAAGCTTGGCGATCTCTTCTTTGATGATCTTTTGGATTTCCGGAGAAGCGATTTCGGTTTCGCGGCACTGTTGGCAAAGCCGTCCCAAAAGCCTTTGGGACATCATCAGGTTCAAAGCCGACGGCAGAAGAAAAGGAGGAACTTTCATGTCGATCAGCCTCGGAATGACTCCGGCGGCGTTATTCGTATGAAGCGTGGACAAGACGATATGTCCGGTCAAAGCGGCGTTTACCGCGAGGCCCGCGGTTTCGTTATCGCGGATCTCACCGACCATGATTATGTCCGGGTCTTGTCTCAATATCTGGCGAAGGCCGGAGGCGAAATCATATCCGATTTCCGGCTTCACCTGCGATTGATTGATCCCTTCGACAAAATACTCGACCGGGTCTTCCAAGCTGACGATATTCACGTCCTCCTGGTTCAAAATCTTCAAAAGCGCGTAAAGGGTGGTTGTTTTTCCGGATCCGGTCGGTCCGGTGACGAGGACCATCCCGAAAGGCTTCCTGATTCCCTCTTGGATGATGTCGGCATTCTTGCCGACGATTCCCAGGTTATCGAGGCCTTTCAGGCCGATGCTCGGATCGAGAACGCGGAGCGCCACTTTTTCGCCCATGGGCGTCGGGAAAGTGGCGACGCGGAAATCGATGTCCCGCCCGAAAATCACCGTCCGGAAACGACCGTCCTGCGGAATTCTTGTTTCGTCTATTTTCAGATCGGAAAGGATCTTGATCCTCGAAACGAGCGGCTGCTGGAGTTCTATGGGCAAAGAAGCCACTTCTTCCAAATCACCGTCCATCCTGAATCTGACGCGAACCCTGTTTCTCATCGGTTCCACGTGGATATCCGAAGCTTTGCGTTCGACCGCTTCCCTGAAAGTCGAAGCGACCAATTTGATGACCGGCGCTTCCTCGGCCACTCCTTTGGCTTCTTCGAGCGCCACCGGCCGCTGCAACGAAGACAAGCCGTCGCCGGATTTGATTCCCAAAGATTTTATCGCCGCTTCGACTTCGGATTTGTAAGGATTGTATCTCCGAAGCACCAACTCCAGATCCGCCGGGGTGATGATGAAAACTCCCAAATTCAAACGATTGGCTTTGGCGATGAATCTCAAAGCGTCCTGGGCCCGGCTGTTTTGCGGATCGACCATGCCGACGACGAGCATGTCTTTGGTCCGCGAAATCGGAGCCACCTTATAGGCTTGGACCGTTTCCTTCGGCACCAGGGCCAAAAGATCGTCGGTCAAAGAGCCCACGTTTATTTTTTGATAAGGAATGCCGATGATCTCGCTTTTGACTTCGGCGATCTTTTCTTCGGGCACGGTTCGCCGCAGATAAAGCAGATCTTCGACCGGCTTTTGGGAAACCGCCGATTCTTTCAAAATCTGCTCGCCGGCTTCTTTGGTGAGCAGATTTTTCTTAACAAGGGCTGCCGTTAAAACCTGGGAATCCATTTTAGAAAGCGGCGAAGGGATTTTCTCTTCCGAGGCTGTTCGGTCCGATTACCGGGAGATTGATCGACCTTCCCGGATCTTCCGAAGAGAAGAATTCGTCTTGGAGCACTTCCTGCGGATTGAATTGCAAGCCGCTCAAATCGGCCACGGACTGGAGGTTGGCCGGCAGGATCGCCTCGATCAGCGGCGCCGGAGTGAAGAAAAGATAATAGGCGCCGATCGCGAGAATAGCGAGCGCCGCCGCGACGGAAATGATGATGAACGTTCTCGACCCCCTTTGATTCGGTTGAATGATGACCGCCATTTTATTGGTAATATGTGTTGATGATTAATTGGAGGGAATAAATATTGGCTCTTCCCGAGGCGCTGATATTCATCGAAACAATGTCCATCAGCCTCATGTTGTTCTCGACGTCGCCGATAAAAGCTTTAAGACCGTCGTAAGAGCCTTCGGCCCTGACCGTGGCTCGCAAAACCCCGTAAGCGGAAACGAGAGGGCTTCCGTTCGACTGCATCGGCGGATGCTGGAAATTGACGCTCGCCACCACCATTTGATTCGTGGACGCGAGACCGTAAATCTGCGCCAAAACATGGGGAATGTCGTCATTCAAAGGCAAGGAGCGGTCGAGATCGTCTTTGTATTGGAAGCTGTCTTCGTATTGCTGCGCCAAATTGGCGAAAGCTTCCACCTGGGCCTCCGCCATCCGCAGAACAACGGCCGCGGCGTCCCTGTCCGCCCGAAGCTGCTTCACGCCGTTGTCGCCTTCGAATTCCGGCCTGATGAAATTGGTGAACACGAAAACGGCCGCGACCAAAAGGGCGATGCCTCCCAAAATACTCAAAAATCTTTTAAAGGAAAAAGCCATTGTTGAAAATTATTTGCATTTGGAAAGATACTCCGGTCTGGCCGAGAGTCGCTCCGCCTATGGAAACGCTTTCCACTTCCTGAAGATTCTGGAAAACGTCGAGTTGGCTTGCTAAAGATTCGTAGGTTGAGGCTGTTCCACCGAGATTCGCCGTCAGGCTCGGAATATCGAGGTCCATCGAGCTGTAAGAAATGTCTTGTCTAGTATTCGTCTCGAGAAACGAAAATATGTTGGAAGAGAAAACATGTCTCGAAATTAATGTTTTCAGGTTTTCTATCTGGGAATAGAAATCTATGAACGTCTGCCTGTCTTGCGGCGATACTTGTTCGTTAAGCGCGTCGATCTGCGCCTGGATACTCTCCGTGTCGCTCAAGAGAAAAGGCTTATACCCGTAAGCCAATCCGAAATAGCTTACTCCCAAGAGAATGAGAATAAACAGAGAAAATATCAAAAGTCTTGTCGGCCAACCGGCGGGCTCCCGGCCGACATTGAATCTTTGATCGATATTTGTCGGGTATTGCGGTGGCATTTTTTAAAATTGCCTTAATCCGAGGCCGATCGCGACCGCGAGCGTTCCGCCCAATTCGTTCACCACGGGCTGGAGCGTCGGCGCGTAGCTCAAAGCGGAAAATGGGCTCGGCCTTTCGACTTTCATTTGCAGGAAATCCGCGGCGTATTTATCCAAGCCGGCAAGCTCGCCGCCTCCGCCGGAAAGAATCACCTTTCCGATTTGGCCGCGATAGTTCTTCTCAAAATTGTCTTTCACTCGTCTTACTTCATTAAGTATAACATCGACGTAAGGCAGCATTAAAGTGGACAACTCGTATTCTCCGCCCATTCCGAGCAAGCCTCGGCGTTTTTTCAGTTCTTCGGCTCTTTTGACGTTGATATTCAAGCCGTTCGCGATCGCCTGGCTCATGGAACCGCCGGCGTAATCGAGATAGGCGCTCGACAGAAGATGGCCGTCTCTCGCGACATAGAGACTGGTCGATCTTCCGCCGATATCGAGGATCAAAGAAAGCTCCGCGTCCCCTTTCGTGAAAACCCTGGCCAGGCTCATTCCTTCGATCTCGATCACCCTCAAATTAAGACCGGCGGCCTGGAAAACGCTTTTGTATTTCTCGACGATGTTGTTCGGCACCGCCGAAAGAAAGACCTGCTGCTTTTTCTGGCCTTTTTCGTCTTCGAATTCTCCGACCACCGACCATTCGGTCGCCACCGAGGCGATGGCCGCCGGCACCAAGGCTCGCGCCTGGTAAGACATGATCTGATCCATTTCGTTTTTAGGCATCATCGGCAGTTCGAGTAAAGTGGTGAAAGCGGAAAAAGGCGGCAGAGAAGCGAAAACCGCGGCCGCTCCGGGCTTCACTTCCCTGACGAGGGTCTGGAGCATGCTCGCCGCTTCTTTGTCGTCCATTTTCAAACTGCTCGTTTGGATGGCGCTGTTCTGCCGGGAAAGATGGCTGTAAGTTTCCAGTAGTCCGTAGTTTTTGAAATGCGGCCGATCGGCGACAATGGCCAGTTCGACGAGTTTAATCGAAGTTGTTCCGATGTCGACCCCGATGGCCGACTGGAAAGAAAGCAAAGGTTTTAGGGGTTTCAAAAAATCGAGTATCGCCATGAATTGCTATTATTAATGATAGCACGAATGCCGAGCTTCACGAATATCAAAAATCAGCTTTTGGATCTTGTTTTTCCGAAGCTTTGCTTGAATTGCCGTTGCCTTCTAGAAAAACCGATCGACAAAGAAAATCTTTTGTGCGGCCGCTGTTTCGGTTCGATCGTCGTCAATCGTCTGATATTCCCGGAACCGGGATTTTTCCTCGGTAGCGCCACCCTTTACAGGATAGACGCCGCGAGGAATCTGGTGCATTTCCTGAAATACGAAGATTTTCCCGGGGTAAAACACCCGATCGCAAAAATAATCGAAGCCTATCTCCGAAAATCCGCTTTCATCCATCTTTTTCGCAATGTAAAGCCGGAAATCGTTCCTATTCCCCTTCATTTCATGAAATCCATAAGCCGTGGGTTCAACCAAGCCGAAGACATCGCCGAAGTTTTGGCGAGCGGAACCGGCTGGCCAATTAATACTCGCCTGCTCCTAAGAACCAAAAATACACAGCCCCAAGCCAAACTCGAACAAAAATCGGAAAGAATGGAAAACATGGCTGGCGCTTTTCGCATAAAAAACGGCTTGGAAGAATACGTTTCCGGGAAAAGCTTCGTTGTTGTCGACGACGTCTATACTTCCGGCGCCACCATGTCCGAAGCGATCAAGATATTGAAATCCGGCGGCGCCAAAAGCGTCGCCGGATTCGTATTCGCGAAAGGTTAAAACTAACAGGGTCCGTCTACGCAGCTCCAAGATCCGCTCCAACCGCCGTGAGACGAACATCTGCTAAGGCATGTTTCGGGGCCTCCAACGTATTGGCATTTTACTCCGGCGCCCAAACTTCCTGACGGCGTATAACCGTCGTTGCAGGTGCAGCTCCAACTTCCCGGACTGCATGATTCGCATATAAAGATCCAGTTGCAGAACTTTCCGGATGAACAATCGGAATCGCTGCAACATTGACAGCAAGAAGTGCTACACCCCAAAGACGTTTCCGAACCGGTTCCGGAACAACTGCCGCCGCTACAGACTTGAGTGACTTGCATCCTGTTGCAGAAAGAGCAAGTATACCCGGTTCCGCAATAATTGCCATCCGTGTCTCTCGAACATCCGCAAGAGCCGGATCCTCCGGTAAAAGTTCCGTCGGCGTTGCAGGTGCTTGTCGTTGTCGTGCCGCTGGCCGATTCGTCGCAACTCGATGAATAATTGCAAGAGCAGCCTCCCGTGGTGACTGTTCCCGGATAAATGCTCGCGCTATTGTCGTTGCAGTCGATGCCGCCGGCATTCAAAGTATTTCTGCGTTTTCCGTTGGTCGGGGCCGTATCTTGAAGATATTGGGTGGCGTTCGCGGGATAAGTGTCGTTATCAAAATCCACCATCCAGATATTGGTTTTTCTAAGCGCCCCGTCTTCTCCCAAGGCAATCGCTCCGTTTACGGTGATTGTTTTACCGGAATTGAAGGCGAAAGTTGAATTCAAGGTCAAGGTGACGCCCGGATTGATAATCAAATTACCGTTATCCACTCCGTCTGGCGTGGAAATCGAGCAGTTGCTGCTCAAGGTGGCGTTCCCGCCCATGGGAATGCCGCAAGCGTCGCTCCAAGCTAAGGTGATTGTGTTTTCCCGGCCGGCCGCGTCTTTAGCAATGAAAACCGTGTGATAAGTATTGTCGTGGGTGTCTTTGACGATCCATGATCCTTCGTACAGAGACGCCTTGCGCCGTTTCGGCATTGATTGGAATCGCCTTAAGAATTCTTTGAATATATTTTTCTCTCCGATTTCTTCTGGGGATAACGACTCCGATTCTGTTTGCTTTACGAATTCCAAAGGTAGGACCACGACATCGTTGTCGGTCTCGATATGGGCTTCGACCGAGACGATTTCCGCGTCATCATCGATGATTACCGAAAGTTTTTGCGTGTTTCCGATATGGACGTCGACTGGATCAATAATCGCTTCGATGAGTTTGGGCCAGATTTCTTCGGCCTGGCTGATATGATAAATCTGTCTGCCTTCCGGAAGAGTGAATCTTCTTCCGTTTTCGCCGACGCTCAACGGTTCCGGGCTTCTCTTCATAATGGCGCCGATGGCGAAAACGGCGAGAACGATCAACAAAACGACAGCGGCGATTTTTCCGGCGTCGATCTTCTTGAAATCAAATTTCATATTTTTGTTTTATTTGACCTTTAGACCGGTTCCCGGTTCCGCGTCTTTCGGGACGTTCGGCCAATTCAGATAGTCGAATCTCGGCGCGGTCAATCGGTAGGAAACTTCGAAACCCCCGTCTGTTTCATCGGTATTACCGACGATCAGAATACGATTGTTTGCGCTATCCTTTTTATAAGAAACACTACCCTCGAATCCGGGCGTGAGGAGAATAATCAAGTTTTTCCATTGTTCTCCGAAATTAGTCGTGCTGCGGAAAAGCCAGAAATCAGATCCCTTGTTTGCGAACGAGAAATTGATTTCTCCGGACAATTTGCCGTCTTCGGCCAAGTTTAATTTCAAAACGCCGGCCGTTTCTTCTTTCACTCCGGTCATACCCGGAGTATAAGTCGAATATTGTTCGCCGTTGATGTTGAAAAGCGGGTCAACCGTACCCACGGTGAGCTTTCCTGATCCGCCGCCGATAACAACCGTGTCTCCGGCTGCCGTGCCGAATCGAGCCGTGGTCGCGCCTCCGCTTACGACATCGAGTTTATATCCCGGCGCGGTAGTTCCGATGCCGACTTTACTCGCATCGTCGATGCTGATCGCCGCCGCCGAAAGTGATCCGTCGGTTTGAATAACGCCGATGTCTCCGAACGAATTATCGCCGGTCCGACGACCGCCTTTGATGTAAATACCTCTGTCGTTCGAATGGTTGATTCTCACTATCGCCGCCGAATTATCGGTGTCGTTCCCTCCTTGAAAACGCGCCACTTCGACTTCTCCGGCGATCGTGGCAGCCAGCACGTGCAGTTTGGTTCCCACAAAACCTGTTTCGTTTTTCTCTTGCGGCGCCAATATACCGATGCCGAAATTGCCCGGCCCCATGAAAGATACGTTGTTTCTGGTTGCTGTATTTTCAACTGTTGCCGGCGCCGTTACCGTAATGACGTTTACCAAGTTATCCGGATTGGTAGCGAATATCCTGACTTTGGCGTAAATAGTGTTTGAAGCGGCGGCATTAATTTGATAAATCGGAATCCGGACTTTGGATGTCTCATAAATTTCGGCGTCTCCGATGGCGTAATTACTGGCTAGACCTCCCGAAGCATCCACCACTTCGGTCGTATAATTGCTCAAAGACGTACCGCCGACGGCATGATGGAAACTAAACCTTCTGGTAAGAGCTCCGAAAGCCGTGTTGTGGTTCCAACCTCCTATTAACTCCACTTCTATTTGTCCGTTCCAGGCGATGTCTCCAAAATTGATATAGCCGACCTGGTTTGCCGCTAGCGCGAAGTTGCCGATGGTACCCGTCCACAAAATCATCCTGCCTTGTTTGATGTTGCCGTTTATTTCCAATTTTTGACTCGGCGTGGAAACGCCGATACCGACGTTGCCCGCGAAATAAGCCGTACCGTTGACGTTCAAATTCTGCCATCTCAAGGCGCTTGTGCCTATGCTCCGGGTATTGGTCGTGTCCGGCAGCAAATCCGAATCAAAAGTGGCGGCCGAAACCCGGCCGATGGCCGAAGTCAAAGTGCGGGAAATCGCGTATTTCGGATTGGTGGAGTTGTAGGTCATGCTCATATCGATATTGACCACCGAATGACCAACCAATTCCCTACCCTCTGCTTCCGAATAACGGATATTGTCGATTTTGGTGAAAGTCAAAGAATTCGTCACCACACTGCCGGTCGTCAAGCTGGTTTTCGTGGTCGAGCACTCGTCGGCCGGCGTTCCCGGACCCTGGGCTATTTTGATCACGCCCGATTCCAAAGTGATGCAGGTAGGATCGGACGCCGGAGCGGACATTCTCAATTTCAAAGTCGATCCGCTGGCGGATTCGATGTTACTCGATTGCTGGATCAAAGCCTGAATCGTTTCGAGCGTCGCGTCGAGCTGGCTCGAAACTTCCCTCGAGGCGGATTCGCGGCCGGTGATATCCGTCACGGTCAAAAGAATATTGGTGAGAAAAACCGAGGCGATCGAAAAAACTCCCAAATAAACCAAAAGCTCCATCAAGGTAAATCCCCGTATTTTCGCTTTTAAAATCCGGCCCGCCGCATTTTTAAAAGACAAATCTCCTTTTTTTATATTGAGCATTGTTTTAAAAATCCCGACAATTCTATTGGATTAATTATAACATAACGCTTCCCGAATCAGGGCATGTCGTTGCTCCGCCACAGAGCCAGACATCCGTAAGTTTTGTAAGGCGCCCAAGCGCTCGTGATTTTTTCCACTTTTTTCTCCGGCGGATATTCGTCGAATCCGTAAACCTTCATCAGTCCTTTCCGCAATCCCAAATCCCCGGCCGAAAAAACATTCTCCCTTCCCAAAGTGGACATGAGGAACATCTCGGCAGTCCAGCGGCCGATGCCCTTGATGCGGGTAAGTTCGGTGATCACTTCTTCATCCGTCATCTTGTCGAAATCCTTTATTCTGATTTTCTTCCCGCAAAAATGCTCGGCCAGGCTTTTCAGGTATTTTGCTTTTTGCGCCGAAATACCGGCTGCCCGGATTTCCGGTTCTCCGAGAGCCAGAAATTTTTTGGCCGAGATTCTCTTTTTGGGGAAAAGCGATCGGAACTTGGCAAGAATGGCGTCTCCGGCTTTTCCGGAAATCTCCTGGAAGATGATATCCACGCAAAGACGGCTAAAATAATCTTTTCGGTCTTTCGGTTTCAGCCGCTCGATCTTCGGGTCGGTTTGGAGATAAAAGTATATTTTCGGATCGTTTTTCTTGAAATGCGCGAGAACTTTTCGCATGATCGACTATTGGATTTCGTATTTCACCTCGTCCGGAAAAAGCAACGCGAAAGGATAACCGACAAAATTCCTTTTGATCTTTCCGCAGCCAAGTTTTTTCAAGAAACCGACCATTTCCTCGATCGTTTTCGCCGGATCGATTTTTTCGTCTTCACCGATATATTCGATTTCCACGAAATCTCCGAGGTTTTTGACCGCGTCGACGGCGATTTCGTAATCTTTATAACTCCAAGTTTTTCTCAACTTATCGACCACCATCAACGATTTGAAATCAAGGACCGAAAAAATATTCTTTACCGTTTCCAGATTTTCAATCTTGGTTTCGAATTCGTCGCAATAAAGACTTTTACCAAGATCGTCATAATGCCATTTTTTGTAATTCAAAGAGTATTTTCCTTCAGCGTCCCGCAATCTCAACCATTCCTCGACCGGCCGGCTGGAAAGAAAATCCCGGTGGGTCGGAGAAAAATATTCGTCCAGCTGGCGTTTCTCCGACTGGAAAACGCCGTTCTTTTCCAAAAACTTTAAAAGTGGCTCGACTTTTTCGACGTTGACTTGTATTTCTATTTCGATATTCTTACAGGCCATATCAGAAACTCTCGATGATATTTATTTCCTTATCTTCCACTATATCGTTTTCTCCAAACTGGATCATCGCCCGAAGGAGACTACCTTTAAGCGCTTCCGGCAGCCAGAAAATATCGGCTGGCCACATATTCTCAAAAGGTATCTCGCTTGTGGAAAACCATTTCGGATTCATCTCTTCGCTTTCTTTTGGCTCGCCTTCCCAGTTTTCGGAAAAATAAACATGGACCAACTGGTCCCATGCCGGATTATGGGGAAAATGGAAAGACAGTTCGGCGGTTTTCCGGAGATCGTGTATGGAAACCCCGATTTCTTCTCTGGCTTCCCTTTTGGCCGCTTCTTCGATCGTTTCTTCCGTAATCACTTTGCCGCCGACTCCGTTCCATCTGTTCGCCCCGAAACCCCGTTTTTTCATGGCAAGACATATATCGACGACTCTGTCTTCGGACTTCTTGATAAGGAACACGAGCGTAGCGTCCCTTAATTTGACATTCTCCATTTGACTATCTTAACAGAAATCAATCTAATCCGTAATTGAACTCGTCTTTCTATTCGAGACCGTGATTTCGGAATTCTTCTTTTAATCTCGATCGGGTAAATGTCTTTAACCGGCGACAGACGCAGATTTCTACTACTCCTTTCCCTGATTACTAACCAAGCTTATCTCACAATCTTATATATCTTCCCCGCATTCCCCGCGGGGCCGGCTTCCCCGGACGTAAGAAGATACAATTCTCCATTTTTGTCTTCACCAAATCCCAAGACAAAAGAATCGATCTCTTTTGTCTGGGTTATGCTCCAGCCGTCGCTTTCTCCTTGAGCCGGCGGTTCGGCCACGAATATTTTTCCGGCGGCACTGGTGAAGCTTCCGCTCCAATCTCCGAAAACATACTTTCCGTACAAGGCGGGAATCTTTTCTCCCCTATAGACAAAGCCGCCTATAAGAGATATGCCCTCCGTATGGCTGTATTCCAAAATGGGAGCCACCAATTCTTCTCCGTTGTAGCCGGTATTCCGGCAATCGGCCGGCGATTCATCGGGACTTTCGTGGCTGAAGCAGTGATTTCCTTCTTTGATGTTCCAGCCGTAATTTTTTCCTTTCTCGACAATATCGACTTCTTCCCACAGATTCTGCCCCACATCGCCTACGAACAATTCTCCGGTCTTTCTGTCGAATGACATCCTGAACGGATTCCTGAATCCATAGGCGTAAATCGCGTTATGGAAAGGATTGTCCGAAGGAACTCCTCCGTTCGCGTCGATTCGCAGAATTTTCCCTAAAGGACTTTTAAGGTCTTGACCATTACCCATGGCCGGATGTCCCAAACCGAAATCGTCCGCGTTCCCGCCATCACCGACGCCGACATAGAGATAGCCGTCCGGCCCGAAGATTATTTCTCCGCCGTTGTGGTTAAATTGCGGCTGATCGATCTCCATAATGATTTTTTCCGAGTTCAAATCCGCCTTGTCCGGATTGCTTTCGGAAACCGTGAATTCCGAGATCCTGCTCGTATGATCGAATCCCGCGGGAGCGCCTCCCCGGAGCGGAGCGCTGTAATAAACATAAAATTTCCTGTTGGTTTCGAAATTTGGGCTGAAAGCCATTCCCAAAAGTCCGCGTTCGTCATAATTCTCCTGCAGCTCCACCAGATTTGCCTTCAAATCCAAAAACGGTTCATCCAAAACCTTTTTGTTTTTGATTATCTTGATCACGCCGATTCTGTCGGCGACGAACAGCCTTCCCGTGTCATCCGGCGACTCAACCAGTTTTACGGGAGAAACGAAATTATCGGCGACCAATTGTAAATTAAGCATTCCCGTTTTTTTTGAAGAATTGATAATAAAAAATAAAACCACTAACGCGACGGCGACAATTAGAATGTTTTTGTATTTCATGTTTTTTATTGAACAACGATTTTACCCGTCATAAATGGATGCGGCGCGCAGTGATAGGGATATTCTCCCGCCCGATCGAAAGTATGCGTATAGCTCTCGTTTTGGCCAAGTAGATCCGCCGCCAACTCATTCCCGCTGTCGGAAACGACGTTATGTCTCACCGAATCCCTGTTTGTCCAGATGACCGTCTCGCCGACGGAAATCGTCAGTTCTTTGGGAGAATACGCGAAATTTTCTATAAAAATAGCGTTTTCCCCTTGCGGTTGCTGTATTTCTTCCGAGCCCGACCTTTGCGTTGTTAGCAAATAATAAGAAGCGATGCCGATAACGGCGACGGCCACTATCGTAATCGCGATCCGTATGGATTTTTTCATGTTTTTATTTTGTTTTTTTCCGCCAGCCGACGATAACCGGCAGAAGAAGGGTCAGCGCGTAATAAAGATAGACGTCGGGCTTGTAATAATCGGTCGAATTGAAGAGTCTCACGATAAAGATATAATCCAAGACCATGGCCATCGCTGTCCAAATAAGGCCGAGGTTCACATAATCTTTAAACGATTCCCGTTTGATTCTCTTCAGCAATACCCAAAGGCTCGCCACTATTCCGAGCGGCAAAACAAACCAGCCGATCATATTTGAGGGAACGAGGTAGAAAAAAGCAATGCCCAAGATATATCCGAAAAACCACAGACCAAATCCCCACAACAACGTATTTACAAAAATTTTTCTTTTGCCTTCCTGTCGGTAATTTGTATCCATGATTTCATTATAACAAATCCGCCCTCGAATCTCCGATATTTCTCAAACATATAATTTGAAACTCCTTAACAGGAGCTTGTTTTTTTGAAAATACCTAAATCACCGAGGGTTCGTCGAGCGCCCTCCCTTTTTTTCCGCCCGCCTCGCCTTAAACTGGAACGGGTACGATTTTAAGTCTTTCTTTGAAAATCAGCCCAAAGTGATAACATGCCCAAGGTTAGAAAAAGGACCACCTCTATCCAATTCTGTTTTTGAAACGCCTGAAAAAGTGTTGCTCCAAAAAAGATTATAAACACCGTCAGATTAATAAATTTATATTTCCCCATATTTATATCTTAACAATTTTATTTTTGGCGGCAAATTCTTTTAAGGTTTTAATGTTAGCCCAAATAAAATCCCTAGCACTAACATTTCCACCAAACCCGTAACAAGCGAATAACCTAAAGTGCTTACCGGGACATTAAACGTCATCCAAGAAGAAACGACCGACATTACAACACGAAAGAACCAAGCAATACCGGCGAAACTTAAACCTTTTAATAAACCTGTTTCCCCGGGCAAACTCTTGTAAAGCAACAAAAACAAACCGGCCATTATAAAACCATAAATGAGGTCTATTATTATTCCCGCGGGTGCGCTGATTGAAGTTTTGGCAATTGGTTTATAAACCTCAAAAAGTTTCTTGGCGTAAGAATTGGCATTAATTACGCCGTCCATAGTTCCGAACAAAAATCCGCCAACTATGCTGGCAATAATGTATCTAATCATAATTTTGAATTGGTTGTATGTATTATTTTAACAATTCTTCTATTGGTGGGTGTTGTATAGTTTATATCCGCTTTCTTGGCTAAATCGTCTTGTGTCAGGCCAAGTTTTGCCCGCATTTTCTTATCTTTTTCCAACTGGCGGAGGGTACAGGATTTGAACCTGTGATCCCGTTTCCGGGAAACCGCATTTCGAGTGCGGCGCACTAGACCACTATGCGAACCCTCCATCAAAGTGGACCCGATCGGACTCGAACCGATGACCTCCACATTGCAAATGTGGCGCTCTACCAACTAAGCTACAGGCCCGAAGGATCAGGATCATAATAGCGAGTTTTTACGACTCGGACAATAAGTAAATTCTTGTGGACCTAAGGGGATTCGAACCCCTCGCCTCTTCTATGCCATAGAAGCGCTCTACCAAATGAGCTATAGGCCCATCAAAACAATGTCTATTGTAAAGGATTTTCCGGGAAAAACAAATATAAACCGCTTGTAAACAAGGTTTCTAGAATATAAGCTGAAATGGAACAGGAAGCGTGCCAGAGTGGTCGAATGGGCCTGTCTTGAAAACAGGTATGCCCGAAAGGGCATCAGAGGTTCGAATCCTCTCGCTTCCGCCCTATGTTTTTATTCATAAACGAATAGAATATAAGTAATGGTTACTTTAAAACGGATTTACGAACCATACGGTAAAGGCGACGGCTTCCGGATCTTGGTCGACAGACTTTGGCCGAGGGGCGTGAGCAAAGAAAAGGCCAAAATCAATCTATGGCTCAAGGACATCGGGCCGAGCAATGAACTCCGCAAATGGTTTAATCACGAAGTGGAAAAATGGCCCGAGTTCAAGAAAAGATACAAGCAAGAACTCAAAAGCAAAAAAGAGCTCGTGGAAGAGCTGAGGAGCGCACATCGCAAGCACAAGACGATAACGCTCCTTTACGCCGCCAAAGACGAAAAACGCAACGAAGCGATAATCATCAAAGACTTGCTGTAAACCAAAAAAGACTCTCCCCGCGGGAGAGTCTTTTGATTCTCGACTCAATAGTTCACGCAAGTGAAATCATTGGTTCCCCCTCTCCATCCGCCGTAGGAAGAACATCTACTGACGCAAGTTTCTACATTGCCTACATATTGGCACCGCACTCCGGAAGCAAGAGATCCGCTAATTATGCTGCCGTTGTTGCAAACGCAAGTAAACGAACCATTGATCGGAGTCTGGGTCGATGCCTGTATATTGACATATGAAGTGTCCGATTTGCCGATACTATTGTACGCGGAATTAGTCATATAGTCGGCATTCTGATAATTAGACATCGCACCGATCTCGCTCGGTCTAAAACATCGCAGGCTTACTGCATACGTTCCGGCCGGGACACCGAGCGTGGAAAAACTAACGCTGGTATTTCCGCTTATCGCAAGATTAGGTTTGGTCTCGTTCGTGCCCTGGAACCAGACGCGGCATCCCTGGAAATGAGACGAAACTTGCCAGCTTACCGAGAAAGTTTGGCCTTGTGTTATGGACGAAGGATAAACACTCGCAATTCTCACGGATTCGCTACTATCCGAATAATAAGAATAGGAAGAGCTCGAGGGAATCAAAACCGAAACTTCGTTGGAGAAACCGCTTTCGCCGCTGGCGTTCACCGCCTTCACGCGATAATAGTAGGTTACGCCTCTTGCCACACTCGAATCGGTATAGTTGGTGAATTGGGTGGTGGCGAGTAAAGAAAGATTACCCGAAGAAGTTCCCCGATAAACCTTATAATTCTGGATCAAGCTTCCGCCATTATAGGGAGAATCCCAATTTAAAAGAGCGTAGCCGGAGCTGTTTTGGGCGGTCAAATTGGTGATTTGGCCGGGAGCGGAACTCGAAGTATTGGAACTGCTCGAGTCATAAGAATTTTGGTAGGTCGGTTCGTACGGATCGAGAACAGTCACATAATTATCGCTTTCATCGTAGATGTTGGGATTATTAGCGTCGGAGACTCTTATTCTTATTCGACTTACTCCGGCGTAAAACGGATTATTGGGATCAACATACCATGACCGATAACCCAATCCGGCGTCGGTCTCACCATAACCGGATAGTGGTTCACAAGTATACGGCGGATTTAAACGTGGCGTATCGGCGCATTCGGTCACTATTACTTTATTGATTCCATTCGATCTCCAGGTAATGTTGTAAGTCTGGCCGGTGGTAAAAGTCTCTCCCCCATTCGGATAGATAACAGTAATATAAGGAATCGATGTCGACGCGGACGAAATTCCGCATCCGTAGAGCGCGTTTAATTTGGCTCTGGTCGAGCTACCCACGAAACCGGTTCCCCGCGTAAGTCCTACCGGAGAAAGGACATCCGCTCTGTATTTTTCCTGGAGCCTCGTGACAGCCGAAGCGGTTGACTCGTTGAACACGTTATCGGGATAGCTCAAAAGCCCTTCTTTCTGTAAGGCGGTTTCGAGCGCCAGAACATCCTGGCTAATAGTCCCGACTCCGAAATTGGTGCTGAAGTTGTAACACCAACCGGTCGCGGTTGCCGTCGTCTGCGTTGGTGTTTGGCGCAAAGACGACAATTGCTGTTGGAGTTGGCTGATCTGTTGCTGCAACGACTGCATTAATGTTTGTATTTCCGCAGCTGTCATGGCCGCTTCAGTTTTTGGCGGGTTAAAACCAAAAAGACCGAAAACAGCCAAGAAGGTTGCTGCTAAGAATATCTTTTTATGATTCATGTTTTTTATATCGACTTTAAATTAAGATGATCCGACCCTTTGTTTATATGATAACATAACTTCCCCAGAGGCTCCCGAAAAAAAGACGTGGAACGCCGGTTTGAAAAAATGTGAAAGTCAGCGGCGGCAATTGTGCTATAATCAAATAAAGCGTCGATACATTAAAAATAAATAAATCATCATGTGGTTAATCATAGGCATTGTCTCGCTCGCGGCCTGGATCGCCGGCTTTTTTGTATTTAAGGTCGCCGGGCTCTTTATCCACCTGCTTCTCATCGTGGCGGTGGTTTCTTTCCTTGTCCGCATAATCAAAGGAAAATAAATAATTATCATGGCAAAAATAACCAAAGCAAAAATCAAAAGCAGCGCCCGCAAAATTCGTAACGCGACCGAAGAACAATTCAACGAGATGGAGAAAAATTACGAGAAGCTCATGGGAAGCGTCAACAACATGAGCGCTCCAGGGCTTTTGTTCGTTTCTTTCATCGGAATAGCCATCATCCTCTTGCTCGACAGCGCCCTATTCGATCTTATCGGATTACTGGTATTGATTTATCCGTTCTACCTTTTCGTGCAGAAAACCGGACATCATGACGGTTATTGCGAAGGATATTACGATCACATGACCAAGGATAAAGACACCGGCAGGAGCGACAAAAAAGACTAAACTCGACATCGTTCTGACTTGGGGATTTTTTCCTTTACCTGTTCTGTATTACAATTACACCATGAAAAAAGGTTTCAAAAACAATATCGAGAAATTAACCCTTGAGAACGACAATTTCCGAAAGGTCCTCTACACCGCCGGACACTGCCAGCTCGTTTTGATGAGCCTCAAGCCCAAAGAAGACATCGGCGTCGAGATCCATCCGGACAACGATCAATTCTTCAGGTTCGAAGCCGGTCACGGCAAAGCGATCATCGACGGTAACGAATACGACCTCGAGGACGGCGACGCGGTCATTGTTCCGGCCGGAGCCGAACATAACATCATGAACGTTTCCGAAACCGAGGGATTGAAACTATACACCATCTATTCCCCGGCCCATCACAAAGACGGAATCGTGCGGCTGACCAAAGAAGAAGCGATGGCGAACGAAGCGGATTTCGACGGCGTGACAACGGAATAACACCGGATTCAAAATCTCCCCCGCTTAGACGGGGGAGATTTTTTTGTTTCGGCTTAATAGTTCACACAAGTGAACCCGCTGGTTCCACCTTTCCATCCGCCATAAGGAAGGCATTTACTGACGCAAGTTTCTACACCGCCAACATTGGAACACAATACGCCGGAAGATAAAGCTCCACCCAATACGGTGCCGTCGTTGCAAACGCAACTATAGGAACCGTTGATCGAGCTCGTCGAGGTCTGACCATAAGCTTTAATAACAACAATATTTTTACCGTCACGCTTACCGATGCTGTTATACGCTGAATTGGTCATATAGTCGTCTTCTTTATAATTAGACATCGAATCGATTTCGTAAGGCCTGAAGCACCTGACGCCGACTTCGTACGTTCCGGCCGGAATGCCGGATGTGGAAAAACTGGCGCTGCCGTTTGTCGGAAGACTGTCTTTGGTGATATTCGATCCCTGGAACCAGACGCGGCATCCTTGGAAATGGGACGAAGACTGCCAGCTGACCGAGAAAGTCTGACCTTCGGTTACGGACGAAGGAAGACTCGTGATTCTCACGTATTCGCTCGAATACGAAGGCACATAGACGTAATCGTCATCATCATCGTCGTCATAATAATAAGTCTGGGAAGGAATCTTCACTGAAGCCTGATTCGACAAGATGCCTTCTCCGTAAGAGTTCACGGCCGAAACTTTATAGTAATAATTTTTACCACTTGAAACACTCGAATCGGTATAGTTGGTGAATTGGGTGGTCGCAAGCAAGGAAAGATTACCCGAAGAAGTGCCTCTGTAAATCTTGTAATTCTGGATCGAGCTTCCGCCGTTATATGGAGTGCTCCAGGACAAAAGAGCGTAACCAGAGCTGTTTTGGGCGGTCAAATTGGTGATCTGGCCAGGAGCGGTCTTTGGATTGGAAGGCGGATAATAGACGTAGGTCGAGTAAGGCGTTGCCGAGACCCTGTTCGATAGACTTCCTTCACCCACGGAGTTTACGGCCGAGACGCGGTAATAATAAGTCGTGCCGTTAGAAACCGAAGCGTCGATAAAACTCGTCGATCCGGCAGTCGTATAAAAGCTGTCGCCGTAATAATCGGTCGAACGATAGATTTTGTAATAGGAAACCGAGGTCGAGCCGGAAGACGGCGTTGACCACGAGAGATAAACCTGGTTGTTGCCGGGATTCGCCGAAAGTCCGGTAACCTGTCCCGGAATCTGGTTGTAGTTGTAGTAATAGTAAGACGAAGCGACCGGGGTGGCGCCGACCTCGGCCGACATCGGGCCTTCACCCGTGGAGTTAACGGCGGAGACTCTAAAGTAATACGTCTGGCCGTTACTCAAACCGTAGTTCACGAAAGAATTCGTGGACACGGTCGAGACATAGGCCGAATTGCCGTAATAATCCCTCCGATAAATCTTGTATCCGGTGATGGCGGATCCGCTTGTCGCGGACCAAGAAAGAGAAACCTGACCGTCTCCGGGAATGGCCGTCAAATTGGAAATCTGTCCGGGCAATCCGGCATTGTAGACATAATTATAGGCCGTCGGATTGGCCGAGACCCTGTTCGATAGACTTCCTTCACCCACGGAGTTCACGGCCGAGACACGATAATAATAGGCGGTGTTATTCGACAAATTGGTGTCGGTAAAAGCCGAAGAATTCGTGGAAGTGAGAAAAGTTTCTCCGCCGGCCCAAGTGCCGCGGTAAATCTTGTAGAGACTGATCGGTCGGCCGCCATTATAAGGAGCGGACCAAGCCAAAGAAACCAGATTGTTTCCGGAAACCGCCACCAAGCTGTTGATGGCCGAGGGAACCGAAACCGCGGGCGCGACAACAGCGCCACCATTGTCGTTCTTCGAAATCGGCTGGGATCCCGAAATGCTCGGCAAAGCATTCACCGCGTCGGACATCGGGCCTTCGCCCATGATGTTCACGGCCGCCACCTTGTAGTAATAAGTCGTGCCGTTTTTGACTGCGCTGTCGGTGAAAGACTCGCGCGAAATCGCGGTCAAGAAATCCAGATTATTCGAAGACTCTCCGCGATAAATCCGATAAGCGGTGATTTTGCTGCCTCCATCGATCGGCGCGGCCCAGGCGAGCGAAACTTGTTCGTCTCCGGAAACGGCCACCAGATTGGAGATCTTCTGGGGAACGGTGACCACTCCTCCTTCGAGACTCGAAAGAATGGTGGCGGAAAACCTTCTGAAAATCAGATTGGCTCTGTTCGCCAAGTAAAAAATACCGACCAGAATCAAGGCGATAATAATCGCGATCAAGACCTTTCTATTGATGGTAATAGTCATTTCTATGGTTTATTGGATTTTTGACTCAATATATTAATTATATAACATTTTGGCATTTTAGTCAAGAAAGCCGCTTTTTATAAGCAAAAGGCGGCTTTTTCGGCTTATGTTCTTGATTTCAGACTACGATGTTGATCAAACGTCCTTCGACGAAAATCACCCTGATCGGTTTTGATCCTTTGAGAAAGGCCCTGACTTTCGGCCTTCCCAAAGCGATTTTTTCCGCTTCTTTGGCCTCTATTCCGGATTCCA
Organism: Patescibacteria group bacterium; assembly: GCA_022705565.1. Classification (GTDB taxonomy): domain Bacteria; phylum Patescibacteriota; class Minisyncoccia; order UBA6257; family Colwellbacteraceae; genus JAMCQZ01. The sequence continues at coordinate 36,420 of JAKJEF010000002.1, forward strand.
CCTCCACCCTATCCCTCACCCGGCCGTTCACCTGAATCACCAACTCGAAACTTCCGGACTCGATACCGCTTTCTTCGTAGGAAGGCCAGGGTTTGGAATGGATACTCGGTTTGTTTCCGATCATCAGCCACGCCTCTTCGCTCAAAAACGGAGCGAAAGGCGCGAGCATTAGGATAAATGTTTCCAAATCTTTTTTACTCACTTCGTCCGGCCGCTCGGAAAACTTGTTCATGATAATCATCAATTCGGCGATGGCGACGTTGTAGCGGAGATCGGAAACACTCTTGGTGATTTTCTTCACGGAAGCGTGGAGCCATGGAGAAAGGTCTTTTCTCCCGCGCGGTTTGAAATGAACGACGAGATTCCAGACCCGGTCCAAAAACCTGGTGATGCCGACAATACCCGCATCGCGGAAATCCCCTCCTTCCTCGAGCGGACCCAAAAACATCAAATGCATTCTGAAAGCGTCGGCGCCGAATCTTTTGATGTAATCGTCCGGATTGATGACATTGCCTTTGGATTTGGAGATCTTCGCTCCGTTTCGTAAAAGCAATCCATGGGCGTGGAAAACGGAAAATGGCTCTTCGAAATCAATGTGCCCGAGGTCTTTCAAAGCCATGGTCAGAAATCTCGAATATAAAAGATGGAGCACGGCGTGTTCGGCGCCTCCCAAATACATGTCGACCGGCAGCCATTTTTTGGTTAGCTTGGAATCGAAAGCGCGTTTTTTGTCGTTCACCGAAGGATAACGCAAAAAATACCAAGCCGAATCGAGAAAAGTATCCGAAACATCTGTTTCCCTGTGCCCGATCCGGCCGCAACGCGGACATTTGGTTTCGTAAAAGCTTTTGACCGAGGCCAAAGGCGAGGATCCGGATCCGGTCGGCCGGAAATCCTTCACAAAAGGCAAAACAACCGGCAGATCTTTTTCCTTCACCGGAATCCAACCGGGATTCTCGATTTCTCCCCTACTCCATCCTTTGGTTTTGGCTCGCTTCGGACCGATCTTCTTCAAAGCCTCGGCGCAATGTTCGCAATAAATCAAAGGAATGGGCGGACCCCAATAACGCTGTCTCGAAATAAGCCAGTCGCGAAGCCGGTATTCGGTTGTTCTTTTGGCTTTGGTTTGTCTGATCGCCTGACTTTCCGGAATTAAAGGAGCTTTCACGACCGGCAATCCGAATCTTTCGGAAAAAGCAAAGTCGCGTTCGTCGTAAGCCGGCACCGCCATGATCGCTCCCGTGCCGTAGCCCTGAACCACGTAATCAGAAACCCAAATCGGGATTTCCATGTTGTTTCCCGGATTGATCGCTTTCACGCCTTTGAGTTCGACGCCGGTTTTTTCCCTTTCCTCGCTGATTCTTTCGGCTTCGGATTTTCCGGCGGCTTTGGCAACGTATTTTTCGACTTCTCCCCAGTTTTTGATCTTCTTTTGTAACGACTGGATGATCTCGCTCTCCGGAGCGAGTACCAGATAAGTCGCGCCGAGGATGGTGTCCGGCCTTGTCGTGAAAACAACTATCGGCGACTTCAGCCCGGAAACGCCGAATTTGATCAGAGCTCCTTCGGAGCGGCCGATCCAGTTCTTTTGGGCGATTTTCACCTTTTCCGACCAATCCAGTTTATCGAGATTGTTCAACAACCTCTCGGCGTATTTGGTGGTCTTGAAAAACCATTGTTCCAAGTCTTTTTTGACGACTTCGCTGTCGCAGCGTTCGCATTTTCCGGAAATCACCTGCTCGTCCGCCAAAACCGTTTTGCAGGACGGACACCAATTCACCGGAGATTTTTTCCGGAAAGCCAAACCGGCCTTGAAAAGCTCCGTGAAAATCCACTGGGTCCAACGGTAATATTCCGGATCGTAGGTCTCGAGACGATTATCCCAGGCGAATCCGTTGCCGATCATCAAAAGCTGTCGGTAGAAATTCTTTTCCGTTTTTTTCGCTTGCTTCATCGGGTGCGCTCCGATTTTGATGGCGTAGTTTTCCGAATGGATTCCGAAGCCGTCGAGCCCGATCGGCTCGAAAACATCATGTCCTTGCATGCGCGTGAACCGGCCGTAGATGTCGCTGCCGGTAAAAGCGTACATATTACCGACATGTAACCCTTCGGCCGAAGGGTAAGGAAACATCATCAGGTTGTAAAAAGGCTTTTTGGCCTTTTTGAGATCTGGCTGAAAAACCTTCTTTTTGAGCCAGAAAGCGGTCCATTTCTTCTCGATTTTCCGAAACGGATAATTCTTCATACAGAAGAATGATAAGGCTTTTCAGGCTTAGATTGCAAAAATCCGCAGGGCGTTTTTCGTGGTTTCCCTCGCCACTTCTTCCAAGCTCAAGCTTTTGACTTTGGCGATATGTTCCGCCACGTGAACGACAAAACTCGGTTCGTTTCTTTGCCCGCGGAAAGGAACCGGCGCCACGTACGGCGCGTCGGTTTCGAGAAGCAGACGATCGAGCGGGATGCGCCGCAGAACCTCATCGTAATTTCCCGCGAAAGTGATGGCTCCGCCGAAAGAAAAAGAAAAACCCATCTTAAGGAGTGTTTCGGCGTCTTGAAGGCTTCCCGTGAAAAAATGACTGATTCCCGGCCGATCCGGAAGAAGCCGCGAGCGTTCGCTCCGAAGAATCTCGATTAGATCGGGATAAGCGTCACGGCAATGAACCATCAAAGGCTTACTTGTTTCTTCCGCCAATTTGATTTGAGCCAAAAAAATCTCTTTCTGTTTGTCTTTGGCGGCGTTCTTTAAGTGAAAATAATCCAAACCGCACTCACCTATGGCTACCACTTTCGGGTTTTGCGCGAGCCGACAGAAAAAATCATAGTCGAATTCTTCGCTTTTTGAAACCGATTCTTCCAGATCTTCTTTTTCCGCGGCTTCGGCGTGGATCGGATGGAAACCGACAGTGGCGTAAACTCCTTTTTCGTGATCTTCGGCGATCATCACCGCTTTTTCCGAAGTCTCTTTCTGTGAGCCGACGTTATTCAACCACACGCCTTTATCCAGAGCGCGCCGGATTACTTCTTCGTGATCGTCTTTAAAGGCAACGAACTGGACATGGGTGTGAGAATCGAAAAAAAGAGGCTTCATCTCGAAAAAATGTTTAGTCTGTCGAGAGGGGCATGACCGCTCCATTTTTGGATGGCTGTTCCGTCGATCGCGGTGACGGTCGACATCATCGGCTGATTATACGCGTTATACGGAGTCGGAGAGTTATATAAAATACAAGTGCCGCAACAACTGGTATTGAAGTACGCCAGACCGTTGGTGCAAGTGTTCCAGTTATAACTGCTTAGGGAGTTAAGTGCCGCCGCCGGGTCTGATCCCGAGTAAGTGAATCCGGTCTGGGGACCATTAATCCCCGTAAGGGAAAAAGTGGCTGACTTATTAAATGTAGCCTTGCCTTCGGCGGTGGTGATGGCCATTTTGGACCAGCTCGTATTCGGTATCATGTACCAATACTTCATCGCTAACCTATACGGGGAATCAAGTGAAGGAACGCCGATGGTTTGATCGAGTTGGGAGGTAAACGGCAGCGCCCATCTCGTATCGACGGGCTGCCCCTTAATCGTGGTTTGCACAAGGGTCCAGCCTCCTCCGTCGGTAGTCATATCGCAATAAACCGGAAAAGCTGGTTCGACGCCGCCACTGTCAACATCTATGAGATATAATCCGCTGGCTCCGTTCGGAAAAAGAGAATGGATGTTGTTGCAGCTTGTTCCCAGAACCGCCAAAGGGGTTAAGTCTGATCGGGAACCCGCTTCGTAGGCCAGGACGTTGTCGCCGCCGTCTTTCGAGGCTCTTTCAAGACCGATCCTCCTCGATTCGATATTCGAAGAAATTTCCCATTGCGTTCCGTCGGTGACGTACGAATAATAAAGCGTGTCTCTCGCCGAATTTACGGGATCAATCGGAAGCTGCAGTATTGTCGAACCTCCGGGTATATTGTCGAGATTGACCGGCAACCAGCCGGTTCCGTTGGTTTTCTTGAGATTCGCCGCGGTGGCGCAGTTATAAGTATATCCGGGAATTTCCGGCAGAAACGAAATATGGGTGGGACAGCTTGCCGTCGTATCTGGCAACGATATATAGATTTTGTTCGCTTGTCCCATAGAGCCCCGGACTTTCAAGTCATAAAGACTAACGGCCGTGTTAAGTCTTTCGATATCGGCGATTCTTTGGGCGTCGCGCCCCTGACTCAAGAATTCGACCGGGTTCAAATACATGACAACCGTCGCCGAAAGCACGGCGATGATGGAAACGGTAATGAGAACTTCGATCAGCGTAAAGCTTTTTTTGCTCATTTTTTATTATGATTCTATCCTCGGGAAAAGCGGTTTGATTTTGGAAACGCGAAGATATCCTCCTCGCCGACGGAAGCATTTTTTTATTTTTTTCGACGTCTCCGGTAGAAACGGTTCGAGCAGTCCGGCCGCGTTTTCCAAGATCATCAGCAAATCGAAGATGACTTTCTTGTCTTTAGTTTTCCAGGGCTTGGTTTCGTTCGTGTAGCCGTCGCCGAATTTCAGGAGCTCCCAGATCGAAGCCATCGCCTCGTGGATTCTGAATTCTTCCATGTGTTTATCCACCATAGCCTTGGCCCTTTTTATCTGAAGTTCCGTCGCCTCGGATATACGCTCTCCGCGGAAAGCCGATTCCGCTCCGAGGTTCAAAACCCTCGAAGCGAAATTGCCGAGCCCGTTCGCAAGATCGGCCGTGTAGCGCTCGACGAATTTTTCTTCGCTGAAATCACCGTCCTCGTTCGAAGGGATTTCCCGCAAGAGATAATACCGCGTCGGATCGACGCCGTATTTTCTCACGATCTCTCCGGGATAAACGACGTTGCCGAGGCTTTTCGACATCTTGACTCCTCCCGCGGTGATGAATCCGTGGACCAGGAGTTTTTTCGGCAAAGGAAGCTTGGCGGACATAAGCATCGCCGGCCAGATGACGGCGTGGAATCTCAAGATATCCTTGCCGATCAGATGGATATCGGCCGGCCAAAACTTGTTGAATCGGCGGAGACTACCGCCTTTCCGGCCGAAACCGAGGGCCGAGATGTAATTGGAAAGCGCGTCGCACCAGACGTACATTGTCTGGTCGCTTTTCGGGATCGGGATTCCCCAGGAAAGATTCTCCCGCGAACGGCTGAAGCTTATGTCTTCGAGCCCGGTGGAGAGAAACGACAAAACCTCGTTTTTACGCGACTCTGGCAAAATCAGATATTTGCCGCTCTCGATAAGCTTGTAAACTTCATCGCGGTAGTTCGACAACTTGAAGAAATAATTCTCTTCTTCGATGATCTCGGGTTCGGTTTTGTGGATCGGGCAGCGTCCGTCCACCAATTCTTTTTTGGTGATGAATTTTTCGCAGCCAACGCAATAAAGCCCTTTGTATTTTTTCTTGTAAATGTCTCCGTTTTCTTCGATCCGCTTCCAAAGAGCCAAGGCTCCGGGCCAATGACGCTTCTTGTCCGAAGTCCTGATGAAATCGTCAGGAGAAAGATTGAGTTCGGTTTTGAGCGACCGGAATTCCTTGGAAATCTTGTTGGTAAAAGCTTTGGGAGTCATTCCTGAAGAACAAACCACGCGGCTGATCTTTTCGCCGTGTTCGTCGGTTCCGGTTAGAAAGAAAACGTCGTCGCCGAAGCTTCGTCGGTATCTCGCAATGGCATCGGCTTCCACCAGCTCCAAAGCGAACCCGATATGCGGAGACGCGTTCGCGTAAGCGATCGACGTCGTGATATAAAATTTCTTTCTTTTCTTCATTTAACGGCCGGACGCCTCCGCGGCCTTGCGCCGCAGCTTATCCTCGACGATTTCCTGAACAACGACCGCCACTGGCACCGCCAGGATGGCGCCGACAACGCCGGACGCTTCGAATCCGGCCATCAAGGCGATAATGACGATCACCGGATGGATGTTCACGGCCTTGCGCATCAGAACAGGAACAAGAATGTTATTCTCGAGCTGCTGGATGACCACGAAAAAGACAAAGACGATGATGGCGAGAGACATGGACTCGGAAAAGGCGACGGCCACGGCAATGGCTCCGGCCAGAATCGGACCGACCATGGGCACGATTTCGAAAAGCCCGGCCAACACTCCTATCAAAAGACTGTAATCGACGCCCATTAGCCAAAGCCCCGCGAAAACCATGAGGCCGATGACGAGACTCAAAATCATTTGGACCTGCATCCAGCGGCCGATCCTCTTTTTGACGCGGAGATAGATTTTAATGATGTATTCTTCGGCCTGGGCCGGGAAAACGACTCGCAAAAGTCTTTCCACTCCGTCGCGGCTCAAGGTGAGATAAAAAGAAGCGATAAAAACCGTCGCCAGAAAGACGACTCCGCCGAGCAAGCCGCCGACGGCCGAAATAAAGGGGCTCGCGCCTTCCAAGATCGCGTCCACCACCCGGCTGCCGAAATCCTCGGTCATCAGGGTTTTGTTCATTCCTTCCAGAAAAACGCTATTCTCCCCAAAAAAGTCGCCGATTCCCTGGTAAGACTCGACCAGTTTGGCTGTCTCCCAGAAGATCAACGGGACGACTTCGTACAATATGAAAACAAGAACGGCCGATACCGCGAGAAAAATGAAAATCGTTCCGAGAAGACGCGGGATTTTCCTTTCTTCGAGCCAGGAGACCAATCCGTCGAGGGCTGAAGAAATGATGAGCGCGAAAACGAGCACGAGTAGAGCTTCGTGCGCCGCGTACAAAAAGGCGACGGCGGCGATCGTCGCCACCACTCTCCAGAGAGTGCCCCAGGAAATTTCGAGTTCCCGTTTTTCCATTGATTAAATCTTAGTGGATTGCAGGATATCCCGCAATGCCTTTTCTTCGAAATCCGGACCGATGGCGGCCAGGTTCAAACGATTTTTTTGGAAAATTTCCCGAGCCAAAGAACGAATATCTTCGGGAGTCACTTCTTTGATCTTCCGTAGGGCCTCGGCCGGAGCGAGAACCTTGCCGGTTACTATTTCTTCGCTACCGAAGAAAAGGGCGATGTCGTCCGACGTTTCGAGCTGTAGGATCAAGTTTCCCGATAGATGCTCTTTGGCCTTGGCGAGCTCGTCCTCGGAAACCAAATTGATTTTCAGGTCCTCGAATTCGGCGAGAATGGCTCGGCAGACCTCGGTTGTTTTCGATCTGTCGATGCCGGCGGCGACGAAAATCGAACCGTGGTCGGATGATTCGTCGGTTCCGCTCCTCACGTAATAGGCGGCTCCCATTTCGTCCCTGATTTTCACGAACATCCTCGAAGACATGCCGCCGCCCAAAATCTCGGCGATAAGCGCCAAGGCGTATCTCCGCGGATCGAAAATATCTATCCCCCGGCTTCCGAGCACGAGGTGGAACTGATCGGTCTGTTTTGTTCGGAGATCGATTTGCGGTTCTGATTGCTCGTCGACGGTTTTCTCTTTTTTCAAGGCTTCGCCCCGGGGCATGGATTCGAAATGCTTCCAGACGATCTTCTCCGGATCTTCCTCGATCCCTCCGCAGACGACCACCGTTGTTTTCGAAGCGAGATAATGTTTACCTCTGTAAGCCACGACGTCTTCCCTTTTGATCTTCCGGATCACTTCTTTGTCTCCGGCGACAGACCAGCCGGCCGGCTGGTCTCCGTAAAGGAGTTCGGAAAAATTCTCTTTGACTTTTTCCATCGGCAGATCTTCGTACATGTTTATTTCTTCGAGAATCACTCCCCTTTCCTTGTCCATTTCTCCCTGGTCGATCGTCGGATGGAGATAAAGGTCGGCCACGATCTCGAGAATCCGCTCGAAATTCTTGTTGGCCGCCTTGGCGAAATATCCGGTCATTTCGTTGGCAGTGAAAGCGTTGTATCTGGCGCCCAAGGCGTCAAGTTCGGAAGCGATCAATCCGCTTTTCGGACGCTTGGTCGTTCCTTTAAAGCAAAGATGCTCCAAAAAGTGGGAAACGCCGCTTATGTCTTTGGTCTCGTATTCCGATCCGGCGGCGACGAGAACCAAAACCGTGGTCGCCAGGCTTTGCGGCCGGGGAATGAATATGTATCTCAAACCATTCGGGAAAATGGTCTTTTTATGATTGATGTCGGACATGATTTACTGTTCTTTGAACCGCTCCAAAAGATAACTCTTGATTTCGGCAATGGCAACCCTTTCCTGCTTCATGGTGTCGCGGTCGCGGATGGTCGCCTTCTTATCCTCCAAGGAATCGAAGTCGATAGTGACGCAATACGGCGTGCCGATCTCGTCTTGCCGGCGGTAGCGCTTGCCGATCGATTGGGTTTCGTCGTAATCGACGAAAAGATCATTTCTTAAATCGTCGGCTAATTTCTTCGCCACCGAAGACAATTCTTCTTTTTTGGATAAAGGAAGCACGGCCGCTTTCACCGGAGCGAGCCATTTCGGGAATTTCATAACCACTCGCGTCTCCTCTTCTCCTTTTTCCGCCGTTGGCGCCGATTCTTCGGTATAAGCCGAACACATGGCCGCCAAAATACTTCTTTCGACTCCGAAAGTGGGTTCGATGACGTGCGGATAGAACTCTTCACCGGAAACCGGATCTTTGTATTTCAAATCGGCTCCGGAAGTCTCGCCGTGATTTTTAAGATCGAAATCTCCGCGATAAGCCAAACCGTAAAGCTCCTCTTCTCCGAAAGGAAAAGCGTATTCGAAATCGACGGTCCGCTTTGAATAATGGGCGCGGTCTTTTTCCGGCACTTCGAGTTCACGGATTTCTTTTTTGACGTCAACGCCGAGCGAAGAAATCCACTCGAGCATTTCTTTCCGCCAGTATTCGAAATAATTGTTCCAGTCTTTGTCTTTTTCGGGGACCGGAATAAAATACTCTATTTCCATTTGTTCGAATTCGCGCGTGCGGAAAATAAAGTTTCCCGGAGTGATTTCGTTCCGGAAAGCCTTGCCGATTTGGCCGACTCCGAAAGGCAGGCTCATCCGCTCCGTGTCCATGATGTTTTTGAAATTGACGAATATGCCCTGGGCCGTTTCCGGACGGAAATAAACCTCGGAGGCTTTGTCTTCGGTCGCGCCGAGGCGGGTTTTCAGCATCATATTGAATTGCTTGGCTTCTCCGAGTTTGCCCCCACATTCGGGACAGCCGTCTTCTGTCTTTATCCGGTCGCCGCGGAACCGCTTGTGGCATTTAACGCATTCGACGAGCGGGTCGGAAAACTTTTTCAAATGCCCGGAAGCTTCCCAAACCTTGGTATTCATGAGAATCGAAGCGTCGAGGCCGACCATGTCCGGACGCCTGCGGATAAACCTATCCCACCAGGCGGCTTTGATGTTTCTTTTGAGCTCCACTCCCAAAGGCCCGAAATCCCACGAGTTTTGGAGGCCGCCGTAGATTTCGCTTCCCGGAAAAACAAAACCCCGGCGTTTGGCCAGGCTTAAGATTTTATCCATCAAATCAATCTCCATGATCTTCTTATATATATGATATTATCCCCGGATCAACCCGTCTAACGGACTGACCGTCGGATCATCGGTCAGAAAGCTGTTCAAGGGAAGGCCCGTGGCCGACACCGAGACTCCGGCGAAATCGTCTAAAGCCGTCGCCCTCGTCTCCCGGAGAAGCGGCATGTACGAACCGGTGAATTCGTCTATCGGCGTCGCTCTTATCTGGAAGATCGCCTCGAGCGGTTTGTCGACAACGCCGGTATTGGCGAGCATCTTCGGTATTTTCCAGACGACTTCGTTGGAATTCGGGTCGAGGCTGAACTCACCGACCGGAATTTTCTGGTTGCCGGTTAAACTCACGCCGACCGGCAAAACAGCCCGCACCTCGATATTGCTCATGTCGGAGGCCTGATTCGATAGCGCCCAATGGACGGTAAAGTCTGTTGGGCTTCCCACTTTCAAGGGAAGGTTGCCGCTATTGATGATTCCCGAAGCCGCGTCGCGGAAGTAGATCTTCGGACTGATTTTCAAAACTCCGACCAGCTTGGCGTCGAAAACAACGACGCTCGTCAATTTTATTCCGGTCGAAGCCACTACGGCTTCGGCGTTCGCCGTCATCGTTCCCGTGAAATCTTTGTCGCTCGCCTGCCTCACCGCGTAATCGGATTTAAGCGGAACCTCCGCGATGATCTCCCTCGATTCGCCCGGATCCAAAGCCGCGAGATCGGGGTCGGTCGCGTAATTCCAAAAAATCGTTCCGTTGTTCAAGCTGGCGTTTCCGGATACCGCAAGACCGGCAAACTCGTACATGTTTCCTTTGAGGCTTGCCCGGACAATGACGTTCCTGAAAACTTCGTTGCTGAAGTTGGAGCAGACGAGACGGTATCTCAAAACGCTTCCGGGCTTGACCGCTCCGGACGAGGATTCGGCATTCAAAAGGTCTATTTTCAAAGAAAGCGGCGATGCCTTGATGGCGATATCCTTGGAAACGTCGCTTACGACGTAATCGCGACCGTTCAATTCTCCTCTGGTTTCGACGCGCAGGCTAAAAACACTCATGTCCGGCAGATTGGCCGAGCCCTTGAAAGAGACTTCTCCTTTTTCTCCGGGCTTAACCGTGATCGGAGATTCCGAGAAATTACTCGAGAAATCCTTGGGCGCGGTCAGGTTGAAAAGCAGAATCCATTCTTGGTCGCTAGTATTCTCGTAGTTCAAGGACCAGTTGAATTCTTCGCCGGCCATGACTTCGTTCGGAACGACAAGCTCGGTTTTGACCGGCGTTTCCACGCTCACGATGAAATCCTTGCTGACGATCAGGCTCTTGTTCAAAGTCGCCGGCAGATAAGAAACACTCGCCTCGAAGCTCTTCTCGGCTTCGGCCGCATCAAGCACTCTTATATTGAAGGTTTCTTTATACTCCTCGCCCACGTCCATGGTCCCGGCTTCGCGCATCCTTCTCACTTCGTTTTTTCCGTCGCTAAACATGGCGCCGTTCGGAACGGTCATCGATATCTCCACGTTTCTGATCAAAACCTCGGAATTATTGACGAAAACGACCGTCAGCGGAAAATCTTCTCCGAGAACGACGTTTGGCGGAGCCTCGAAAGAAATGGCCGGCCTTCTCGCGGATCCGGCGAAAAACAGCTCGTAAACGACAAAAGCGGCCGCGATACCGACGGCCGCGAAGAGAATCCATTTCACTAAGGTCAATATCCGTATCTTTTCTTTCCGCATTGACGGCATAAAAACATTATATCCTGACTGGAAAAATAGGCAATTTTTCTGCTTCCGCACACGGCGCAACACGCCTTGTCCGGATCAAGACCGATTATTTTCAAAAGCCCGCGGTAGGCCATCTTTTCCGAAAACTCCGGGTCTTTGATCACTTCCCGGCAGAACATGAAAAGCACCTCGTCTTTGGCCGAAGCCGGAACCATCTTGTCGAGAAACATAAGGAATCTGATCGTCTCCGGATCAGACCGCTTGGCTTCGGCCAGGGCCTCGACTATCCGGAAGTTGTCGCCGACGCTTTTCCTCGCCAATCTGATTTTGGCGAGCGTTCCGGGCTCGAGATGGCTCGCCAGCTTCGAAGTGATCTTCCGGCTGCTCGTCGCTTTTCCGTAAACCTTGCCGAGATTCCGGCTGAAAACCGTGAAAACAGCGTCCAGATTCTTGTCCGGCCGCTTGTCAAGGATTATGGCTTCGGTCAGATACTCAACCATAAGCCTATTATAGGCTTTGGCCGCCGGCCGGAAAACCCCGAATTTGGCTAGATTTCAAGCGTTTTTCCGCCATCTTGACAAAACAGGGCTAATCGGCTAAGCTTAAAGAGTAATAAATTTCCCCTGTGAGGGGGTTTTTTATTACGACAATGGGTAAATTCCTATTGGGAACGATGCTGATGAGTCTGGTCGTGTCCGCTCAGGGACGTCTAACCGACGTCGCGGCGAACACTGCTCCTAATACTCCGGACCATCCGTACGTCGTTCTCGGAGGCGATTCGCTCTTAGCTTCAAATGAGCCTGCTTCGACTAGGTCGATCGTGACGACAATCACCGCCTACTCCAGCACTCCTGACCAGACCGATGATACTCCGTTTATCACCGCCTCTGGGAAGTTTGTCGGAGACGGAATTGTTGCCGCGAACTGGTTGCCCTTCGGAACCAAAATCCGTATCCCGGAAATCTTCGGAGACAAAGTCTTCGAGGTCCAGGATAGAATGGCTCCGAAACACGATGAGAAATTAGACATTTGGTTTAAAACAAGAGAAGAGGCTCTCAAGTTTGGAGTTAGAAAGAGTAGGATCGAAATCCTCTAAACAAATTGCGATTGTAAATAAAACCTCCCGCCGATTGGTGGGAGGTTTTATTTTATCCGCGGCTTACCTGAAAATATTCCAAAACCGATTTTTCTTATTTTCTTTTTCGAAATAAGAAATCCACACCGAAAGATTATTTTTTGAATCCGCTTCATCGATCAGAATACCGAGATACTGAGAATCTTCTTTATTGGTTCTAATCTCCTTTATGATGTCTTCAAAATACTTTTTCTCGAACCTAACCCCCACCAGCCAAAAAAGCGCCATGATTTGATCGTCCCGCAGTTTTAAAATTTGTTTTTCCATAAAATAAAGTTATTTGATGATCCGCACGATCACAAATACGTATTCTTATATATCATATAACTTATCCAAATAAAAAAGGAAAAGACCCGTTGGGACGAGTCTAATCTTGCAGTTATTGAACGAAGGAGGAGATCCTTTTCCTGTGGGGACCCCTAGAAACACAGTATAGTAAGAAAGGAAGTGATTTCCTCCTTCGTCCTGATAGGAAGGACCAAACGAGACAGGTGCTCGGTGAGGAAGGAGGTGATGTCGCCCCGATGTCCCCACAAGTTAATTATGGGGCATCGGCTCTGCGCGTCAACACCCAGAGCAAAGCCCGAATCCGCCTTTATTTATCTCCCGAAACTCGATCCTGTGGAAAACTCTCTTGTGCCCAGGGAGGGATTTGAACCCTCAAGGATTGCTCCATACGCCCCTCAAACGTACGCGTATACCAGTTCCGCCACCTGGGCAAACTAAAAGCATTATAGGGAAACCAAGCCGATTCTTCAAGAAAACCATATGGCTTAACATATGGTTTTCTGAACTTACAAACTTATGAACTTAAACTATATCCCCTGTCCGATTTTCTCTCTGGTCTTTTTGACCGAAAGATTTCTCACGAAATAAAGTTTGGATTTTTTGACTTTCTTCGGAGTGTTCATCACTTCCACTTTGCTTATAAGCGGAGAATTGATCGGGTATGTTTTTTCCAAAGCGTAATCGCCGAGCCTGCCCCTAACGGTGAAAGTGGCGCCGGCTTCATTGCCGTGTTTACGGCCGATAACCACGCCCTCGAAAGCGCTCGTGCGCTCCTTGTCTCCTTCCTTAAAGATTTCCCAGACCTTGACTCTGGCTCCGGTCTTTATTTTTCCTTTGTATTCCTCGTTAATCACGGAACTATTTAAATGGATTTGAGAGCCTTTGTCAAATCATCCGGCATCTTGGTTTCGAACCTGAAACGGGTCTTGTCCGGCCCAACGAATTCGATCGATGAGGCGTGCAGGAATTGCCGCGAAAGACCCAAAGAATCATTCTTGGCTTTTTTCCCGGCGTATAAAGCGTCGCCGACAACCGGATGATTTATCGAAGCGAGATGGACCCTGATCTGATGCGTTCGTCCGGTTTTCGGTTTCGCTTCGATTAAAGAAAATCCGTCGTAGTCTTTTAGGACTTTGTATTCGGTGATCGCTGTTTTTACCATTTTGCCGCCGTGGATCGTACGCTTCACGGTGCCGGATTTCAAACCGATCGGCTTGTCGATAACGCCTTCCTTCGGTTCGATGTTTCCATAAACGAGGGCGAGGTAGGTTTTTTCGACTTGGCCGTCCTGGAAAAGCTTCTTCAGATATTCTAAAGCATTCTGGTTCTTGGCAACGACGATTATGCCCGAAGTGTCCTTGTCGAGCCGATGGACTATTCCCGGACGGATTTGCGGATCGTCGCCAACGTTTTTTATCTCCGGACGATTCTTCAAAATCCAATCGGCCAACGTCTCTTCTTTTTCTTTGGCCGCGGTTCGATGCATCAAAATCCCGGCGGGTTTGGCGATCGCCAAGAGATCTTTATCTTCGTAAACCACCGGCATGTCCTGCTTCATGGTGCAATTTTGGTGTGGGCGATACTGGACTCGAACCAGTGACCTTCACAATGTCAATGTGACGCTCTAACCAGCTGAGCTAACCGCCCGGCGTTTCATCAAGTGAAACTGTGGGCGCACTAAGAATCGGACTTAGGACCTCTGTCTTATCAGGACAGCGTTCTACCACTGAACTATGCGCCCGACCGGTAAAAATATACTACTATCTTTTATCTGATTTGTAAATTTAAGGCATGGTATCCTTCGAAATTGAAGAAAATACCCGTGCCGCCGACCATAGTCGGCGCTTCGAAAGCCTGGACGAGCAATCCGCCGAGAACGCCGATGCCCCAGAAAGCACCAATCAGCAAAACAACGAGCAGCATCACGTTGACCGCGATCAGTATGATTTCTTTTTGGCCTTGGGACAGTTTAGGCATGTCGTTTTAATGGAAGAAGACCACTCCCTGAAGAATGGCTCGGTATTGGTCGTCGGTTCCGCCGACCAGATCGAAGTTCCTGATATCGGTAACATAAGAAGAGTCTTCGAGGTCTTTCAGAAAATTGACGATATCGTCGTAGGAGCCGGTCAGATTGAGCTCGAAGGCGATTTCTCCAGGAGTTCCCGGAGTCGGAGCTATTTCGCTGCCGCTGAATTTGAAGCTGGTCGGCAAGTTGTTGTCTCTTTCGAGATCAAAAACCTCCGAGTTGAATTCGGGAAGATCCTCCTTGGTCGGAAGGCTGAAGTTCAGAACATCGGTGTAAACACGCGCCTCTTCCGCGTCTTCTTTGAGTTCGGCCAAAGACGTGATCGCCCTCGAACGCGACAAAAAATCCACTCTCATCAGTTTGATTTCCGAACTCGAAGCGGCAATACTCTTTTTTAATTGGAAAACGGCAAAAATGAGGACGCTACCGGCGACCAAAGTGATGCCGATGACGACGGCCATTTTAACCCTGAAATCCTTAAGCATCACGTACTATTATATAATAAGTCAAAGTGATTCCGAAACTATTGCAAAATATTCCCGATCCTCCGGCCGAATTGTTCGTGAAAGGAAGTCTTTCCGACGATTTCAAAATCGCCGTTGTCGGCACGAGAAAATCGACTTCCGAAGGTCGGCTGATCGCGAGGACCATCGCCGCCGAACTGGCGAAAGCGAAGATCACGATTGTGAGCGGCCTTGCCTTGGGCATCGACACGGCGAGCCACGAAGGCTGCCTCGAAGCCAAAGGCAAAACCATCGCCGTTTTGGGAACGGGCATCGACAACATCTACCCCAAAGAGAATAAACCACTGGCGGAAAGGATTTTGGCAAAAGGCGGCGCCATCGTTTCCGAATATCCCGGAGACACTCCGGGATACAAAGAAAATTTCTTGAGAAGGAATCGGATCATCAGCGGACTTTGCGAAGCCATTGTTGTCGTCGAAGCGCCGATAAGATCCGGCAGCATTTCGACGGCCAACTTTGCGGCTGAACAAGGCCGCGAGGTTTTCGTGATTCCCGGGCCGATAAATCACCCGAATTACGCGGGATCGCACAAACTGATCCGCGACGGAGCGAGGCTCGTCGCCTCGGCCAAAGACATTCTGGAAGACCTGGGTATCGAGGTTCTTGACCGCGCGGCGGATTTGGATGATTCGGAAAAAACGATCGTCGAAGCTGTCCGCGTTCGAGCCCTTCCGATTGACAAGATCATGGAAATCACTAAACTTGAGCCGTCAAAGGCGCTCCCCGCGATTGCCGGACTCGTCCTCAAGAAAATAATCCGGGAATCGGACGAAGGCTATGTTTTGAATCAATGAGCGCCTATGGCTTACAATAATAAAATACTCCAATGAATCTGGTAATAGTCGAATCGCCGACCAAGGCGAAAACCATCGGAAAATTCTTGGGCTCCAAATACAAAGTGGAGTCTTCTTTCGGCCATATCCGCGATCTGCCCAAAAGCAAACTCGGCATCGATCTTGAACGCGATTTCGAACCGCAATACGTCATTCCGACAAAGAATCGGAAGCGCGTCAACGAATTGAAAAAACTCTCCGGTAAAACCGAGGCCGTCATTCTCGCGACCGATGAAGACCGCGAAGGAGAAGCCATCGCTTGGCATCTGGCGACCGCGCTCGGCCTTGACCCGCAAAAGACAGAAAGGATAGTTTTCCACGAAATCACCGATGAAGCCATCAAAGAGGCGCTCAAGCAGCCACGCATCATCGACATGAATTTAGTTAACAGCCAGCAGGCCAGGCGCGTCCTCGACCGACTGGTCGGCTACAAGCTTTCGCCGTTTCTCTGGAAAAAAGTGATGAGTCATCTTTCCGCCGGCCGGGTGCAATCGGTGGCCGTCCGACTGATCGCCGAACGGGAAAAAGAAATAAGGGCTTTCAAGTCCGAAGCCTATTATACGATCGAAGCGCTTTTTGAAGGCAATCCGAATTTTTCCGCGAACCTCGTCAGGGTGAACAACGAACCGATACCAACGCCCGGGATAAAAGACAAGGCCGAATCCGAAAAAATCGTTTCCGACCTTGAAAAGTCCGATTTCCGCGTGGAAAAAATCGAGGAGAAAACCCTGAAGCGTTCTCCGCTTCCGCCTTTCACCACGAGCACTCTTCAGCAGGAAGCCTCGAAAAGGATGCGGCTTTCGGCCAAACAAACAATGATGATCGCCCAATCCCTTTACGAAAACGGCCATATCACCTATATGCGAACCGATTCGGTGAATCTCTCCAAGGATTCGGTGACGGCGGCCGCCGCTTGGCTCCGCGCCAATTTGGGCGAAAAATACGCCGAAAGTTCACCGCGGTTTTTCAAAACCAAATCAAGAATGGCCCAGGAAGCCCACGAAGCCGTGAGGCCGACCAATCCCCTGCTTACACCCGACCAGATCAAAGTCGAGGGCCGCGAACAAAAACTCTACGAATTGATTTGGAGAAGATTCATCGCTTCCCAGATGCCGGCGGCCGTCTGGAACCAGGGCCGGATCGATATCGAAGCCAAATCGAAAAACGATTCTTATCTTCTCGCTTCTAACGGCAGTGTTTTGAAATTCGACGGCTATCTTAAAATCTGGCCGAGCCAGTTCACCGAAAAAGAATTGCCGAAGGTAAAAGAAAACGAAAAGCTCGACCTCATCGAAGCCAAATCCGCGGAGCATTTCACCGAACCGCCGCCGAGATACAACGAAGCGAGTCTGATCAAAACTCTGGAGGAAGCGGGTATTGGCCGGCCGTCGACCTACGCGCCGATCATCTCGGTCATCCAGGGAAGGAACTACGTGACGAAGAACCCCGACCGCCGATTCGAGCCGACGGAAATCGGCGAATTGGTTAACTCCGTGCTCACGGAGCATTTCCCCCAGATCGTCGACATCGATTTCACCGCCAAAATGGAAAATGACCTCGACGAAATCGCCGAGGGAAAAATCGAATGGCAGAAAGTGGTCAAGAATTTTTACGATCCTTTTGCGAAAACCCTCGAGGAAAAATACGAATCCGTGGAAAAACAAAAGCCCGTGGAAACGACCGACGAGGTTTGCGAAAAATGCGGCAAACCCATGGTCGTCAAATACGGCCGCTTCGGAAAATTCCTCGCCTGTTCCGGATATCCCGAATGCAAAACCACCAAAAAAATCCCCGGATCAGATTCGGTCAAAACCAAAGAAGGATTGGAGATTAAATGTCCCGAATGCAAAGAAGGCCAGGTCATCCGGCGCCGCACCAAAAAAGGCAGGTTCTTCTACGGCTGCAGCCGGTATCCGGAATGCAAATTCGCCTCTTGGACCAAGCCGAAGTCAGCGGAAGACGAGAATCAGTAAACAAATTACCGGCTGCAGCGGAATCCAACAGTGTGGCTCGCAGATTCAGCCGTGCCCCAAACTAAGGATAAGCTGAAGGCCCCCGCGTCCGTGCTAGTGCTCCAATAGCCGCCGCGCAGGAAGACGGTGGTTCCCATGCTAGTACCGTTTTTGTAAGTGTAAACGCGGCCCATACCGTGGTTAGCGTACCAGGTATTATTCGGTGGCGCGACTTTTTCTTTTACCACCGCTGACGACCAGGCGGAAATATAAGGGCTGGCTGTCACAAAATCACAATAGCCTATGGCCGCTGCTCCGTCCGAACAAGCTGGTAATGTCATGGCGGTCATGAGATCTCCCGCATTGTTTTCGCTTCTCTGAACATGTTCATGTACGTTACCGGCTAGATCGTAGATAACCGAACTGTTCGACAGAGTAAGAGTTCTAAGATGAGTGAAGTCATTGTAACCGGTACCGTACAAACTTGATCCGTCCTGGGCCGCCAAAGCATTGGAATTGCCGCGGGGTAGATAATCCGAGCCGACCGAGTTGTCCGACCAATTCGAATCGACCAAAGAGGCGTCTGTTGCAATCGTCATATATTCGTCGTTGGTCAATAAGTGGGCGCCGATAGCCTCGCAATAAGCTTTGGCGTTATTGTGGCTGATATTGGCGATCGGATAACCACCCGAGGTAGAGGCGATGTAATAATTACCGGTACAGGGTTGAACGGTATTATTGTAAGTATGGGAGCCGGAATCCGGCGTGGTTAGAGGCGTGGTTCCGGCAACGCATTTGGCTTCGTATTTCATCACCCAGAATCCGGCGGTCCCAAAGTCCGAATTCCGGGGCACATAGACCCAGCCTTCGGGGAAGTTGCCGCCTGTAAGCTTAGTGGTCGGTCCGCCGACTGCGACAAAACCCTCCGACTCGGCTGCGTATTTATCCGATTCCGGATGAGCGGATAAGGTAAAGCCTTGGCCGTCGACCGTGTAGCTGTAATACGAGTTTCCAGAATTTACGGGATCAACAGGCAGAACACTCAAGGCGGTGGTGATTGCGGTAAAATCTAAAGGAATCCAGCCGTTCGAGTCTGCTTTGCGATAATTCTCCGAAGTGGCGCAGCGGTAAGAACCGTTTGGTAAAGATAAGTTCGCACAAGCGGCGCTCGAATCCGGGATGGAGATATATGAAACTCCGGGAGTTCCCATGGAGCTCCCGGAGTGTTCGATGAAATAAGCTTGGAGTCCGATCTTTAGAGCCCGGATATCGCTCGCTCTCGAAGCGTCTCTGGCTTGAGCCAAAAGTTCAGCCGGGTTAAGGATAACGACCGTGGCTGCGGTTAAGATTCCGAGAATTCCGATCACAAGCAATAGTTCGACGAGGGTAAACCCCGTATGAATTCCGGTTAAAGGCTCTCTTTGGAGTCGAGACCGATTCCTAAACAATAAGAAAGATTCTTGGGTGATTTTAACCGGAACTTCCAATAGGGCAAAACCTCGTTTTCCAAAACGATCCAAAACCATTTATTCATAATAGACTATAAAAAACACCCCGCAAAATATGGGGGTGTAAAAGCGCCGCGGCTTTCGCTGCGGCGCTTGTGTTGCTCAAAGAACTGATTTTCTGGCGGCTTTGGTTTTTTTCATTGCCTCGCCCGCCTTTTCTATTCCTGCGTCGATCGGCATTTCCGAATCGACGAAGAAGATCCCGAGAGAGACGGGTAGACCTTTGGCCGCCGATTGAAGGCGGTGGAGAACTATCTCCGTCTCCTCTCTGGTTTGGTTCGGAAGTAGCACGACGAATTCGTCTCCGCCGTAGCGGAAAACGAGATCGCTTTCGCGCAGCGTCTTTTTGAAGACGTCGGCGATTCTTTGGATCAAAGCGTCGCCGGCGGCGTATCCTTTGATATCGTTGGTCTTTTTGAGACCATCGATGTCTCCGAATATAACTCCCACCTCAAATGCCGTCTGGTGATGACGACGTTGGCGGCGTCGCAGCGACTCCAACCATTCTACTTCGGTTATCAGGAAGTGTCTGTTAAAGATGCCTGTCAAAGCGTCTTTACAGGCGGCGTCTTCGCAGACAAGAAGCAGACGATAATAATCGTCCGGTCTTTTATCGCATCGGATGCCGATCAATCCCCCGCCCGGAGAGAACATAAAGGGCGGTATTTCGTACACCGCGTCTCCCTTACTCCCCGATGCGGACGTCCATCCACTAAAAATTTCTCGATACGAACGTCCGGAGAACTCACCGCAACTAATCCTGACCGCGGAGTCGTTCATAAAAACGACTCTGCCTCGATCATCGATGAGAATAACTCCTTCATCGAGACCGTCTAATAGAAGAGAAAGGCTTTCTCTTGCTAACACGTTTCTTCCTCCTTGATCGTATTTCCGGCACTCCTTTACCGGATTTTGTGAAGCTACTATATATTATTACAACATAAATTAGCTGATTTGTCAAAGACATTCGGAAAGAAATGGACAAATAAAGCTTTTGAAGTTTAATATAAGCCCATGGAGCGGAAAAGAGATGTCAAAAAACAAGCTTTGGAAAACCGGGCCTCCCTTATTTCCCGGGCTTATTTTTTCGCGGAATCTTGCCATAAGAATCAGAAAAGAGCCTCCGGAGAGCTCTATGTCAACCACTGCTTGAAGACCGCCCAAAACCTCGCGGACTGGAATCTCGACGAGACAACCGTTAGCGCCGGGCTTTTGCACGACGTTGTCGAAGACACCGGTTGCTCGCTCGAAGAGATCGACAAGAACTTCGGACCGCAAATCGCGAACCTGGTCGACGGCACGACCAAGCTCGGACGCATTAAATATCGCGGAGACGAGAAGCAAAAAGACAACATCAAAAAGCTGATTTTGGCCACCTCGAAAGACCTTCGGGTGATTTTCGTGAAACTCGCCGACAGGCTGCACAACATGCAAACCCTAAAATCCCTGCCTCCGGATAAACAAAAACGGATCAGTCTCGAAACCTACGAAATATACTCTTCGCTCGCCTATAGGCTCGGCATGCAAAGACTCGCCGGCGAACTCGAGGATCTCGCTTTCCCCTATCTTTATCCGGAGGAATACAAATGGCTTATCTCCAATATGAAAACCCGCTACGCCGAACGGGAAAAATATCTGAAAAGAATAAAACCGGTTGTTATCAAAGAACTGACGCTCGCGAATATCAAACCTCTGAAAGTCGATTTCCGGGCCAAGCGGTATTCGAGCCTATACAAAAAACTCCTGCGGTACGACATGGACATCGATAAAATCTACGACTTGGTCGCTTTCCGCATCATTGTCGAAAACATCCAGGATTGCTACGCCGCTCTCGGCGTCATCCACAAGCTTTGGCCGCCTCTTCCCGGACGGATCAAAGACTACATCGCCATGCCCAAACCGAACGGCTACCGTAGCCTGCACACCGTTGTCTTCTGCGTCGGGCAGAAAATAGTCGAGTTCCAAATCAGAACCATGGAAATGCACGAAGAGGCGGAAAACGGCGTGGCCGCCCACTGGGCTTACGAAGAATCGAAATCCTCGGGGAAAAAGAGAGTCTCCTTCGCCAAGAATCAGGATATTTCCTGGGTGGAGCGGCTTCGCGCCTGGCAAGAGGAAGAAGCCGATTCGCCGGATTTCATCGACGCCTTGAAAATGGATTTTTTCAAAGACCGCATTTTCGCCATCACCCCCAAAGGCCAGGTGGTCGATTTGCCGGCCGGAGCCACTCCGATCGATTTCGCCTACCAGATACACACCGATCTCGGAAACCAATGCGTCGGCGCCAAGGTGAACGGCAAGATAGTGCCCCTGAACCACGAACTCCGATCGAGCGACATCGTGGAGATTGTCGTCCACAAAGGGAAAAAGCCCTCGATTTCCTGGCTCGAATTCGTCAAAACCTCGTCGGCCATAAGTCGCATCAAAAAAGCCCTCAAAGACAAAGGGCCGCTTTTCGAGCCGAAGCAGACGGAATTACACATCGTCGCCCAGGCTCGGCCGGACTTGATCAAAGACTTGTCGAACGTCGTAAGCCGCAACCATTTGAGCCTGGTTAATCTTTCGGCCAACCCGACCGGCAGCGGATTCCAAACGATCAAAATCAGATGCGATTCGTCCGACCGCCGGAAAATCTCTCAGCTCATCGTCAAAATCAAATCCCTCAAAGGGATTAAAGAGATCGATTATCGTTTTGTCTGACGAGTTTGTCGATCAAAGACGACAACTCTTCAGACGAATAAAAATTGATGGTGATTTTTCCTTTGTCGCCTTCGGCTCTGATATCCACCTTGGTTCCCAGGATCTCTTCGAGCCTGCTTTTGATGGCTTCGAGCGTCGGATCGATCGAGCGGATTTCGGTCCTTGGAACCGTTTCTCCCCGAATGCGCTGCTTCAGTGCGCGAACGCTCGGCTTGTCCGTTAAAATGGAATAGAAAATCTCCATCTGGCGCTTGATGTCGCCCACCTGAAGAAGCAGTCTCCCCTGGCTTTCGTTCAACTGTCCGGTTTCCAAAGCCGCTTGGATTTCCGAAGGCAAGTTCAAAAGCCTCATGGCGTTCGCCACGGTCTCGCGGCTCTTGCCCAAACGGCTGGCGATTTCCCGCTGGGTCATCCGGAATTCGTCCTGGAGCCTGGCGTAAGCCCGCGCTTCTTCGATCGGATTCAAATCTGAACGCTGGATGTTCTCGATAACGGCCATTTCCAGTTTTTCGCGGCCGACGGAGACGTGTTTGACGATCGCCGGCACGGTCCGAAGCCCCACCATTTTGGCGGCCATCAACCGTCTTTCTCCGGCGATCAGCTCGTAATAAACTTCGGTGCCGCTTTCCGTTTCGTTGGAAACCTTGGAAACGATCAGTGGTTGAATGATTCCGAATTCCCTGATGGAGCTCGCGAGCTCTCTTAAAGATTCTTCGTCGAAATGCCTTCTCGGCTGTTCGGGATTCGGAACGATCTTCTCGACTTCGATTTGGAAAACCGCTTCGGATTTTTTGTCGGCCAAATCATCGTCGTAAACCGGAGTTTTTGTTTCTCGTAAAATCGGCGAGGTTTTGATTTCCGGAATCATCGCCTGGCTACTCATCGACGAGACGGGTTCGGGATTATTCTCCGGCCGCGGAATCATTGGCTCCAAATTCTCGATCGGAACGGGAACCGGATTGGCCGCAGGCGTTTCCGGAACTATATTCGTCATGGGATTCGCGTCGGCGCTCGAAGCGAACGGATCGACGTGGCTGTTCGGATTCATAAAAGCCGGCGCCGGAGGCTGATTCCCCGGAAAAATCGGCGGAACCGCGTTTCCGTTGTTTTCTTGTCCGTTTCCCGCTTTCGGCGGAATCAAAGATTCGAGTCCTTTACCCAACATTTCACATATTGTTTCCGGTTTGTTCTTTCGTTTCGGCCGTAATCGGATTTTCCTGCTGCATCACTTCCGAAGCGAGCCTGCGATAAGCCAAGGCTCCCTGGGAATACGGCGCGTAAAGCAGTATCGGCTTACCGAAGCTCGGCGCCTCGGCCAGGCTTACCGACCGCGGTATTTCCACCCCGAAAACATAATAAGGGAAATTCCGCCTGATGTTTTTAGCCACTTCCTGCGAAAGATGTTCCCACTTATCATACATGGTAATCAGGGCTCCTGCCACTTTGAGATCGTGATTCAAATTCGATCGTACGAGTTCGAGCGTCGAAAGAAGCTGGCTCAATCCTTCGAGTCCGTAATATTCCGCCTGGACCGGAATGATCACCTCGCCCGAAGCGAGCAATCCGTTCAGCATTAAGAGACTCAAGGTTGGCGGAAGATCGATCAAGATGTAATCGTAAGCGTTCCTTACCTTATCGATGAATTTTTTCAAAAAATATTCCCGCTCCGGCAAATTGACGAATTCCACCAGAGCGCCGGACAAATGACTGGCCGAAGGGATAAAGTGGCAATTCAGAATCATCGTCGGCCGGATGAGTTTTTGCGGTTCCGCTTCTCCGATAAGGCCCTGGTAAATGGTTCCGCCGTCATTCGAAGAATACCCCAAAGCCGAACTCGCGTTCGCCTGCGGATCGAAATCGATAAGCAAAACCTTGCGGCCGAAGGCGGCCAAATACGAACCGAGGTTGACGGCGGTCGTTGTCTTGCCGACACCTCCTTTTTGATTGGCTACTGCGATAACCGTTGGCATTTCCTCACCTCGGGGTCATTAACAGAACTCTATTTCCACAGCTGAC
>JAKJEF010000030.1 GCA_022705565.1 Patescibacteria group bacterium
TCAATGTTTAACGGTAAAGATTTCGATGGTAGAAATCTTACAGTTAACGAAGCTCGTCCAATGGAAGAAAGACCAGCTAGATAATAAAAGAATTGAAAATAAAACCCCGCTAATTGCGGGGTTTTGTTTTTGTTTGCAAGTTTAAGTGTTTTTTGATATATTTCTTATGTTATTTGAAAAAATTGTAGTTAGATATTCTCTTATGGAAACCGCCACACAAAGAATAGCTTCCACAAAAGAGTACGCAAAATTTTTTGCTAAAAATTTTGCTCAAAGACTCTTCGCCGTCGCTCGAGCTAGCCTCTTTTGTGGAACTATTCTTCTTGTGGCTCATAGCTTAACCGAGCGGAAAAGATTATTGTCCCAAATAAAAATAAATAAATTGTTTACATATGCGTGTATAGTAGAGTGGTAGAACGCTGTCCTGATATATCCATATAAATGCGTCGTTCATCAAAAATAAAAATAAATAAATTGTTTGCATATGCGTGTATAGTTCAGTGGTAGAACGCTGTCCTGATAAGACAGAGGTCCTTGGTTCGATTCCAAGTACACGCACAATTTATTATTTATTTTTATTTTCTGACTCACTAGCATTTAAAAGACAGAGGTCCTTGTCCGCCCGGATGAACCCGTTCGGACGGGGTTCGATTCCAAGTACACGCACAATTTATTATTTATTTTTATTTTCTAACTCACTAGCATTTAATGCAAAAAAATTCAAAAAATTTAATAGACCAAATGATTAGGCTAAAGAAAAAAGATAAGGCCGAGCACTTGGGCTATTTTTTTAAGACAGGTAAAGGACAATACGGAGAAGGGGACTTGTTCTTAGGAATTAGTGTTCCAAAAACAAGAGAACTAATTAAAGATTATACTCATCTTGATTTGAAAGAAATATCAAAACTTCTGTCTAATAAGTATCACGAAATTAGACTAGCGGGACTTTTAATTTTAGTCAAAAAATATCAAAAAGGGGAGGGCAGGGAAAAAGAAAAAATCTTTAATTTCTATTTAAAAAATTCAAAAAATATAAATAATTGG
>JAKJEF010000031.1:0-627 GCA_022705565.1 Patescibacteria group bacterium
ATGTCCGACATGTGGGAAAATAAAAAAGCCAGAGAACAACACGAGTCTCTGGCTTGGAGCGACCCACAATAGGTGGGTGGTTTGGGGGTTAATGAACTAGGTACTATTACATTATAATAGAATAATCTTTTTTGTCAAATTGATTTTTATTGTTAATAAATAGAATAGATAGTATATTGTTATAAAAGTTTTATCCCCATGACTAATAAAAAAATATTCAAATTAAAAAGTTCGTACGAACCTTCAGGTGATCAGCCCAAGGCTATTTCGTCTTTGTTTGATGGTTTAAAGAAGGGGATGGAAAAGCAAGTATTATTAGGGGCAACTGGAACAGGGAAGACATTTACCATTGCTAATGTAATAGAAAAGTGGAATAAGCCAACATTAGTAATTGCTCATAATAAAACTTTGGCTGCTCAATTGGCGCAAGAATTCAAGGAGTTTTTTCCAGACGCCGCCGTGCATTATTTTGTCTCCTATTACGATTATTATCAGCCCGAGGCTTATATGCCGATAACGGATACATATATTGAAAAGGATGCTCAGATAAATAAAGAAATTGATCGGCTCCGTCATGCCACCACCGAATCTTTATTAACAAGAAGAGATGTCATAATTGTGGCTTCC
>JAKJEF010000031.1:691-990 GCA_022705565.1 Patescibacteria group bacterium
TATGAAAGAACAAATGCTGATATAAATCCGGGAACATTTAGATCTATTGGGCAAAGAGTGGAAATAATGCCAAGCTCTGAGACTTTTGTTTACCAGATAGAGTTTGGGGGAAAAAAGATTTCTAAAATTTTAAAAGTTATACCAGTTTCTGGCCAAATAATAGACCAGCCAGAAAATATATTTTTATTTCCAACTAAACATTTTATAACTGACAAGAAAATTGTCGAAAAAGCAATTGGACAAATAAAAAAAGAATTAACCGGACAGCTTAAAAAATTTGAGAAGGAAGGTAAGTTGCT
>JAKJEF010000032.1:0-266 GCA_022705565.1 Patescibacteria group bacterium
CTCGGGCCAAGTTCGAAGAGCTGACGGACGATCTCACTCAGAGATGCACGGTCCCCTTCAAGCAGGCCATAAACGACGCTAAGCTCTCGGTGAATCAGATAGACGAGATAATCCTGGTCGGCGGCGCCACGCGCATGCCGGTCATTCAGGAGTTGGTCAAGAAGCTCACGGGCAAAGAGCCGAACCGCGGCGTGAACCCAGACGAGGTCGTCGCCGTAGGCGCGGCGATCCAGGCCGGAGTTCTGGCAGGCGAGGTCAAGGACGTA
>JAKJEF010000032.1:289-980 GCA_022705565.1 Patescibacteria group bacterium
CACTACAGCTGAAGACGGCCAGACTTCAGTTGAGATACACGTGCTCCAGGGCGAGCGCGACTTTGCGCGCGATAACCGGACGCTCGGACGGTTCATGCTGCAGGGCATCCCGCCGGCGCCACGCGGAATCCCGCAGATCGAAGTGTCGTTCGACATCGACGCCAACGGGATAGTAAACGTCGCAGCCAAAGACCTCGGAACAGGCAAGGAGCAGAGGATCACGATCACTGCCTCCACGCAGCTTTCCAAGGATGAGGTCGACAAACTCGTCCGCGATGCTGAGAGATCGTCAGCTGAGGACAAGAAGCGACGCGAAGAGGTCGAGCTGAAGAACACTGCCGACTCGATGGTCTATTCCACCGAGAAGACCCTGCGTGAGATGGGAGACAAGATACCGGCCGATACCAAGTCCAAGATCGAATCTGAGCTTGAGCGGCTGAAGAAGGCTATCGCTGATAACGACATCGAATCCATTAAGCGCTTCATGGAAGACGTAAGGCAGGCATCGTACAAGATGTCGGAAGAGCTGTATAAGCAGGCTCAGGCCAGCGGCGCAGCGGGCGCCGGCGAAGCCGGGCAACAGCCGGGCGCCGAAGACGGGCCGAACGCAGGCCGGGCCGGCGAGCACAGCGCAGACGACGATGTGATCGATGCTGACTTCAGGCCGATGGACGACAAGTAAAGGAGGTGT
>JAKJEF010000033.1 GCA_022705565.1 Patescibacteria group bacterium
TATCCTTTGATAAGTGCTTTGCGATGTATTCATCTCTTTAGCGCCATCGTTTTGTTCCATATTCTCGATATAGCGCAATCTATATGCTTCAATCTCTTCAATAGTTAATTCAACAACATCAAGACACCTCATTGGAATGCCCTGGGGCTTAAAATAAGTAACACTTGGTTTAAAATTTACTCTTCTACAAAGTCTTGGTCTTGGCATATATTTTTTATTTTATAAGAAAAGCTCCCTCTTAAAGGAGCTCTCTTTTTATTTCTCGTCCTTTAGGGCTTTGATTTCTTCACGAATTGCATTTAATTCTTCTTCAAGAATTTTTTGCTCTTCTTCTAGTGCTGTCAATTCATTTTTAGGAGATATAAATCTTCTCCTTCCACAACAACATCCAAATCCTCTTCCTGTCATTGGACCAGCGCCCATAGGACCAGTTCCGTCAAATCTTGGCATATATTTTTCATTTTATATATACTCTTATGACCTTTCTATATTGATTATATACCCATAACTCCTTGACGTCAAGAGCCCAAGAAGAGTATTATAAGAGTAGGGGAAACATTCGTTTGCTCTTTTATATTTCAAAAAACCACTCTATTAAATAATAGGGTGGTATTTTTTTAATTATTGACAAACTTTATAAAGTTTTGTAAAATTACAAAAAAATATAAAGTTATGAAAATACACCAAAAACTAAAAATCATACAAAAAGCAACTGGAAAAACTCAATCTCAAATTGCTCAAGAAATTGGCGTTTCTTTCGCTACTTTTAATTCTTGGATTAATCAAAAAAGTAACCCGAGAATAAAAATGCAAAACAAGATTAACGAAATGTATTTAGAGGTAACAGGACAAAAAATAATTCCTGATGAAATTATTAATGCAAAAAAAGAATTATTAAAAATAAAATCTTTAAAATACAAAAATC
>JAKJEF010000034.1 GCA_022705565.1 Patescibacteria group bacterium
GAATCCCTGCGTCTCCGCACCACAAAATAAAAATAGCTATGTTATAGCTATTTTTATTTTGTGGTGCGGTACCTTTTGGTTGAAATTCTAACTTTTTTTGAACAGAATCCAGAATAATGAGGTGCGTTTCCGCTTGCCTCCGCTCCGCTACGGCAAACCAAAACAGAAATTTTTTCATTACATTACATTTTTTATTTTTTTCTGCCCCCCATTTTTTTCTTTTAATAGGAGATGAAAAATTTTCTGTTTTGGTTTTCTCTTAAAGGGCAAAAATTCCTTCCCCCCCAACCCCCTTCCTTTTTGCCCTTTTGCTTTTCGGGCTTCGCCCGATTTTTTTGCGGGGCTTTTATTTTTCTAGTTGCCCTTGACCCACCCAACCAATTCGCGGGCAACGCTAAGGAACTCCCCATGTTTTTATTGCCGAAATTAAAAAATTTTGGTATCATAACAATATAGATAATTTCTCAATAATAATGCCGTATCTATATTATAGTATATATATTATCATATCACAATGTCAAAAACAATATCAATCATTGCTAGGAATATCAAAAAGCTTAGAAAAGATAAAGGATTATCCCAAGACAAGCTTTCCAGGTTAGCAGATGTGGCTCACGCCACAATTATTAAAATTGAATCGGGCGGAATAAAAAGTCCGACCATTGATACTGTTCAAAAAATAGCCAACGCATTAGGGGTTAGCTTGGATGTTTTAATGAAAAAATAACTATGCCAATCTTTAACGATCTAAATTTAGATAACTGGAAAGAATCAGAAATTTTGACTGATAGTCTTTGGATTATTCCCGAAAGGGATAAAACAGGAAAACATAACGGTTTTTATCACGGTAATTTTATCCCGCAAATTCCACACCAATTCATTTTGAGATATACCAAGAAA
>JAKJEF010000035.1 GCA_022705565.1 Patescibacteria group bacterium
GTATTAATAAATATGGAAAGTGGCTTAGAGAGTTATAGGAAAAAAGAAAATATCCTTACAAAATATGTTAAACAAATTGATGAATTAATAGCAGAAAATAAAAAGGAAGATTTAGAGAAACTTCTTAATAATGTTATTAATCTTTTACCAGAGAATGTAAAATCTATTTCTATTCCTGTTACATCTTCTAATGGAGAAATAGAATTTATTACAAAAGAAAGAGAAAGTAATGTTCCTGAGGAAGAACAAAAGGATTGGAATATAGGAGATTTAATAGCATACTCAGTAAGAGAAGAGGGTTTGACAAATAGAAATGAAGATTAATGTTGATTAATATAATATTTAATAATAAGATATTAAATATTATATGGGCGATTAGCTCAGCTGGTTAGAGCGTCACATTGACATTGTGAAGGTCACAGGTTCGAGTCCTATATCGCCCATTTTAATAATATAAAAATATGGATATAGAAAATTCTCATAATACTCAAGAGTTCGATGCTATACAAAGTGATATCTCTAAAATATTAGAATACAAAGAGAAGGGGTATCTTTTCCATGGTTCTACTAAAAATGATATTGAAGTTATTGAACCTAGACAGGCAACAGACATAGACCCCAATAAAACCTTTAACAATGATTTTGCAGTTTTTGCTAGTACTATTCCAGATACATGCATATTTGGTCTTTTAAACACAGATTCTGTTCCAACAAATCTATTAGACGGTTCTATTAAGGTTGGAACAAATAAAGAGAATCATTTAGAAGTAGAGATCCCTCTTTCCTGGAGACAATATATGGAGAATAATACTGGTACCCTATACATTCTTCCTTCTGAGTCATTTGAAGGAAGTGGACTTGGTTGGCAAGTAAAGAGCAAAACAAG
>JAKJEF010000036.1 GCA_022705565.1 Patescibacteria group bacterium
AACGCTCAACAGTTTTTCGCATATTCAATCATGCTTCATCGAAAAAAGAAGATTGTGGGATCGGTTATCGTTAAACCCCAACGATCAAAAACTTGTAGAACAATATAAAACTCCCATAAAGATAAATCCTACGGATTCCAATAAACAGCGTCTACACCGTCGATCCATATCCGGCCTTCATCAGCGCCGCTGTAACCGTAAAGATACAAAGTGACGCCGTGAGTTGTTAACTCCCAATCGGGAGTGACGGTGAATTCGCCGGTGACAACTGTCCATTTTCCGATTTGCGGCAACGGTGCGCTGATGGTTCCGCCACCGCCGGCAAAAGTATTGGCCCCGAGGGAAATCGAATAGTGGTGCAACCCGAAATGGGGATACTTGTTGGTCACGTTCTTTTTGGCGAGAAAGCGAACTCTGATCTTTGTGCCGGTTGTCCAGCCTTTGAGAACGCCGGGGTTGGACCAAGTTTGGGTCACTCCGAGCCAGCGATGGCAATTATCGTAAGCGCAATTTTCGTCGATATATTCGAGACAGCCGCTTTCGTTGATCCCGCAATCGGGTTTCGCGTGCGCGTGATAACCGATATTCGGAGAAGCGACGCCGCTGTTATAACCGCTGCTAAAACCCGTAGCCGGCCGATAAGTTCCGTTCAAATCCGTGTCCCAGCCTGGAGTATAACCGGAAACGAGATTGTCGATCTCGCTGTTTATTAGGATGTTGGCCGGGGCGGCAAGTGTTAGATTCGTTCCGACTTCGTAAAGAAAACTGT
>JAKJEF010000037.1 GCA_022705565.1 Patescibacteria group bacterium
TATGCAAACGCAAGAGGTAACGAATCAAAACAGATCGCGTGAGAAATGGATAGTGCGCCTGATTGCATTCCTGACCTTCCTGGCTGGCGTGATCAACCTCTCTTGGGCTATTCAGCCCGCGCTGGCGGAAGGCTGCCGCCTAATCCCTTACGCGCATTCCTGTTGGTGCTGCGCCAGCACGTATTTGTGCAGATACTGCCCGGTGAATGAATTCGCGTTGTGGCAGACTTCCTCCGGGGTGCCTTCCGCTATCAGGTAACCCCCGCGGTCTCCGCCTTCAGGGCCCAAATCAATCACCCAATCCGCCACCTTGACAATATCCAGGTTATGTTCAATCACGACCACCGTATTGCCGGAGCTGACCAGCGACTGCAGCACCTCAATCAGTTTGTGCACATCCGCGGCATGCAGCCCAACCGAAGGCTCATCCAGAACGTACAGCGTTTTGCCGGTGGCGCGGCGCGAAAGCTCTTTGGAAAGCTTGATGCGCTGGGCTTCGCCGCCCGAAAGCGTGGTGGCGGGCTGCCCAAGCCGGATGTAGCCCAACCCCACCGCTTGCAGGGTCTCCAGGCGGCGTTGAATGCGCGGGAAGGCGGAAAAGAATTCCAGCGCCGCCTCCGCGGTCAAATCCAGAATTTCGGCGATGTTTTTGTCCTTATAACGCACCTGCAGGGTTTCGTGGTTGTAGCGCTTGCCGCGGCAGACCTCGCAG
>JAKJEF010000038.1 GCA_022705565.1 Patescibacteria group bacterium
GTCGTTCAAAGAAGAGGTTTTGAGGTGGTTTTCGGATTCGAGAAGGGAAAGAAGTTCGTAAGAACCTCCGGTAATATAAGTATAGTAAAAAGAGGAATTGTTTGTCGGATCTACCGGAAGAACGGCCAGAGGAGAACCTCCGGGAATGGAAGATAAATTAACCGGTATCCAGCCAAAACCATCTACTTTTCTCAAATTCGCTTCGGTGACGCAGGAATATTCGTAGGGAGAAGGAAGAGTCGGAAGAATATAAGAGGAACAATGGGAATTCGTATCTGGCAAAGAAAGATAGAGCAAGTTCGGGTTGCCGCTTGGCTCGCCTTTCTGGGTGGTATAGAGAAAAAGAGCCTTATTGACGGTCTCGAGGTCGGAAAGCCTGGTCGTGTCTCTTGCCGAAGCCAAGAGTTCCGACGGATTCAAGACAACGACGGTGATACCGGTCAAAACTCCAAGGATTCCGATGACGACGAGGACTTCGATGAGGGTGAAGGAGGGACAGGAACGGAAAGAAAAATGAAACATCAAGAACTTAATTATACCTCAAAGCCTCGAACCGATTACATATCGATATAATATTCACCCAACCAGCGTCCGTACTGACGCACGAGCAGATCCTTGGCTTTTTCCGGTTCGGCCATTATTTC
>JAKJEF010000039.1 GCA_022705565.1 Patescibacteria group bacterium
GGCGGCACTTTCATGTCGATCAGCCTCGGGACGACCGTCGGCGCGTCATTCGTGTGAAGCGACGACAAAACCAAGTGTCCGGTCAAAGCCGACTGGACGGAAATGGAGGCGGTTTCTTCGTCACGGATCTCGCCGACCATGATGATGTTCGGATCCTGACGGAGAATGGACCGGAGACCGGTCGCGAAAGTGATGCCCGCCACCGGATTGATCTGCGTCTGGTTGATGTATTTGATGTCGTATTCGATCGGGTCTTCGATGGTAACGATATTCACCTCCGAACGGTTCAACATTCCGAGGATCGAATAGAGCGTGGTTGTTTTTCCGGAGCCGGTCGGCCCGCAGACAAGGAGCATGCCGTAGCTTTTCTTGATGTTGTCGTCCACCAGTTCGGCCATGTCGTCGAACATGCCGAGCTCCTGGAGGGAAAGCGGCCGCTGGGTCGAAGGCAAAAGCCTCATTTCCACTTTTTCTCCGTAATAGGTGGGGATGATGGAAACACGGATATCCAGGATGTCGGGACCGATTTTGTGGCGGAACCTTCCGTCTTGGGGTTTGTAGTGCTCGTCGATCTTAAGAGCCGCCAGGAGCTTGATGCGGGCGACGATCGCCGGATGGAC
>JAKJEF010000003.1 GCA_022705565.1 Patescibacteria group bacterium
AGAATTTCAAAGGACCGGAGGAATATCTGCATTCTCGCGGAGTCGAAGTGACGAATCTTGATCTCGAAGAATGCAAAAAAATAATGAGGGATTTCATAAAAGAAAAGCCCGAGTTGTGGAACGAAGATATCAGCGAAGAATAATCATCGTTTATAAATATGAATAAAAAACAATCGAAAATAATTTTGATCGTCTTGATCGTCATTCTCGTTGCCGCCGCGATCTTCGCCTATTATTCCTGTCGCCGGAAAAACGAGGCGGTTTTCTGCACCCTGGACGCCAAACTTTGTTCGGACGGCAGTTATGTCGGTCGGGTGGCGCCGGATTGCGAATTCGCGTCCTGCCCCGGAGAAGAATAAGTTTGTCCGTTTCCGTCTTTGTCACGACGGAGGCTTTTAGGAAAAAATGATATAATTGAAATATGACTAGATTAACAATCATCCAGCTCGTCGTCCTGGTCGCCGGAACGATTTTTGCCTGGGGTAATTTTATAAAAGAATTTGTCGCTTGGCGTAATAAAAAAAGTTGCGAAGCGGGTTGCGCTCCCGGAGTCAATCCCTTTAAAACACCCTGTTTTTACGGAGCTTTGGTTTTTGCGATCGCCTTGGTCCTACATTTGCTCATAATATGGACTTTTAATGAGTGGGCTTCTGGTTTCTGGCCGTGGGCTATCTAGGCAATAGAAAGAAAGGCTTTATTAATAAAGAAGCAAAATAGATTTACGATAGTGTTTTCAGTCGTTCGTGCGAAAAGACTTTAAATTAAAAGTTTTTGAAGTCGTTAAAGCCATTCCGAAAGGCGAGACTTTGAGCTACAAGCGGGTGGCCGAACTCGCCGGAAGGCCGAAGGCCTATCGGGCCGTTGGAAATATTTTGAGCCGCAATTACGATCCGTCGATTCCTTGCCACCGGGTGATAAGAAGCGACGAGGCTCCGGGAGGATACAATCGGGGATCGGTTGCCAAAATAAGGAAACTACGCGAAGAAGGCGTCAATCAGTTTCGAGGCTGATTGCTGAATTCGCAGCCGCAGTATTTTTGGCGGTAGAATCCGGCTTTGCGGCTCATTTCCGACGTTTTTCTCCAAGAATCTTTTTTATCCGAACAGATTTCGGAAAAGGCGACGAATTCCGTCCCGGTTTCTTCGGCGATCATTTTTCCCAGTCGATCGATATCATGCTCGTTTTTATGCGGGCTGGCGCTCAAGGTGGTCGTAAAAAATCGGATATCGAGGCGCTTGGCTTCGGCTGCGGTTTTTCCGAGCCGCAAGGCGAAGCAAACCGGACATCTTTTTCCTCCTTCGGGTTCTTTTTCCAGTCCGGAAACCGCTTCGTACCACGCCGGTGGATCGTATCGGTCTTCGATAAACTCCGTTTGATTCTCCGAAGCGAGCTTTTTTACCGCTTCCAGGCGTTTCCGGTATTCTTCTTCCGGATGGATGTTGGAATTGGAATAAAAGACGATCGGCTCGAATCGTTCGCGGAGGATTTTTACCATCAAGGTTCCGCAAACGGCGCAGCAAACATGGAGGAGGATTTTCGGTTTTAAAGCCATATTATTAACGCTTACTCTATTCTTTATGATAAGATTAAGCAATTATATCCATCGATGGATTTCCGACAAACGCGATTTCTTAGCATAGTTTCTGTTTTTATGATGGCGGCCGCCGCCTTTTTTTTGGTTTCGGAGAACAACCGACAAGCCTCGAAAATCAAATTCGGTTTTTCCGGATTCAAGGAAACGATTCCGCCGGATATTATTCTCTCCGAAGAAAAAACAATAGCTTTACCTTTGGTCGTTCCCGAATATATACAAAAATACAGGGCTTCTTGCGAAGTGGCGGCCACCCGGGCGGCTTTACTTTATTTCGGGGTTGTTTTTTCCGAAGAGGACATGATCGAGGAAATCGGCTGGGAGATCCTTCCCCGATATTACGATAAAAACGGCGATCTCGTTTGGGGAAATCCGCAGTCGAAGTACGTGGGCCATTACGATCCCGAGAGGATTTATATCGACGGCTACGGAGTCTACAACCAGCCGATTTACGGTTTTCTTTCCGAACACGGATTCGGAAAAAGCATTTCCAAAACAAACTGGAGCATAGACGAGATTATTTCTTATGTTCGCCAAGGTTATCCGGTGATCGCCTGGACCTCCGGAGATTTCAAGAAACGGGTTCCGGGTGTGATGATCAGCCCGGACGGCGCCAAAAATCCGTGGATTTTCTCGGAACACGCCGTGGTGGTGAGAGGATTCGACGAAAAAAGAGTTTATCTTATGGACCCGGCTCCGAGAGCGGGGTATCGTCAGGTGACCTGGAAAGAGTTCGAAGACGGGTTCGGCAGCCTGAACAACATGGCGATCGCGATCATGCCCGGAGAAATGGCGGAATTGTAAAGGTTTTTAGCCCTATTTTTTATCCACAATAGTCGGTTGCGAACTTAACCTGTTGATGTAAACTAAAAGTCCACGAAATCTGGTCCTTGAAAGGGTGAGTGTTATGGGTCTCGACGCTTTGTGTGTGGGCTCTGTCAATCATTATTTCTGGTGCGCCGAGTGCAATAGATCTACGTTTGCATCAGTCTTTCCAAGAGAATCTTATGTGGAATTTGTCTTTTCTTTCCCTGGATCTCTTGACGGCAGTTTATTCGCGATTGAGCCGTACGACGCAAAGAAGCATCAGGATGCGCGGGTTGGCTTTACTCCTCTTACGATTTGGCCGAGGCATGGCGTACCAGCCCGTTTACTTCGTAGAGACAACAATGGCTTGGTTGGAGGTACCCTCTATCTTTGCCCTGATTGTGTCGCCAAGGGAGATCTACGAAAACAGGAAGATAAGTTTATGGAACGAGTAAGATCTCTTCTGATGATAGAGATCTGTGAACTGGCCTGGGCCGGTGTTCTGGCGCCTACGGGCGCTCTTGATTCCTTGGGGCTTTCCGAAGAGGAAAGCAATGTCGGATCAATAGCATCCAGACGGTCATCGAGCATTTCGAGGCCATCGATCCAGAATACACTCCTTATCATCCTAGGTTTGTGTCCATTTTACAGAAATGCCGGAAGCTTCTGGGAGGCACCTCCTATCACGCAAAAGGTCCACGAACTAAGGAGAAGGAGTTTCAGGATCGAGCGAGATCTCTTCTTATAGAAGAAGTCTGCGAGTTGACCTGGGCTGGTGTCCTCACGCCAACAGGCATCCCGCTCTATTTGAGGCTTTTCAAAAAAAAGAGACAGCCTCGGATAGAGAAGATCCAGATGGTTATCGACAATGTCGAAGCCATCAACCCGAAAGATGTTCCTTATCACCCGAAAGCCATATCCGTTTTAAAGGAGTGTTTAGCACTCCTGAAACGTGCTTTCTAACGGTTAGGTCCGGCGGCCGAGTAATCTCGGCCGTTTTTCTTTTTAGATGGCAAAAACTATAATGTACTTATGGCTAAGAAAATCATTTTGACTGGAGACAGACCAACCGGAAAGCTGCATTTGGGGCACTATATCGGTTCTTTAACGAACCGTTTGAAACTTCAGGACGAAACCGAAGAATACGTGATGATCGCCGATGCCCAGGCCTTGACCGATAACGCCGACAATCCGGAAAAAGTCAGGCAAAATGTTTTGGAATTGATGCTCGATTATCTCGCGATCGGTCTCGATCCCGAGAAAACCACTTTTCTGGTCCAATCGATGATTCCGGAACTTCCGGAATTGACTGTTTATTTTCTGAATCTGGTCACCTTGGCGAGACTGCAAAGAAATCCGACGGTCAAAAACGAAATGAAGCAAAAAGGATACGGCGCCAATGTCCCGGCCGGTTTTTTGACTTATCCTATAAGCCAGGCGGCCGATATTTTGGCTTTCAAGGCCGACTTGGTTCCGGTCGGAGAAGACCAGCTGCCGATGATCGAACAGACGAACGAGATCGCCGACACTTTCAACAGATTTTACGGACCGGTATTCAAACACGCCAAAGCTTTGGTTTCTTCGACCGGCCGGCTGCCGGGAATCGACGGCAAAGCGAAAATGTCGAAATCCTTGGGAAACGCCATTTACTTTTCCGATTCGGAAAAAACCATCAGAGATCAGGTGATGGAGATGTACACCGATCCGAAGCACATCCACGTCAAAGACAAGGGAAAAGTCGAAGGCAATGTCGTTTTTACCTATCTCGACGCTTTTGATTCGGACAAGTCCGTTGTCGAAGCTTTAAAAAAGCAATACCGGAAAGGCGGGTTGGGAGACGTGGAAATCAAAAAACGTCTGATCGATGTTTTGGAAAGCTTGATAAGCCCGATCAGACAAAAAAGGGAACGCCTGGCTAAGGATCCGAAAGCGGTGATGGGCATCTTGGAAAAGGGCACTAAAAAAGCCAGAGAGGCAACCAAAAAAACCCTGGCCGAAGCCAAGGCGGCGATGAAAATAGACTATTTCCGATAAACCGGCCGTTTGTTGGCCGGCGTGCTATAATGCGGGAAAGGTCGTCAACGTCAATTTCGACATGTGCCAGACTTGCGGATGTTCTCCCTGCAAAAAGTGCGGCAGGGAAATAAAAAACGGCGTCTGCAGCGGTTGCGGCAAGAGATCTGACGAGTGCGAATGCAAGAGGGAAGGATAAGCGGGCGTTTCAATCCCGCGGTCAAGCCGCGGGATTTTTGTTTCCCGAAGATTTTCGTGTTATGACTTATGGCGAAATGATTGATTTCCGAGTTTTGAAAGAATCTCCGAAAAGCCGGGCCAGGCTCGGTATTTTGAAGACGCCGCACGGCGAAATCGAAACCCCGGCTTTGGTCGGAGTAGCCACCCAGGCGACGGTAAAAACCTTGACTTCCGAAGAAGCGCGAGAGGCGAAATTAAGGCTCCTGATTTGTAACACTTATCATCTTCATCTCCGGCCGGGAGAGAAAATCGTCAAAGCTAACGGAGGACTTCATAAGTTCATGAATTGGCATTCGGGGCTGATGACCGACTCCGGCGGTTTCCAGGTATTCAGTCTGGGATTCGGCCGGGATTTCGGATTGAGCAA
This sequence comes from Patescibacteria group bacterium, assembly GCA_022705565.1. GTDB lineage: Bacteria > Patescibacteriota > Minisyncoccia > UBA6257 > Colwellbacteraceae > JAMCQZ01. The sequence continues at coordinate 5,019 of JAKJEF010000003.1, forward strand.
GGTCTCCAAATCCGGTTTAAAAGAAACGCTCGAAGAAGGCAGTCAACCGAAAAGCCTGAAAATCACCGACGACGGCGTGTTTTTCAAATCCCATCTCGACGGACGAGAAATGTTTTTGGGGCCGAAAGAATCGATCAAAATCCAAGAAGACCTGGGAGCCGACATTATTCTCGCTTTCGACGAATGCCCTCCACCCATCGCCAACCGCGAATACGTCTTAAAATCCCTGGAACGCACCCATCGCTGGGCCAAGGAGTGCCTGCGCGTCAAAAAATCCAAACAAGCCCTTTACGGGATCGTTCAGGGAAGTAGATTCAAAGATCTGCGGAAGGAATCGGCGCGATTCATCGATTCTTTAGGGTTCGACGGCTACGCCATTGGCGGAGAATTCGGAAGCGACAAATCGTCCATGGTGAAAATGCTCGAAACGGTGAACGCCGAACTCGATTCGTCGAAACCGAGACATCTTTTGGGAATCGGCTATCTCGAAGACATTCCGAAAATCGTCAAATCCGGCGTGGATACTTTCGACTGCACCGCGCCGACGCATTACGGCCGTCGAGGCATCACCTTTGTCTCTTCGGGAAAACTGGATCTGAACAAGGCGATATTTCTGAAAGACCGAAAACCAATCGACCGAAATTGCGGCTGCCCGGTCTGCGGAAATTATTCCCGAAGTTATCTCAGTCATTTGATCCGCGCCAAAGAAATTTCCGGCTTGAAGCTTCTTACCGTCCACAATCTTTTTTTCTTCAACACTTTGATCGAAAACATCAGGAAAGAAATCAAAAAAGGGAAGTTTTGATTTCTCGGATTTGGAAAAAATAATGCAATTCGAAAAACTTCTGGAATTATACGATTACCGCTTTCCCGAAAAAGCTATTGCCCAATGTCCGGCGAGCCCCAGGGACAGCGCCAAGCTTTTGATCTACGACCGGAAAACAGAAAAAGTTTTTCTCGACGTTTTCCGGAATCTCGGCGATCATCTTCCTCCGAAAGCGGTTTTGGTTCTCAACGAAACCAAGGTGATTCCGGCGCGGATCCGGGCCAAGAAATCGACCGGAGGGAAAGTGGAATTGCTTTATGTCGGAGAAGAAAAAGGAAATCTTCGATTCATGGTTAACCGCAAAATCCGTCCGGGAGAAAAAATATTCCTGGATAGCCGGAACTTTTTGACTCTTGTCGATCAAAAAGAGGGGATCGGTCTTTTCGAGCCGTCTTTTCCGGCGCGAAACATTTTCGGCGTTTTGGAGAAATTCGGAGAAACGCCGATTCCTCCGTATATCAAACATTCGCCTTTGAAAGAGCCCGAACTCAAAGAAAAATACCAGGCGGTTTTCGCGAGAGTCCGGGGTTCGGTTGCCGCGCCCACCGCCTCGCTCCATTTTACGAAGAGGTTGATGGCAAAGCTTCAAAAATCCGGATTTGATCTGAAGTTCGTCATTCTCCACGTCAATCTGGGGACTTTCGCCAAGCTGACGCCGGAACAAATAAAGCGTTCCAAGCTCCACGAAGAATTCTATGAAATAGATCCGGGAATGGCGGCATTCCTGAATAAAGCCAAAAATCAAGGCCGGCCGATCGTCGCCGTCGGCACGACCGTTGTCCGGACCCTCGAATCGGCGAGCGACGCCAAGGGAAATCTTACGAAACTGTCCGGGGAAACGAGTCTTTTCATCAAAGAAGGATATCGATTCAGATTCGTCGATAGCCTGATCACCAATTTTCACGTTCCGAAGTCGAGCCTTTTGATGCTTGTTTCCGCTTTCGCCGGCAGAAAGCAAATCCTCGATCTCTATCGGAAAGCGATCGCCAAAGACTTCAGGATATTTTCTTTCGGAGACGGGATGCTCTTGAAATAACTTGATTCCCGTTGATTTTGATGATAATGATTCGTTAGTTCTTGATAAAGGAGGAGTAATATTTGCGGTTATTCTTTGCCTTGATGCTCTTTACGGGAACGCTCGGGGGCGTCGCGGAAAAATGCGTGGAGCTCAAAAATAGAGAGTTCCTGAAAACAATCGCCGCGATGGCCATTGTTTTCCCGCTTGTGATTGCGCTAGTCAAGATTTTCCCGGAGGTGGCGGCCGATGCGGCCATACCCGATACTTGGCCGGGATTGATCGCCTCCCTTGCCGTCAATCTCTTGGGCAACTTTTGGGCAAGCCGTGTTTGTCCCGAATGGCATTTTGCTCCAATTGGTTTGGTGAAGGAGTTGTCGAGACGCGTCAAATCGAGAATATCCCGCAAGCGTTGATACGGACGGAGTCGGAACTCCGTCCTTTTTATTATGATTGCCGTCTACATGAAGACGCGTTAAGCTTAAAATATCCTCGCTTATATGAAACAGCATCGATTCATCGGCGATTTCGCGCCGGAAGGAAATTATCTGGAAATCCGGGACGAAGAACTCGTAAACCAGTTTAAAAACGTCCTCAAACTAAAGCCCGGAGAAGAGATAATCTTGGCTGACGGCCAAGGTTCGGAATTTACGGGAGCAATCAAATCTTTCCATCCGAAGTTCGTCGCTTTGACGGTCGGAGAAAAAAGACGAAATTCGAACGACCCGGCGACGGCCGTTATTTTGTATTGCTCTTTGCTCAAAAAAGAGAATTTCGAATGGGTGGCGGAAAAAGCGACCGAAACCGGCGCGCGGGCAATCGTTCCGGTGATTTCCGACCGGACGGTCAAATTGAACCTGAACATTGGCCGTTTGCGGAAAATAGTCAAAGAAGCGGCCGAACAGTCGGGCCGCGGATTCTTGCCCGAAGTTTCGGAAATAATCGATTTCGACGAAGCGGTGGAACAGGCCAAAGATAACGAGCTCAATATTTTTTTCGATCCCAAGGGAAAGGTATTCGAAAAACCCCAGTGGTTTTCGATGTACGGAGACAAACGGATAGGCGTTTTCATCGGTCCGGAAGGAGGCTGGACCGACAGGGAGATCGCGGCCGCCGAAGCCGCTGGTTTCCAAATCGTTTCTTTGGGCAAACTTGTCCTGCGGGCGGAAACAGCGGCCATCGTCGCCGTTTATCTTGCGGCTCACTGATTTTATAAAAAGAGAAGAGCGGTCAAAGCCGCTCTTGAATCAACCATCGTCTCCCGCCACCAAAACGTCTATCCGGAAAGATTTTTGGTAGCACGATGGATCGATGGTGTAGCCGTTTTCTTCGAGCCAAGAAAGGACGCGCTCCTGCTCTTCGGGAGAATTGCCCCAGATATAGCCGGGGTTTTTCTTGTGCGCTTTTCTTTCGCATTCCGGACATCGGAGCCGACAAAAATCCACGAGGTCCGTTATATTGAGCTGCGGCTTTCCCTCGAGGGCCCGAAGCAATTTGATTTCTCCTAAGGCGTCGCGGGGAATAACGTGGTGGCCGTAAAGTTCTTTATCGGTCGCTCCGCAATCTTCGCAGCGATGGCCCTTCAGGGAAATTCTCTTGTCGACTACCAAACCCCAGATGAATCTCGAGATGTCCGTGGTAATCGCCTCCCTGCAAGATGATTAAAGTTCTGTTTTCATTATAGCTTGATTATCGGTTGGGCCGCACAAGTGGATAACTCCGGGACTTGCCGTATCGGAAAACAAAAAGTAAAATAAATGGCAAATCACATATTTATCAAGAGAACGGCGAGAGTCCTGGCTCTGCGACCCGTCGGCAACTTGCTTCGCAAAGTGCCAAATCCAGCCCTTTCGAGGGAAGATAAACTTTAACCAAAGCCTTCTCGCGAGGCTGTTTTTTATTAATCATGCCCAAAGAATTTTCTGTTTATTCGGTCGAAAGCGTCACCTCCGGTCATCCGGACAAAATTTGCGACCAGATATCTGACGCCATTTTGGACGAATGCCTTAAAGAAGATCCGGAAAGCCGCGTGGCCGTCGAATCTTTCGGCGGGCACGGACTGATCGTTGTCGGCGGAGAAGTGACGAGTAAAGCCAAAGTCGATTACAAAAGAATCGCGTTCGAAGTGTATCGCGGCATAGGCTATGAAGATGATTTGGAAGTGATCGTGAATATCGTCACCCAGTCTCCGGATATCGCTTTGGGAGTGGATACGGGTGGCGCCGGAGACCAGGGGATAATGTACGGCTACGCCACCGACGAAACCCCGGAATTCTTGCCGAAAGGAGTGGTTTTGGCCCATAAACTCACCGCCGGTTTGGAAAGAATGAGAAGGTCCGCGGAAGTCGAATGGCTTTTACCCGACGGCAAAGCCCAGGTGACGATCGACTCCGGAAAGACCGCGGCTGTTTTGGTGAGTGCGAGCCACCGAGAAGGAATTTCCTACGAAAAAATCCGCCAAACCCTTAAAGACCAATTGATCATTCCGATTGTCGGCGACCTTGCCGATGAGAACATATTGGTCAATCCGACCGGGAAATTCGTCAAAGCCGGATTCGAAGCCGACACCGGACTGACCGGCCGGAAGATCATGGTCGACACTTATGGCGGCATCATGCCTCACGGCGGAGGATGCTTTTCCGGAAAAGACGCGACCAAAGTCGATAGATCGGCCGCTTACATGTGCCGTTTCGCCGCCAAAAACATAGTCGCCGCCGGTCTTTCCCGAAACTGCGTCGTTGCCGTGGCTTACGCCATCGGCCGGGCCGAACCCTTGATGCTCGAAGCGATCGGCGAGAACGGTAAAGATTTGACCGAAGTTTTGAAACGTAATTTCGATTTCCGTCCGAGGGCGATCATCGAGAGGCTCGGCCTCAGAAAGCCGATCTACCGCGAGACATCGGTCTACGGCCATTTCGGAAAAGAAAATCTGCCTTGGGAGCGAATGGTCGATATGATATAATTGTTCCATAGAGCCTCCTTGATTTTTCCGCGATGACTTTCTCGAGCGGCGATTGGTCCACCGGCTCGCTTTATCAAAGGTCGCAATAAAAAAATCAATAAATGGCAGTTGTCAAAAAGAAAATCTGGCCGCGGTATTTCGAGTTGGTTAATTCCGGCAAGAAAAAATTCGAGCTCCGCTTGGCCGATTTCAAGATTAAAGAAGGCGACACCCTGGTGCTCGAAGAGTGGGATAACGAGAAAAAGAGATTGACCGGACGGAAAATCACCAGGAAGGTGAGTTATATCCTGAAGTTCGATTTGGACGATTTCGGGCAGAAAAAAGAGATTCTGAAAGACGGATTGTACGTGATCCAGTTTTGACGCCTGCTTTGCCGCAAGCAAGAGTTCGCTTTCGGCTTTGTGATCCATGCAGAAAAATATCATTTGGATAATCGTCGTCATTGTCGCGGTTATCGGAATCTATTACGCTTACGGATTCATGAAAAAAGGATCGCCGACGGAAACGCCTTCGGGTTCCGGAAACGCTTCCGAGGTACTCATATCTAATTTCTCTTTCGCACCGAAAGAGCTTACGATCAAAAGAGGAACGACCGTCAAATGGACGAACCGAGACAATGTCGATCATCCGATCGTAAGCGACGCCGGCGTGTTCCAGAGCGGCGCCATCGTGCCGGGAGGAACATTCGAATTCGCCTTCGACTCGATCGGAGAGTTTTCTTATCATTGCTCCGCTCATCCGTGGATGACCGGGAAAATCATCGTCGAATAATCAGCCTTTAAAAAAAAGATGCAAAAAAACATCACCGCGGTCGCCATCATCGTTCTCGCGATCGTCCTGGTGCTCATGGTCGGCTCGTATTATCGGAGCAGGCTTAGCCTCGAGAATCCGTCAGGGAATGTTTCGGCGGCTCCGGAAGGAATTGATCTACCGGAGGGATTTACTATGTCGGTTTTCGCCGAGAATCTCACCGCTCCGCGAGTTCTCGCTTTCGACCCGAACGGCGTTCTTGTGGCGAGCATCACTTCGACCGGAGAAATAGTCGCTTTGCCCTCCGACAATCCGGACAATCCCGTGGCGGAAAAAACCGTTATCTTGGCTTCGGGCCTGAACAGGCCTCATGGTTTGGCGTTTTATTGTAAAGACTCCTGCAAGCTTTATGTGGCCGAGACAGACAATGTTTCCGTTTTCGATTACGACGCGGACAATCTCAAGCTGTCCAACAAGAAAAAGATCATCGATCTGCCGGAAGGAGGCCAGCATTTCACGAGGACTTTGCTTATTCTAGCTTCGGACGACGGAGACAGGCTTCTTGTCGCTTTGGGGTCGGATTGCAACGTTTGCGTCGAATCCGACTGGCGCCGAGCGAGCATCCTGTCGGCCGACATGGACGGGAAAGATTTGAAGACTTTCGCTTCCGGGCTTCGCAATTCCGTTTTTATGGCCTTGGAGCCGCAAAGCGGCAAGGTTTTTGCTACCGAGAACGGACGCGATCTTTTGGGAGACGATATCCCGCCCGACGAGATCAACATCATCGAAGAAGGGAAGAATTACGGCTGGCCGATCTGCTACGGAAATAATATCCATGATGGAGATTTCGACAAAAACGTCTATATCGCCGATCCTTGCCGCGACAAAACAGCGAGCCATATCGATATCCAGGCGCATTCCGCTCCTTTGGGACTCGCTTTTGTTCCGGACAATTGGCCGAGCGAGTATCGGAACGATTTATTCGTCTCTCTCCACGGATCGTGGAACAGATCGGTTCCGACCGGCTACAAAGTCACGAGATTTTCTTTGGATGCCGGCGGCCTTTATTCGGGAAGCGGGCCGGAACAAGTCGATTTTATCACCGGCTGGCTCGATTCAGACGGAAAAATTTCTGGAAGACCCACGGGAATCGCCTTCGATTCTTACGGCAATATGTTTGTCGCCGACGACCGGGCCGGAGCGATTTACAAGATCGTTCCTCCGGTTTTGGGTAGTTGATCCGTCGTTCGGAACCTCTTTATGCTATAATTTGATCAATAAAGGTCGCTTAATAAACTTTATGTCATGAAAACTTTAAGTTGGATTGCCTGGATTCTGGTGGTCATTGGCGCTATCAACTGGGGATTGTATGGCCTCTTTGGGATGAATCTGGTAATGGCGATTTTCGGCTCCATGCCGATGGTGGAAAAGGTTGTCTATGTCTTGGTCGGAATCTCCGGTATCTGGATGATTTTCGACAAGATGCAAAAGTCGTAATTTTGCGACTTCTTCAAATCCCTCGCTTCGGCGGGGGATTTTTTGACGTTATAATGAGACAAAGATGATCGTTAAAGTAAAAGTCCTGCCAAACTCTTCCAAATCCGGAATCGAACACCGATCCGACGTTTTGGTCATCAAGACGAGATCCAAGGCCGAAGCGGGTAAAGCCAATGCCGAGGCCTTGGAGCTTCTCGCCCGGCATTTCAAGGTTCTCGTATCCAAACTGAAAATCCTCAAAGGATCGCGGTCCAAAAATAAGATTATCAAGATTGGAGAAGGTTAAGTTGTCGAACCCGGCCGCGGATTTTGACTCCGTGACCTTTTGACTCTATAAATAACTGTCGCCAGGTGTTTGAAAACCGAAGAAAGGAGGCGGCAATATGGCGCGGGGTCTTGCGGCCACGGTTGCGGCCGATGTGGCCAAAGTTAGAAAAGCGGCCACTGTCTTGATCGAAGAGGATGGGGGGCAATTTGGCTATCAGGTAACCAACGAGGCGAACATGCTTTCTCCCCAGTCGGGTTTGATCACAGTTATTGGCCCGACACCGGATTTCGACAAGGCGGTTCTCGCGGAAGTGGGAATCGGCCACACAAGGCCGTATGGAGAAATGGAGCATATTCGTCTTGAAAACGGCTCCAAGGTCAGTGTCGAGCGTCGGCAGACTCGTTTCCAAATGAGTGTCGATCAGTATTTGGAGGTAGCCGCTCTTATCTTTATCGGGATGGGCCAAGTGGCGTATGAGCGAACTAAAAAATGGCGGTTCACCACTTGGACCAACGAGAAGATGCCTCATACCCGTTCGAGTAAATCGGGACGCAAAACGGTCCGGTACAATAAAGATTATGAAATGATCAAAGGTATCCGTTTCAGCGTCTCGATCGGGTTTGCACCGCTCATCGCTGATCTGTTCTGGGCCGAGAAAAGATCATTCCGGGATTACTATGTTGGTCTCGGCAAGATGATCGATATGAGGTTGGCACCATATCGGCGGAACGGATACCACCGTCTCTTCAATACGCTACTCGGAGCAAAGGATTTGATCGATATCGTCGAGTCCCGCGACTTCCTTAAGCCGGCTTATCGTCGCTTCGAAGCGCTCGAATTCCTTCCGAAGGGCGACCAGCATCCTCTTTACTATGAAGTCGCCAAAGATGTCTTTGGTCATGATTTCTTCAAAGTCCCGGAGGAAATCCAGATCATGAAATCCTCTCTTCCGGATCCCGAAGAGAGGATTCCTCGAGAGATCTATTGCCGCGGCATAAATACTCTTGCCGAGGCCAAAGAAAAGGGACATATGGTGTTTGAGGTTTCATGGCGTTCTTGAGCGCCCGACAACATTGTTGCCGGGCGCTTATTGTATCTATAATCATTCCATGGAAGTTCATAAGACCTTGAACGATAAAATCGCCGTGGCCGTGGCGGCCGGCCGGATCGCCGTCATTCCGACGGACACGATTTATGGCATCGTCGGCTCGGCGCTTCGACCGGAGACCGTGGAAAAAATCTATCGTCTGCGGAAGAGAAACAGGACAAAGCCGATGATCATTTTGATCGGCGAATTGAAACAACTTTCGTTTTTCGGAATAAAAATTGATTTGAAAACAAAGAAAAAACTCGATCGTTTCTGGCCGGGAAAAACGAGTATTATTCTTCCTTGCCGTTCTCCGAAGTTCCGGTATCTTCACCGGGGCAAACATACTTTGGCCTTCCGTTTGCCCGCTTTAAAATCCCTGTCGAAATTTTTGCTTAAAACCGGACCACTGGTCGCTCCGAGCGCGAACATCGAAGGAATGCCTCCGGCCCGAAACATCAGCGAAGCCAAAAGATATTTTGGAACCAAAGTCGATCTTTACGTCGATCAAGGCCCGAGGCAGGGCGAGCCTTCGGCTTTGATAGACTTGTCCGGTAAAACCATTAAAGTTCTAAGACCCGGGTCAATGAGAACATCATGATCGAAGGCATTTTCCCGATTTACAAAGAAAAAGGTCTGACTTCGAACAGGACGATCCAGGAACTGAAAAAGATCGTCGGAAAAAACAAAATCGGCCACGCCGGGACTCTGGATCCGCTGGCCGAGGGTGTGTTGGTGGTCGGGATCGGCCGTAAATTTACCAAAGAACTCCACAAGGAAGAAGCCAAAGAAAAAGAATACTTGGCTGTTATCCATCTCGGTGCGACGAGCTCGACCGATGACGAAGAAGGGACAAAGACCTTGCGCGAGATAAAGCAAAGGCCGTCGATTCTCGAGATCCGCCGGGTGATCGGGAAATTCGTCGGCGAGATCGAACAAAAGCCGCCGGTATTCTCGGCGATCAAAATCAAAGGCAGAGAAGCCTACAAATTGGCGAGACGGGGAGAATATCCGGAAATGAAAGCCCGCAAAGTGGAAATCAAGAAAATAAAAATCGTTTCTTACGCTTGGCCGGACTTGAAAATCCGGGTGATAACGGCTCCCGGCGTCTATATCCGATCGCTCGCGAGGGACTTGGGCGAGGCGCTCGGCACGGGCGGCTATCTTCGATCCCTTATTCGGACAAGAGTCGGAAATTTTTCCGCCGAAAAATCGTTCACCCTTTCCGAATTCAAAGAGAAGCTGGAAAGTGGTAAAATCAAACAATAAAGGCCGTCAATAAAAACCATCTTCATGGAACAAATCACCATTATCGGCGCCGGCCAAATCGGCCAAGCAGTCGGCAGAGTCCTGATCAATAAAGAATACCACGTGGAATTCTGGGACAGCGCTCCCGGAAAAGTAAAAAACCAATCCCAGCTCGAGGATATTGTTCCGGATTCGGAATTGATATTCCTCTGCGTGCCTTCGCGGGCCTTGCGGCAGGCGATCGCTTCGGTCAGGCCCTATTTATCTTCGAAAAACATTCTGGTTTGCTTTTCCAAAGGCATGGAGGCGGACACTTCCAATTTTTCGCACGAGACAATAGAGGGAACGGCGAGCGTAACGCCTTACGCTCTTTTCGGCGGTCCGATGATCGCCGAAACATTGGATCGGGGAGGCGCCGGATGCGTCGCCTCGAAATCCGAAGACGTCTTCAAGAAAATAAGCATGGCTTTCGACAGGTCTCCGGTACGCGTCGATTATTCGAGGGATGTTTTGGGCGTCGCCGCCTGCGGTGTTCTTAAAAACATCTACGCTTTGGGGCTGGGTATCTCCGACGGCCTGGGTTTGGGAGAAAACATCAGGGGTTGGCTCGCTTCGGCGGCCATCAAGGAAATGGAAGGAATCGTCACCCTTTTGGGAGGAGAGGCGAAAACAAGCCAAAGTATCGCCGGAACCGGAGATTTTTTGGCCACGGCCTATTCTTTGAATTCCGACAATCGCCAAACCGGCGAAGCGCTCGTCAAAACCGGAAAATTGAACGCCGCTTCGGAAAGCGTGGCCTCGATCGGTCCGATGACGAGAAGAATCGGCAACAAGGTGGCGGATTTCAAGTTTTTCCACAAGATTAGCGAGATAAGCCTGGCCGGAGAAAAACCCGAAATCGGAATCAAGGAGTTCTTGGCCGTGGCCTCGGAATATTCGATCGACAATGATTAGCATCGACGATTTCAAAAAAATCGAATTGAAAACGGCGAAAATAATCCAAGCCGAGCACGTGGAAGGATCGGAAAAATTGTTGAAGCTCCGGGTAACGCTCGGCGACGAAGAAAGGCAAATAATCGCCGGAATCGGGAAGTATTACGAGCCCGATGATCTGGTTTCCAAAAATATCGTCGTTGTCGCGAATCTCGAACCGAAAACCCTGGCCGGAGAAGAAAGCCAAGGAATGCTTTTGGCGGCCACGGATCTAGTTGGCGGAGAACCGGTGATCATTTCGCCGATCAAGGAAACAGCGGCCGGGTCGATCATCAAATAAACGCCATGGTTCTTCTGCCCCATGCCGTTGTCGGAGCCGCCATCGGCGTCGCCGTCAAAAATCCTCTTTGGAGCTTTTTGATCGGTATCGTGAGTCACCATCTGATGGACTCTTTCCCGCATCTCGATTACGGCAGTCGGCTGATCAAAAAGTCCGGTCCGAGATTCCTGGGACACAAACCGAAAATCAAATCCGATTCTCCGCGGAAATTCGACGAAACCTTCTGGAAGATTCTTTTCGTCGATTTTTCCGTGGCCTGGACAATTTTCTTGTGGATTTTTTACCGTTTGCCGGAAGACTTGTGGCTGTCGGTTTTTTTCGGAGCTTTGGGAGCGTTGTTCCCGGATGTTCTCTCTTTTTATCCGCCGTTCGTCAAGGCGGTGACGCGGAAATACAAATGGGCGGCCCGCATCGCGGAAATACATTCGGTTTTCCATTGGGCTTTGCCCGTCAAACCGCTTTTCTGGGGGCTTTTCTGGCAGATCGCTTTCACGGCATCGGCCTTAGTGTACCTGTCTCGGTTTTTACAATGATCGATCGCCCCTCGGGGAAATAAATGTTAGAATAAAAGCATCATGAAAAAGATCCTTCCCATTGTCCTTAAAATCATCATCGCTATTGCCGTTTTCAGTTTGGCGGTCGTTTATGTCCCCAAACTCTTCGGTCAAGGCGGATTGAACATCTTCGCTCCGAGAAAAAGCGAAAGCGGAAACGTCATCGTGCGCGAGCCCGTGGCCAATGGCCTGAAATCCCTTCCTTTTTCCGTCAAAGGAGAGGCTCGGGTTTTCGAGAACATGATTGCCTACGAGCTCCGGGACGCTGCCGACGGCTTTGTTTTGAGCGAAGGCAACGCTTATGCCAATGCGCCCGATGTCGGCCGATTCGGTCCGTTTTCCGTGGAAATCAAAAGCTTGAGGCGTTTGCCGATGGACGGCGGCGTCATTCTCGAGGTTTTCAATTATTCGGCCAAAGACGGTTCGCGGGAAAATCAGGTGGTCGTGCCTTTAACATTGGCCAAGCAGGATTTCCAGACGCTCCAGGTGTTTTTCGGGAAACAGGGGATTTCCGAAGCGGATTGCATGACCATGGCGGCGGTCCCGAGGATCGTCCCGAAAACTTCGGCTCCGGGACGGGAAAGTCTGGAACTCTTGTTGGAAGGGCCGACGAGAACCGAAGCTGCCGAAGGCTATTACACCAATCTTAATCCGGACGTTAAAATCCAGCGCCTCGCGATCGAGAACGGCCTGGCCGAAGTCGATTTCGACGAAACGCTTCAAAGAAGCGTCGGCGGTTCTTGCCGGGTGACGGCCATCAGATCGCAGATCATCAAAACCTTGAAGCAATTTTCGACCGTCGAGAACGTAGTCATTTCCATCGACGGTAGAACCGAAGACATTCTCCAACCGTAATCGGTCGAAACCGCTTGGTCGAATGTCGATATGATATAATAGAAAAAAACAAAACAAACATGGCACAAAAAGAAAAAGTCGTTGTTTTAAACAAACCGGAAACAAGGCGGAAGATTCTCGTCGGAGTCATCATCGCGCTTGTGGTCATTATTCCGTTCGTCTATTGGAAGGGTTGGAGCCGGCTTCAGACGGCTTTCGACCAAATAATGGTGGAGCGGACGGTCAAGAATTTCTACCGGGATTTCGCCGAACAGATAAACACGAACGAAGCTTGGGAAGATTTTATCGAGAAGTATCTTTCGAAAAGCGCCGAAACCCTGATGACCAGACGGGCTTCGAGATTGGTTTACGACGCCGAACACGGCAGCCAGCACGTTTTCAAGTTCACTTCTCCGGTGGAAACCAAAGTCTATAAGCTCGAGGATTTGATGGCTTACGTCTTGGCCGACGCCGCTTACGAAGAGAGCCTGATCGGCGGAGAGCCGTATGATTTTGTCATGGAGAAATTCCTTACCCTCGAAAAAATCAACAACGAGTGGAAAATAACCGCCGATGCGGATCGAACGGCGAGTTTCAACGAATATATCGAAAGCTTAAATTAACATGACCAAGTACAAAATATATTTCGCGGCCGGGCTTCTATTCGCTTTGACTTTTGCCGGCGCGGACTTGAAAACCGCCAAAGCCGATTATGTCACCATGATAAATGGTGAACCAGCAGAAGTTAAATACAATGAGAGTACTGGAAAACTGGATGTATACCGTGTGGGAGAAGATGAACCATTCGCCGAGGGCGTGTCTTTCAAACAAGACGAAAGTACCAATAATCGCGGTGTGCTGGATATGGATGATTTAGCGGATAAAGCATCCAAAAATAACGTTACAATTCAAGACACCGAAGTTAAAGCTCCGACAAGGCAAGAACAGGGGGGGGTGATGGATTCTACGGAAGAAGCAGATGATTATTCTTGTAGACAAGTTAGTTCTTGCGGTAATAACGTAATTGGTTACGGTTCGGAAAACCCAAAAGATCCGAATTACGCTTTGTACAGCAGCACAGATGTGCAGGAAATATGGACGGTTTATCTCAGAAACTCCGGACAATATACAGGTAATGATGCTTGGGACCAAGCAGGAAAAGACGCGTCTAAATATCTACAAGAGCACCCTGAACTTAATAAAGCTACTTTAACAGCTGAAGAAGCAAACAATCTTTTAACGGACCTTGGTGCTAATTTTCAAGTAGATAAAAATATTGAGAATGTCTCTCGTCTCGATTTGCTAAAGGCTATTGATCAAGCCGGCAGAGCGGCGGAAGAGCAGGAGCCAGGAGAAGAGGAGGGAGAGCCGTGGACTCCGCCGGAAACCGGACCTTTTGTTTCAGTTTTGGATTGTTCATTCACGGCCACACCAGCGGAAATCCTTTACAGCAAATCAAGCCGGTTGAGATGGAATTGTAATCGAGCCGACACTTGCTCGATCAGCGATGAAACGGGTGTGGTTATAAGATCGTCGATTGTGACAATGTCCGGAGAAGTTCAGGTTACTCCGCTTAAAACCACTCGTTATTTCCTGAATTGTTCCGATAACAAATCTTGGGAAACTTTGGTAAGAGTCTTCAGTAGCGGAATACAGTAAGATAAATGTAAAGCGAAAACCCCGTGCTCATAGTACGGGGTTTTTGAATAAAAATAGAACGCTCTAAGAGCGTTCTAAAAAGTGCTGTCGATAAATCTCTGTACTTCTGGCCAGGTTTTCCTCCAGGTAACTAGGAGCAAAACAGGCCCGGTTCCCATCATTGTCGGCGTCGGCATAAACTGACCGATGCCGACATAACGTGTTTGGAACATAGCCTGACCTAGGGCGCTGAAAACCGCCCAAGCCACCAATTCGACAGTCAGCCAGACTCCTATGACGAATAAGACTCTTCGTATTATTCTCAAAGTACCTCCTCCTTTCTAATCTTATATTATAATTATAACATATTTTGGCAATCTTGTCAAACATCAAAAACATAGGAATTATGCTATTATTTAACACAATACATGCCTCAAAAATTCATTATCAAAGGCGGAAATCCGCTTAAAGGTGAAGTTAGGGTCCGCGGCGCCAAAAACTCCATCAGTAAGCTTTTGATCGCCAGTCTTTTGACCGAAGACGAGGTGAAATTGACGAACGTTCCCTTGAACCAGGAAACGGAAATCTCTTTGGAGCTTTGCGAAAACATCGGTTCGATCGTGAAGCGCGAAGCGGACACGATCGTCATCAGAACTCCGGATATCAAGAATTATCGCGTCAAAGAATTGTCGAGAAAAAACCGCATTCCTATTTTGGCTTTGGGACCGCTTCTCGTCAGAGTCGGAGAAGCCGAAGTGCCGATGGTCGGCGGAGATAAGATCGGCCCCCGGCCCATAGATTTCCATATCGCCTCTTTGGAAAAACTCGGAGCGAAAATCGAATTGAACGAATCGACCATCGTCGCCAAGGCCAAAACCTGTCTCTGCGGAGCGGACATCGTTTTGCCGTATCCGAGCGTGGGTGCCACGGAAAACTCTATTTTGGCCGCGGTTCTTGCCAAAGGCAGGACGACGATCGTGAACGCCGCCACCGAGCCGGAAATCATCGATATGATAAAAATGCTCCAGAACATGGGAGCGATCATCGAACTTGGAGCGAACCGGACGGTCTATATCGACGGCGTCGAGCGCCTCCACGGAGTGGAGCATCGGCTCATACCCGACAGGTTGGAAGCGGTTTCTTTCGCGGTCATGGCTTTGGCGACAAACGGCGACATCCTGGTCAAGGATGCGGTCCAGGAGCATTTGATCGCTTTTTTGAACGCCTGCCGGAGAATGGGAGCGAAATACGTTGTCGAACCCGAAGACGGCATCAGATTTTACCGGAACGGAGAATTGAAAGCGGCGAATATCGAAACCGACACTTATCCCGGATTCGCCACCGATTGGCAGCAGCCGACGGCCGTGCTTCTGACGCAGGCAAGAGGAACGTCCGTCATCCACGAAACGGTTTACGAAGACCGGTTCGGCTACACCGAAGATTTGAACAAAATGGGCGCGAAAATCAACGTGGAGACAAAGTGCCTCGGAATCTTGCCTTGCCGTTTCCAGGGCAAGAATTACAAGCACAGCGCCGTCATCCAAGGGCCGACGCCACTCAAAGCAGCCGACATTTCCATGCGGGACATCAGGGCCGGGATGGCCCAGGTGATCGCCGCTCTGATCGCCGACGGCGTGTCCGAAGTTTCCGGAGTGGAGCACATCGACCGGGGTTACGAAAAAATAGACGAAAGGATAAAGGAGCTCGGAGGCGATATTAAAAGAATCGATTAGACTCAAGATGACGAAGCAAGAAGTCAAAGAGCGCATCGAAAAGCTTAAAAAAGAGATCAATCGGGATCGCTACGCCTATCATGTCCTCGACAAATCTTTGATTCCGGACGAGGTTTTGGACTCCCTGAAAAAAGAACTTTTTGATCTGGAGCTCCAATATCCGGAATTCGTCACGCCGGATTCGCCGACGCAGAGAGTGGCCGGAGAACCTCTTAAGGAATTCAAGAAAGTTCCGCACGAGCGGCCGATGATTTCTTTCAACGACGCTTTTTCCGAGAAAGACATGGAAGATTGGATCGACAGACTCGAGAATTACCTGAAAAAGAAAATCGACAAAGAATTTTTCTGCGAACTGAAGCTCGACGGGTTATCGGTGGAGCTTGTCTACGACAACGGGGTTTTTGTCCGGGGATCGACAAGAGGCGACGGCCTGGTCGGCGAAGACGTCACCCAGAACTTGAGAACCATCGAAGACATTCCTTTGAAGCTCGAAGGTGATTACCCGAAACATTTGGTTGTCCGCGGGGAAGTGATTTTGAGCAAAAAAGAATTCGAACGGATCAACAAGGAGCAGAAAAAGAAAGGCGAGAAGCTTTACGCCAATCCGCGGAACATCGCCTCGGGTTCGGTCCGCCAGCTCGATCCGAAGATCACCGCCTCAAGAAACCTGAATTCTTTCCAGTACGACGTCGTGGTGGGCCGGGAAACCGAGACCCACGAGGAAGAACACTCGCTTTTGAAAAAATGGGGATTCAAGGTTAATCCGGAAAGCAAACTCGTCCATTCACTCGAAGAAATTTTCGATTTCCATCGGCGCTGGGGCGATCCGGAACGCCGGGAAAAACTGGATTACGAAATCGACGGCGTCGTCGTTATCGTGAACCAAAACAAGGTTTTTGAAGAGGCCGGAGTCATCGGCAAGGCTTCGCGGGCGACCATCGCCTACAAGTTTTCTCCGAAAGAGGCGACGACCGTCGTCGAAGACATTAAAGTCCAGGTCGGCCGTACCGGAAACCTGACACCGGTCGCGGTGATGAAACCGGTTTCGGTTGGCGGAACGACCATTACCCACGCCACGCTCCACAACATGGATCAGATCGAAAAAATCGATCTGAAAATCGGGGACACGGTGGTGGTGAGCCGGGCCGGAGACGTCATCCCCCAAATCACCAAGGTTTTCAAGGATTTGCGGACCGGAAAGGAGAAATCTTTCAAAATGCCCAAAACTTGTCCGGTGGACGGCTCGCCCGTCGTCAAAACCGGAGTTTTTTACCGATGTTCCAATCCGAAATGCGGCGCCAGAAATATGCGGGAAATCAGGCATTTCGTTTCCAAGGCGGCTTTCAATATCGAAGGCCTTGGCCCGAAAATCATCGACCGGTTTATGGACGAAGGCTTGATCTCGGATGCGGCCGATATCTTCAGTCTCCAAAAAGGCGACATCGCCTCGCTTGAGAAATTCGGGGAAAAATCGGCCGACAATCTGATCAACGAAATCGAGACCAGAAAAAAAACGAGTTTGGCGAGATTTATTTATTCTTTGGGAATCCTCCACATAGGCGAGGAAACGGCGAACACCTTGGCTAAAGACGTGTCGAAAAGAAGCGGAAAAAAGACATTCAGACCCAAAGAAGCGGCCGGGCTTTTGGAATCTCTGTCGAAAGAAGAACTCGAGGAATTGCCGGATATCGGTCCCAAAGTGGCGGAAAGCTTTTATTCCTGGTTCAAAGACAAAAGGAATATTCATCTGTTGGAAAAACTGGACAAATCGGGAGTAGAGATCCGGGCGGAGATCCCGGCTTCTGGAAAATTGAGCGGCAAGACTTTTGTCTTGACCGGAACGCTCGAGACGATGTCTCGGGAACAAGCCAAAGAAAAAATCCGCGCTTTGGGAGGAGACATATCGGAGTCAATCGGCTCGAAAACGGATTATCTTGTCGCGGGCGTCGATCCGGGTTCGAAATACGACAAAGCGAAAGAGATCGGTACGGAAGTTTTGGACGAGAAAGAGTTCTTAGAGATATTGAGAAATTAATTTTGCTATCATATAGTAAAGTTATAAGAGAGCTCTTTTCCATAAGAATATCGCAGAAAGGAAGGAGGTCCGGTGTTTGATCTGGAAGGTAAGCGAGTTTTGGTCCGACCTGCTGAAACGAAGGATCTAAGATTGCTATATACCTGGCGGAATCAAGCTGATTTTATAGAATTGTGTTCAGCGCGCCGCCGAATTGTCGGATATGAAGAGTTCGTCGAAGAATTCCATCGGGATCTAGATGGAGATCGTCATATTCAATGCGTGATTGAACGCCTGAAAGATCAGACAACCATCGGGACGGTTTTCTCCTACAATCTGAATCTTGTAGATGGATTCGTCTTTGTCACAATCTTTGTAGACGAACATTATCGACGTTTAGGATATAGCGTTGAAGCAATGGCGCTCTTCTTGGATTATCTGTTTACGACACTGCCTCTCCATAAGATTTATATGGAGGTATATGGCTATAACGACGCTTCGTTATCCGTTGTCCGAAGAGCCGGGTTTGCTCAGGAGGCATGTTTTAAGGAGCATCGATATCTAGACGGGAAAAGACATGACCTTTTCCGTTTCGCTCTATTCAGAGACAAATCGCAAGTCGTTAAAGACTTTTTGGCACGCTTGCGATTAAGAAAAGAAGGGGGGTGAGATTAAGTGTCTAAAGGTGGTGGAGGCGGTGGCGATGATTCTCAAAAAGACGGAGTCTATCTTGAGGGCCGTGCTAGCCATTCTCACCAACATAGAGATGGATTATATGGTAGAGACATCGAAGCTTATCGCAATACCTATGATCATGGTAAGTTAGTGAGTAGCGACAAGGCTAGCGATTGGGGCAAGGTTCATACCGACGATCGCAGCGGTGGTAGTAGCAGCGGGAAATAAGTGATTTCTAAAAGGGGCGCGTATGTTCGCCCCTTCTTTCTTTGGTTTTTTACGCTATTATTAGATAGTCCATGTATTCACGAATCACTTCAAATATTTTTTGGGCATTTTTACCGCAAAAAACAGATTACACCTTTTTGAGTATTAGATTCAATCTTGATAAAACGCAATCGCAGAAAGATTTTCTGGCGATCGCGCATCTTCTGGAGCATTATTTGGTTAACGATGTTAGAGTTAAAGATGGGCCGGATTTATACGAAGTCCAAGGAGATGTGTCGGCGGATTGTTTGACGATCCATTTCCGCTTCTATAAAAAAGATGCGATAAAATCGTTGAAAGATATCTTTAATATCTTCCAATATCAAAGTTTTGATAACGAAGATTTATTCGTTCAAGAAAAAAAGCGAGTGATATCGGAGTTGGCGGCTAAAAACGACGATTTGTTCGAAAAGCTTTACCAAATATCAAGCGCGGAAAGATTTATAGGATTCAATCCGTATAAAGAGGATTATAATAGCGCTATCGAAGCGATAAAAAGTATTAAAATCGATGATATTAAAAAGTTATTTTCGAAGATCAACAAAAATAAAATTACCGTATTCAGCGCTTATAAGCCCAATATTGTTTTTCGATTGAAAACAGCCGGATTATTGAAGTCGAATCTATCCGGTCTTAATTACGAAGTTTTTGACGCGAGTCAAAAAATGACTTTATCCGATAAATCGGAAAGAAAAATTGAGTTCCCCGGTTTATCTAATGCGTACGCGCTTATTGTTTTACCCGGTATTTCGACAAAAGAGGATTTTAAAACCGAGGTTTTATTTCAAGAACTGATCTCTTGGACTTTTTACCGCCGCAAAGACAATATTTCAGATAAGCTTCAAAAATACGGAATATATGATTTGCGCCTAAAAAACTTTTCATACGGAAGAGGAGGGTTTATAATGATTTACTTCGGGGTATTGCGGGAAGATCAAAACAAAGCGGTTGATCTGATTCTCGATCGCGTTAAAACCGCCATCGGTGATTTGGAGAATAACGAAAAAGATCTTAACGCGCTTAGGAGAAATATAGAAGCCGGTATAAAAAAAGAACTCGGCGACAACAATACCTATCGCGAAATTCTTTTGGATTATTTATTTTATAGAGGCGGTTTCGATAAAAAGCATGAGATTTCGTCATCCGATATGCTGAAAAATATTAAAAAAATAAAAGAAGAATTGTTTAGAAACGATAAAGCCAATATCTTTTTCTGCGGCAATTTAAGCAAGCTAAGCAAAATTTGATTTTATGTTTTCCAAAGATCCCCATATCCAAAAAACGATCGCGCTCCTGAAAGAGCCGCAAAAGCTTTATCGGGGCATGTTCGCCGCCGTTCTCGCCGCCGGGATGACCGCCGTCATTCCTTTAATTTACGGACGCTCGATCGACATCGCCGTCCAGCCGGAGTCCGATCTTTTGGTTATCGTCGGACTGCTTGTTTTGTGGTTTGTTCTGTCTCTTGTCGCCGACGGGCTTTCTAGATACAGCGTCAGACAATCTTACGAAGTGGCCATGGATTTGACGAACAGGCTTCTCGTGAAAATTTTCCGTCATTTGAACGATTTGCCGATCAGGTTCCACAAGGAAATGAAAATGGGAAAGATCATGCGCCGGGTGGACCGGGGAGTGGAAGATCTTTCCAACATGATAGAAAAATCGCTCTTCGCCTTTTTCCCGTCGGTCATCTCCTGCGTCGTCGCCATCGCCATTCTCTTTTTCGTCGAGTGGCGTCTGGCTTCGATCCTCACGGTCTCGAGCCTGGTCTACGTCTGGATCACCTTCGTCTACACGAAAAACATCGTCAAAAAGCAGAAAGAAATGCACCGCGGCTGGGAAAAAGCCTACGGAGATTTGTGGGATTCGGTTTTGAACGTCCAGGCGGTCAAAGCGTCCGTGGCCGAGGAGTTCGAGGAAAAGAGGAATCTGAAAAACTTCATCGCCGCCGGAGGAGTTTACATCAAGTGGAGGAATATCTGGCAGGAAATGGCCATGTGGCAAAAGATAGTTTTTTCTTTGGGTTTTGTTTTGGTTTTCGGATTGGGAATAATCATGCTCCGGTCCGGAGAGCTTTCCGCGGGCAATTTGGTGATGTTTTTTGGATATATCAATTTGCTGACCGTGCCTTTGACCCAGCTCGCCGACCAGTACCGGATGATAAAAAGCGGCATGTTTTCTTTCCGCCGAGCCATGAAATATTACGATTATCCTGAAGAAAAAGATGTAGCCCGTCCGATCGTCATCAAAGACCTTAAGGGATCGGTGGAGTTCGAGAACGTCGATTTCGGCTACAAGAAAAACAAGCTTGTTCTGCGCGACATCAGCTTCAAAGTCGAACCCGGAGAATCCGTGGCTTTTGTCGGAGAATCCGGAGTGGGCAAGAGCACGGTCGTCGACATGATCGGCCGATATTATCTGCCGGTTAAGGGCCGGATCCTTATCGACGGAGTGGATATTAAAAGACTCCAATTGAGGGCGTTGCGTGAACAGATGGCGATCGTGCCCCAGGAAATATTGCTTTTCAATGACACCATCAAAAACAATATCCGCTATGGAAACCCGAAAGCGACCGACGAAGAAATCGAAACGGCGTCCAAGGCGGCGAGTGCCGACGAGTTCATCGAAACTTTTCCCCGGAAATACAACCAGATGGTCGGAGAAAGGGGTATCAAGCTTTCCGGAGGACAGAAACAGCGGTTGGCCATCGCCAGGGCGATTTTGAGGAACCCGAAGATCCTTATTTTGGACGAAGCCACTTCGGCCTTGGATTCGGCTTCGGAAAAAATGGTCCAGGCCGCATTGGCCGATTTGATCAAGGGTCGGACGACCTTTATCATCGCCCACCGCTTGAGCACCATCCAGAAAGCGGACAAAATCATTGTTTTAGAAAAAGGCAAGATCGCCGAGATGGGAACGCACGAAAAACTGATGCGGGATCCGGACGGCATTTACCGCAATTTCTGGGAACTCCAAACCGCCATCGGCAAAGTGAGTTGATTTGTGGAGAGCGGAGGTTTTGTTTAAGATAAGTGAAGAATCATGGCGATCAACAAAGAGACAATCGAACATCTGGCCGAGCTCGCCAGGGTGAAAATAAGCGATAAACAGAAAGAAAAGCTCGCTTTTGATCTCGAGGGGATTCTCGGCCATTTCCAAGAATTGACCGAACTCGACACCCGAGACGTTTCGCCCGTTACCGGCGGCACGGATTTAATGAATGTTTTTAAAGACGACGAGGAAAACGACGAATTGCTTTCCAAAGGCAAGGACGCTTTCCCGGAAAAGGAAAAAGGGTTTCTGAAAGTTCCGGCCGTGTTCGACAAAAGCGATCATGAATAACGAGAAGAGTTTAAGCGTTTCCGAGATCAGAGACGGATTGCGGTCCGGAAAGTTTTCGGCCGCGGAGATCGCCGAGGATTATTTTAAAAAAATAGAAAAAAAAGATAAAAGCATCCACGCGTATTTGAACCTCAACAAGAAATCCGGGCTCGAAGCGGCTTCGTGGGTTGACAGCCGTTTGAAGTCCGGAGAGGATCTGCCGGATTTGGCCGGCGTCCCGATCGCCTTGAAAGACGTCATCATGTCCGAAGGCCTGCCCTGCACCGCTTCTTCGAAGATTTTGGAAAATTACATCTCTTCCTACGACGCAACCGTTGTCAAAAAACTTAAAGAACAGGGGGCGATAATTTTGGGGAAGACCAACACCGACGAGTTCGCCATGGGTTCGTCCACCGAGACTTCGGCCTACGGCCCGACCAAAAACCCCCATGATCTGGAGCGGGTGCCCGGAGGTTCGTCCGGAGGCTCGGCGGCGGCGGTCGCGGCCGACATGGCCGTGGTCGCCTTGGGATCGGATACCGGAGGCTCGATCAGGCAGCCGGCCGGATTCTGCGGCACAGTCGGATTCAAACCGACTTACGGCGCGGTTTCGCGTTTCGGGCTTTTGGCCATGTGTTCGAGTCTGGATCAGATCGGGCCTTTTGCGAGATCGGTCAAAGACGCCGAAATGGTTTTCGAAGAGATCAAAGGCGAAGACCGCTACGACGCCACTTCTTTCGATTTGCCGGACAGGAGGCTTTGGGAAAAAGAAGATTTGAAAAATATCGTCATCGGTCTTCCCAAAGAATACCTGGAAGGAGGGTTGTCGAAAGAAGTCGAAACGACGATCAAAAACGTCATCCACGAGTTCACGGATATGGGGGCGGTTTTCAAGGACATCAGCTTGCCGCACACCAAATACGCCCTGCCTTGCTATTACATCATTATGCCGGCCGAGGCCTCGACCAATTTGGCTCGTTACGACGGCATACGTTACGGCCGATCGAAAGACGCGAAAAGCCTTCTCGAGATTTACGAGAAAACCAAAGGCGAAAGATTCGGCGAAGAAGTCAAACGCCGGATACTCCTCGGAACTTTCGTGCTTTCTTCCGGCTACTATGATGCCTATTACGCCAAAGCCCAAAGAGTGAGAAGATTGATCAGAGAGGATTTCGAAAAAGCTTTCGACAGCGACAAAGTGGACGCAATTCTCGCTCCGGTTTCGCCGTCTCCGGCTTTCAAAATCGGAGAAAAGACGCAAAATCCGATGGAGATGTATCTTTCCGACATTTTCACCATTCCGGCGAATCTGGCCGGAATCCCCGGGCTCGCTATTCCGGCCAAAAACAAAGAAGGAGATTTGCCAATTGGATTTCAATTGATGGGGAAGTGGGGAGACGACAAGAATCTTTTCTCCTTGGGGAAACTTTACGAAAGTATATAAAATAAATATGAAAAACCCGCACATCCTTGTGCGGGGGTCCCAATAGGTCCGTTATAAGGGATCGGTAATGAAGATGTTTAGTTCGAGCCATTCCCGAACTTCACCTTCACCTTTTCCGATGCATCTTATACGGCCGTAAAGAACTGCCTCTTTGCCATTGAGAAGATCGAAATCTTCTCGATCTACTTTCCGATTGATAACCGTGACTTTCGTTGCTGCGGTAATGGCACCGAATTGAGCCCAGTAGCTGTGTCCACCCGAATAGATTTCATATTCCCAATTATCCAACCGGGAAGCGAAGTATCCTCGTTCGGGGTCAGCCACAATTTCAATCTTCCCTGTATCGCCAACTTGACGAATGATAGGTTTCTCTTGGGCAGCAGCATTGGCTGGCGTTGTTGCCACAAAGAAAAGCACTAAGCACAGAAAGATAACAGAAGCCTTCTTCACAACAATTCCTCCCTATTATCAATCTATAAAATAGATTATCATAAAGAGCAGCTTTTGTCAAGAGGACGAGAGAACTCAATATATTCTATTTTAAAAATTTTCCGCCAAAGGACGGATTTATTTTATTAATAAAATCGCCTTGAGCCGACAAGGAGATTTTATATAAAACTTCAAGTTGCGGGGGCAGGAATTGAACCTGCTATCTAGAGCTTATGAGGCTCCCGACTTACCGTCCGTCTCCCCCGCGATAACGCTTAATAAAACTTGATATATATATTACTATGAAATCATGAAATTGGCAATTTTGGGATTCGGCCGCGAGGGAAAAGCCTTGAAGGCTTATCTTCGGAAAAAATATCCCAAAGAAAAAATAACGATTCTCGACCGGGAAATCGATCCGGATTATCTCCGGCGACTCGACGACTTTGATATCGTTTTCCGTTCTCCCGGAGTTCCGTACAACCTCCCCGAAATCCAAAATGCTCTGAGAAAAGGAACCGAGTTTTCTAGCGCCACCAAAGTCTTTTTCGACGAGGTGAGAAAGAACAAAAAGGGATTGATCATCGGCATCACTGGCACCAAAGGCAAAGGCACTACTTCGACATTGCTCTACGATATCCTGAAAGCCGCCAAAAAAGACGCTTATCTCGCGGGAAATATCGGCACGCCGGCTCTCACCATTCTTTCGAAGCTCAAAAAGGATTCCATGTCCGTCATCGAGCTTTCGAGCTTCCAGCTCCAAGGACTCGGATTGTCGCCCGATATCGCCGTGGTGCTCGATGTTTTTCCGGATCACTTAGACGTTCACCGGTCGGTTAAGGAATATCTGGAAGCCAAATCGGAAATCGCGAAACATCAGAAGAAATCCGACGTTGTTTTTTACAACAAAGACAACAAAAATTCTTTTTTGATCGCCAAAAAAAGCAAAGGAAAAAAGATTCCGGTTTCGGAAAAGAAATTCGATCTTTTTTCTCCGGCCGATCTCAAAATCGCCGGTCCGCACAATTTCAAAAACGCGGTCATGGCCGCGGAAATCGGCCTTTATTTGGGAATCGACCCCGGGACCATCAAAGCGACGGTCAAAAAATACAAAGGTTTGCCTTACCGTTTGGAACTGGTGGCCAAAAAGAATGTGGGCGGGAAATCGATAGAAATCTACAACGATTCCGCCTCCACCAATCCGGAGACGACCGCGGCGGCGGTCAAATCGTTCAAAGAGCCGATTTTCCTTATTGCCGGAGGTAAAGACAAGAATTTGGATTACGGATCGCTTGGCGCGACGCTCCAAAAATCTTCGGTTCGAG
The DNA here is from genome assembly GCA_022705565.1 of Patescibacteria group bacterium. Classification (GTDB taxonomy): domain Bacteria; phylum Patescibacteriota; class Minisyncoccia; order UBA6257; family Colwellbacteraceae; genus JAMCQZ01. The sequence goes on from JAKJEF010000003.1 coordinate 30,176, forward strand.
AGGCGATTCTTTTCGGGGAAAACAAAGAGAAAATAAAAAAAGCCATCGGAAAAAGCAAAGTCAAAATCATTCTCACCGATAACTTGATAAAAGCCTTGGCCGCGGCGTTCGAGGATGCCAAAAAATATCTGCGATTCGCTCCGGACGAAAAAGCGATCATCGTCTTTTCCCCGGGAGCGACCAGTTTCGACATGTTTAAGGATTACATCGGCCGAGGAAAAAAGTTCAGCAAACTCGCGAAAAGCTTGGATTGATTTATTTGAAAATCGGCTTTAAAATACGTCAGTAATCGCGTTTGCAGCGGTAGCTTAGTTGGCTTAAAGCGCTGCCCTGTCACGGCAGAGATCGCGGGTTCGAATCCCGTCCGCTGCGCATTTTACGAAAAGGCTGTTTGCCTTCTAATTTCGGTTATATTAGCCTAATATAATAAAGCAGGCGGATATTCGCTGCCGGCGTAGCTCAGTGGTTAGAGCGAAGCACTCATAACGCTTAGGTCGGTGGTCCGATTCCACCCGCCGGCACTTTTATGAATAAAGACATAGACACAATCCAATCTGAAGCCGCAGAAGCGATCAATCGCGCCAAAACTTCCGAGGAAGTCGAGGCGATCAGGGTGCGTTACCTGGGCAGGAAAGAAGGTTTGTTGAATAATGTATTGAAATCGTTAAAGGATCTTCCGCTCGAGGAAAAACGGCGGATCGGGCCTTTGGCCCAGCAGGCGAGGAAAGAAATCGAAGAGGCGATCGATTTCAAACTCAAATCTTTAGTCGAATTCGAAATCCCCGAAGAAGACATCACTCTTCCGGGAAAGCGTTCCGAAACCGGCCATCTTCATCCTTTAACGAAAACAGAAAACGAGATCTTGAGGATTTTCACTTCGCTCAATTTTTCCGTGATCGACGGACCGGAGCTCGAATCCGAATATTACAATTTCGACGTCTTGAACATTCCGGCCGACCATCCGGCGCGGGAAATGTGGGACACTTTTTGGATCAAACAGGACAAAAAACCCAAGAACTCCAAAGATCATTATCTTTTACGGACCCACACTTCGCCGATGCAGGTTCGATATATGGAAACGCACGAGCCGCCTTTCCAAATCATCGTCCCCGGACGGACCTTCCGCTACGAGGCACTCGACGCTTCGCACGAAGCGAATTTTTCGCAAGTCGAGGGATTGATGGTCGGCAAGGATGTTTCTTTCGCCAATTTCAAGTTTGTCATCGAGCAGTTTCTCAAAAGTTTCTTTAAAGGTAAAAAAATAGAGTTCCGATTCCGTTCCAGTTATTTTCCGTTTGTCGAGCCCGGAGTCGAGGTGGACATCAAATTCAAAAATTCGAAGTGGCTCGAGGTGATGGGCGCCGGCATGGTGCATCCGCGGGTCTTCGAATTCGCCGGATACAATCCTCGCGACTGGCAAGGATTCGCCTTCGGCTGCGGCATCGAAAGGCTTGCGATGATCAAATACAATATTCCGGATATCCGCATGTTCTACAACGGAGATTTGAGATTCATCAAACAATTCTAGATCATGAAGTTTTCCTATTATTTGCTCAAAAAAATGGTTCCGGGGATTCCGGACAAAAAGAAATTGGCCGATGTTTTGAGCGTTAAATCCTTTGAGGTAGAAGAGGTTAAAGCCGACGCCATGGAAATCAAGATCATGCCGAACCGCTGGTCGGACGCCGCTTCCCATTGGGGAATGGCGAGGGAAGCCGCGGCCGCGACCGGCCGAAAGCTTTCTTTCGCTCCAAAGATCATCGTCAATCAACCGCAGAACAAAGGCTTTTTGGAACAAATCAAGATCGAAGATCCGAAGTTATGTCCGAGATATATGGCTTATTATCTCGAGCTTCCGAAAATCGGACAGTCTCCGGTTTGGATGCGGAAAACGCTTCAAACCTGCGGTTTGCGGCCGGTGAACGCTGTTGTCGACATTTTGAATTACGTTATGATCGAAACCGGCCAGCCGCTCCATGCTTTCGACGCCTCGAAAATCAAAGGCGGGATCCGAGTCCGCCGAGCCAAAACGAACGAAACAATCGAGACGATCGACAACCAGAAGATCAAACTCGACAAGTCGATTTTGGTCATCGCCGACCGCGAAAAACTTTTGGCCATCGCCGGTATCAAAGGAGGGGAAAGCTCGAAGGTGGATTCCAAAACCAAAACGATTGTCATCGAGTCGGCCAATTTCGACCCGGTTTCGATTTACAGGGCTTCCAAAACGATCAAACTCGCGACCGACGCTTCACAAAGATTCGGCCACGGCTTGTCTCCGGAGCTTTGCAAGATCGGCATCGACCGAGCAATCGTGCTGCTCAAGGAAATCTGCAAAGCGACTTTTCTCGATTCCAAGGATGTTTATCCGAAACGCCAACCGAAAAAGATTTTGAAATTTGATGAGGAAAAGCTTCAAAGCGTTCTCGGAGCGGATATCGATTCCAAGACTGTTTCGATTATTTTGAAATCTTTGGGATTCCGTCTCCTTCCGAAAAATATGATCGAGGTTCCGGCTTTGAGGCTCGACATAAATATCATCGAGGACTTGATCGAGGAAGTCGGTCGGATGTACGACCTGAACAAGATTCCCGGGAAAAATCCGGCTGTTTTGCTCGCCCCGCCGGAAATGGACGAATATTTCTTGGCCGCGGAAAAAGCCAAGAATAGTCTCATGGAAATGGGATTTTCCGAAGTCCGCAACTCCAGCTTTATTCCGGCTAAAGCGGACGGAGACGTCGAAATGGAAAATCCTCTGTCCGACGACAAGCGATTCCTCCGGAACAGCCTTGTTTACCATCTTCGGGAGAACGTCAAAACCAATCATCGGTTTTCCGGAAACGTGAGAATATTCGAAATCGGCAAAGTTTTCCTCAAGGGCTTCAAGGAAGAATATCATTTGGCCATGGCCGTCAGTCTGAAATCCGGCGACTATGTTTTCCGCGAACTTCGCGGACCGGCCGAGAATCTGCTGCGGAGTCTCGGACTTACGGATTACGCTTTTGTGCCGGAAGGAAGCAAACTGCGGCTGGAATCCGATCATGAAGTTTTGGGGTATCTTTTCCCCGATCCGAAAAACAAAGCCGCTTTTCTCGAAATCGATTTCGACAAAACGCGTCATCTGATGGAAGGGGAAAGGGAATATCTCGAGATCTCGCCGTATCCTTCGATCATCCGCGACATTTCCTTTACGGTTCCGGCTTCCGTGAGAATGAATCTTATTCTCGAAGCGATCGCCGATTTGAGGATCGAGAATCTCGACGACGTCGATTTGATCGATTATCTGAATATCGCCGACGACCGGATCAGCCTCACTTTGCGCCTGGTTTTCCAATCCATGAAAAAGACGCTTTCGGACGAGGAAGCCAACCGTTCGACAGCCAAAATCGCCGATATTTTGGCCTCTGATTTCAAGGCCGAAATCCGCTAAGACGAGAGGCCTGAAGGGTTGTCTAAAGCCCTGATTTTTGTTAGAATAAAAAGACTTTTTGAAGTTTTAAACATCTGGAAAATGGCCAAAAAAAGCGAGGAAAAATCCGTTAAAAAAGAGCAGTCGTACAGCGCCAAAGACATCGAGGTTCTGGAGGGTTTGGAACCGGTCAGAAAAAGGCCTGGAATGTACATCGGTTCCACCGGCGTCGACGGCTTGCATCACTTGGTTTGGGAGATCGTCGACAACTCGGTCGACGAAGCCATGGGCGGATACGCCAATAATATCCGCGTGGAATTGAATAAAGACGGCAGCGTAACGGTTCAGGACGACGGCCGCGGCATTCCGGTCGATGTCCACGCCGTGACCAAAAAGTCCGCGCTCGAGACCGTGATGACCACGCTCCACGCCGGCGGCAAATTCGGCGGAGCCGGATACAAGGTTTCCGGTGGTCTGCACGGAGTCGGAGCTTCGGTCGTAAACGCTTTATCCGAACACATGAAAGTCGAAGTCCGGCAGAACGGTTTTCTTTACAGTCAGGAATACGAGCGAGGCAAGCCCAAGCACGCCGTGAAAAAAATCGGCAAATCCGTCGGTCGCGGCACCACTTCTATTTTTTATCCGGACAAGCAGGTGTTTTCCGAAACGATTTTCGACCGGAAAAGAATCTTAGACCATCTGCGGGAGCAGGCTTATCTCACCAAAGGCTTGAGGATCGTTTTTATCGACCGTCGGGAAGAGACTCCGTTTTATTACGCCTTCCGGTTCGCCGGCGGACTCAGATCGTTCATCGATTATCTTAACGAAGACGGTGATCCGCTCATCCAGCAGGAAGTCTTTTACGTCAACAAGGAATATAACGGCATGGATATCGAAGCGGCTTTGGCTTACACCGAAGGTTTCGAAGTCGAAGAATACAGCTTTGCTAACAATATCCATACTTCGGACGGCGGCATGCATTTGACCGGACTCCGGACAGCCATCACGAGGACTTTGAACGATTTCAGCCGTTCGTCCGGATATTTGAAAGAAACGGACGACAACTTGACCGGAGAAGACGTGCGCGAGGGACTGATCGCCGTTGTCTCGGTCAAGCTCAAAAACCCGCAGTTCGAAGGCCAGACCAAGGCCAGGTTGGGCAATCCCGAGGCGAGAAGCGCCGTGGATACGGTCGTTTCCGAAGCCTTCAAGGAGTTTTTGGAAAAATACGGGAGCGACGGCCGAAGAATGATCGAAAAATGCGTCTTGGCGGCCAAGGCGAGAAAAGCCGCCAAAGCGGCCAAAGACACGGTTTTGCGTAAAGGCGCCTTGGAAGGGTTGACCTTGCCGGGAAAACTGGCCGACTGCCAGACGAAAAAGACCGAAGAAGCCGAGATGTTCATTGTCGAGGGAGAATCGGCCGGAGGCTCGGCCAAACAAGGCCGGGATCGACGGTTCCAGGCCATTCTGCCGCTTCGGGGAAAGATCCTGAACGTCGAGAAGGCGCAGATCCACCGCATGCTTGCCAACAACGAAATCAAATCATTGATCGTCGCTCTGGGGACGGCTTTCGGCGAGGACTTCAATTTGGAGAAATTGAGATACGGCAAGGTGATTATCATGACCGATGCCGACGTCGACGGCGCCCATATCCGGACTTTGCTTCTGACGCTTTTCTACCGTTATTTCGAAAAACTGATCGAGAACGGGCATATTTTCATCGCCCAGCCGCCGCTTTATAAAGTCCAAAAAGGCAAAGAATTCCATTATGGTTATACCGACGCCGAAAAAGACGCCTTACTCAAGAAAATGGGCGAACAGTCGGTGGTCAGCCGCTATAAAGGTTTGGGAGAGATGAATCCGGAACAGCTTTGGGAAACGACCATGAATCCGGAAACGAGGATGATGAAAGTGGTGACCGTAGACGATGCCAAGGAAGCGGATCGGCTTTTCGACATTTTCATGGGAAGCGAGGTTGAGCCGAGAAAAAGATATATCCAGATCCACGGTGCTTCGGTCAAAAATCTTGACATCTAGCTTTAAAAATTATAACCTTACAAAGCTTACATGGCACTCAAAAAATTCATCAAAGATTCCTACGAAGAACTCCGCAAGGTCAACTGGCCGAGCAGAAAAGACACCTTCCGCATGGTGCTTCTCGTTATTGTTTTCGCCGTGATCGTGTCTTTGCTTCTTTTTTCCGCAGATTCGTTTTTCACTTTTCTGATGAAGAAATTCATTTTGAAGATTTAAAATTTTATGGAAAAAACCACTCCGGAACAGACTGAAACTCGGCACTGGTACGCGGTGCACACTTATTCGGGATACGAAGACGCCGTCAGCCGTTATTTGAAGCAGCGTATCGAATCGTTGGGCGTCGAAGACAAAATTTTCAACGTTATCGTTCCCAAGGAAAAGAAAGTCAAGATCAAAAACGGGCGCCGGACCGTCGTCGACGAAAAGATATACCCGGGATACGTGCTCGTCGACATGGTCATGGGGCCGGATACCTGGTATATCGTCCGCAACACCCCGCGCGTCACCGGATTTGTCGGCGCCGACACCACCACGCCGACCCCGCTCTCCAAAGCCGAAGTCGATTCCCTGATGGCGAAAATGACCGGTGAGGAACCGAGCTTCCGGATCGATTACAAAGCGGGAGACTTGGTCCGCATCACCGACGGTCCGTTCAAGGACGCCGACGCCAAAATCTCGGAAGTGGACGAAGCCAGGGGTCGGGTCAAAGTTTTGGTTTCCATTTTCGGACGCGACACGGCTGTGGAAATCGACGCTTTGCAAGTCAAAAAGATTTAGTTTAAGATATTTCCTGCTAATATGGCCAAACCAATCAAAACAACTTTGAAACTCCAAATAAAAGCCGGCGCCGCCAACCCGGCTTCTCCGGTGGGCCCGGCATTGGGCCAGCACGGCGTGAATATCCAGGAATTCGTCAAACAGTTCAACGACGCCACCAAGGATATGGGCAGCGACATCATTCCGGCCGAAATCACCATTTACGAGGATCGGAGCTTCACCTTCAAGCTGAAAACTCCGCCGGCTTCGGATTTGCTCCGCAAAGCCGCCGGTATTGAAAAAGGATCGGCTGTTCCGAACAAGAACAAAGTGGGAAAAGTGAGTAAGGAGGATTTGCGGAAAATCGCCGAGAAAAAAGCGGTTGATTTGAACGCGAACGACGTGGAGGCCGCCGAGAAGATCATTGCCGGCACCGCGCGCTCGATGGGGATAGAGGTTGTGGATTAACCTCGCGAACATAATACTGTAACCGCTAAAAGCGACCCAAAAGGTCGCTTTTTGTTAAACAAAAAATGAAGAAAATCGTGAAAGGCATTGCCGCCGGGATACTGATTGCCGCTATTTTAGACCTTCTTATTCTCTTGGGGATAGAAATCGTCGACTAATAGCTATTTTCGCCGTGAAAAACCTTTTATTTGGCTTTACGTTTGCGGCCTAGAGGCTAAAGAGGCAGGATTTGGCGTAGTTGTATTCCCAAAATTACCAGTTCGTTTATAATAAGTCCGGTGAATATCAACGACATCCAAAAGTGGGAAAGGGAGTTTTCTGCCAAAAAGGGCATAGCCCAAGACGAGGAAAAAGCCACCAAGATCGCCGTTCTGAAATTGGTTGAAGAGGTCGGCGAAGCGTGCAAGGCTATCTTGGAGAAAAAGTGGGAAGAGATCCCGGCCGAGGTTACCGATGTGATCGTTTTTGCCTGTAAAGTCGCCAATATAGCCGAGGACTTTCATGGAACGGAAAAATTGGAACAAGTCATGAAAAAGAAACTGGAATATTGTGAAACCAGAACCTATAATCCGGAAATAAATAAAATGGACAAGCCCGAAAACAGGGAATTTAACTAATGTCGTCGAATAACAAATAAACCGAGCTTAATGGTTCTCTCCGACAGGGATATCAAAAAAGTCATCAAGCAAAAGAGGCTGGTTTTTCTTCCGAAACTTTCTCCGGATCAGATCGGTCCGGCCTCGATCGATCTCAAGCTCGGACAGCAATTTAAAGTCTTCCATATCAGCGAGACCAGTTTGCTCGACACCAAAAAGGGCATTCCTTTGAAGGTTATGAGGAATTACGACAATCGCGAGTCGTTTATTTTGCATCCCGGAAAATTCATTTTGGCGAGCACGGCCGAATATATGAAGGTGCCGTCCGATATGGTCCTTCGGGTCGAGGGCAAGAGCACTTTGGCTCGGATGGGAATCCTCGTCCATACGGCCGGGTTTGTCGATCCCGGATTCGAAGGAGCGATCACTTTGGAAATCAGCAACCAATCGGATCTGCCGGTAAAGCTCTATCCCGGAATGTATATATGCCAGGTGGCGGTGGAATATCTTTCGAGCCCGGCGGAAAGACCTTACAATCTCCGCAAGAAATCCCTTTACAACAAGCAAAAAGGTCCGACCGCGGCTAATCCGAAGAATCTTTTCGGGAAACTTTGATTTATCTATGATGGAAAAGAAAATACCCGGAGGATTGATGATCGTTTTCGGCGGCACCGACGGCACGGGTAAAAATACCGAGTCGCAATTCGCCGAAAAGTGGTTTAAGGGCCAAGGCTACGCGGTAGCCAAATTCGCTTTTCCCCGATACGGATCTCCGGCCGGTTGGTTTGTGGCCGCCTATCTCGGCAAGCTGCCGGACCATACGCCGCCGCGTTACGGACCGCCGAACGACGTTCCTCCGAAAATCGCTTCGGAATTTTACGCTCTCGATCGGTACGATGCGAGTTTCGAAATCAGACAGGCGCTCCAAGATGGCAAGGTGGTTATTTGCGACCGCTATGTCGAGTCGAATGCCGGGCATCAAGGAGGAAAGATCAGCGATTCGGAAGAACGCAAAAAATACGTCGACGAGCTTTTCGATCGGGAATACGGATTTTACGGAATCCCGAGGCCGGACATAAATATTATTCTTTGGCTGCCGCCGGAACTGGTGGAGCAGAGGATCGTCCATCGGGGAACTCCCCAGGGCCACGAAGTCGATCCGAAACACATGATAAACGCCGGCCGATCCTATCGTTGGCTTACCGAAACTTATCCGGATTTTATTCTCGTCGAATGTTCCGACAAAAACGGCGAAAATCTGTCCGTGGAAGCGGTCGACGCCAAAGTCGAGGCGATTTTGCGGAGAGTCCTCGACTCCAAACTCGAGAATGTCAAAAACAGCTGATCAAAAGCCCTTGAAAAAGGGCGTTTTTATTAGTCTCCGAAACCTGATAAAATAAGATTATTCAATGAAATATTCACCGACCATCGGCCTCGAGATCCACGTCGAGCTCAACACCAAAACCAAAATGTTCTGCGGCTGCAGAAATAACAGCCTGGAGACCAAGCCGAATACCAACGTCTGTCCGATCTGTCTCGGCCATCCGGGAACTTTGCCTGTGCCGAATATCGAAGCCGTCAAATCCGTCTTAAAACTTGGTTTGGCGCTCGGATCCGATATTTCCGAGAAATCGAAATTCGACCGCAAAAGCTATTTTTATCCCGATCTTCCGAAAGGCTACCAGATTTCCCAATACGACGAACCTTTGGTTAAAAACGGCGAGCTTCTTGGTGTCCGTGTGAGAAGGATCCATTTGGAAGAGGACGTCGGCCGGCTGCTACACGAAATTCCGGCGGAAAACGGAAACCGACCGAAAGAAACGGACAAAGCCACCTATGTCGATTTCAACCGGGCCGGGGTTCCTTTGATGGAACTCGTGACCGAACCGGATATAGAAAGCGGGGAACAGGCCGTCGCTTTCGGGAAAATGCTTCAATTGATCCTCCGCTATCTTCGGATTTCCGCGGCCGACATGGAAAAAGGACAGATGCGGGTGGAGGCCAATGTTTCCGTGCGTCCGGAAAAACAAAGAGAATACGGAACCAAGGTTGAGGTAAAAAACCTGAATTCTTTCAGGTCCGTCGGAGACGCCGTCAATTTCGAAATCAAACGCCAGACAGAAGTTCTGGAGTCCGGAGGAAAAGTGGCCCAGGAAACCCGCGGTTGGGATAAGAATAAAAAAGAAACCTTTAGCCAGCGGAGCAAAGAGGAAGCCAAAGACTATCGCTATTTTCCGGAACCGGACATTCCAGCGATCGATTTCAGGGAGACTTCACTTGTCGATTTCGAGGAATTGAGGCGATCCATTCCGGAATTGCCGCTCCAAAAACGGTCAAGGCTGATGAGCGAATACGGGCTCCGGCCAATCCAAGCCGATTTGATGATCGAAGACCGGGAATCGACCGATTTTTTCGAGGCCACGCTTTCCGAAGCCTTGGGAGACAAGAATATCCAGGCTCCGGAAAGACAAAGATTCATCGACCTTGTTTTCAATTACCTGACGAGCGACCTCAAGGGCTTCATGAACGCCAAAGGAATCGCTTTCAGCGATCTCAAAATCGATCCGGAGAATTTCGCGGATTTCATCGATTTGATTTTCGACGGCGACATATCGAGCCGGATCGCCAAGGATTTGCTTCCGGAAATGCAGCGTTCGGGACTCGATCCGAAGCAGATCATAAAAGAAAAAGGAATGGAGCAGGTTTTGGACGAAGAAATCATCAAATCCGCGGTCCAGAAAGTCATCAAAGACAATCCCAGCGCGGTCAGTGATTACAAAGCCGGAAAGAAAACCGCTTTCCAGTTCCTGATCGGCAAAGCCATGGCCGAACTGCAAGGTAAAGGCCACCCCGGGAAAATCAGCGAATTGCTCGAAAAAGAGCTTTAAAGTTTTGCGGAAATATCCGTTTTCAGGAATTCTTCGAGAAGCCGATCGGCTTCCGATTTATCTTTAATCCATTTGATCGTCTGATCTTTCTTGAACCAGGTCATTTGGCGCCTCGCGTATTGCCGGATGGCCTTCAAAAGCTCTTGCCGCATTTCTTCACAGCTTAACTGTCCGCGAAGATAGAGCGAGATGTATCGGTATTCGAGTCCGAGATCGAAAAGACGTTTCCAGGAAAGGCCGTTTTTATAAAGCCGCTTCACCTCGTCCACCATGCCCGATTGAAGGCGCTTGTCTAGACGAACCTCGATCCGTTCGTCGAGCTTTTCCATCGGATAAGAAATGCCGATTTTCAAGGTATCGTAGCGAGCCCGGCGTTTCGGTTTCGGGACGGGTTTTCCGGATGCCATCACGATCTCGAGAGCCCGAATAAGCCGAACCCTGTTTTTTCGATCGATCGAAGCGAAACGGTCCGGATCAATATCCGATAATTTTGCGGCCAGTTTCTCGGTTGAAAGTTTCTCGAGAGTTTTTCTTATTTTAGGATTCGGCGGAATCGGAGCGATTGCGTCGTCGTAGAGTAAAGCGTCGATATAAAATCCCGTGCCGCCGCAAACAATCGGGAGTTTGCCGCGACGCAAAATATCATCGATCGCTTTTTTACTAAGCTGACCATAATCCGATGCCGTAAAGATTCTTCTGGGAGAAGCCACATCCAAAAGATGATGGGGAATGCCCCTCATTTCTTTTTCGGAGATTTTTCCCGAACCGATGTCCAAACCTTTGTAAACCTGTCTTGAATCGGCGGAAACAATCTCTCCATTGTGTTTTATGGCTAGTTCGACCGCCAGATCGGATTTACCCGAAGCGGTTGGCCCCAAGACGACGATGATTTTTTTGTCGGTTTTAATCACTATTTTAATTTATACGAGTTTTACCGGGTTAACAAAACCCCTTCATTTTGAAGGGGTTTTGGATGGGGTCTGATTATTTCTTGTCTTTGATCTCTTGTTTCAGGTCGGCGATAAACGAGTCGAGCGGTTTTTGGCCGAGATCCCCTTCGGAGCGTTTTCTCACCGAGACCGTATGCGTTTTGGTCTCCGCGTCTCCGACGATAAGAAGATAAGGGATTTTCTGCATTTCCGCGTTTCGAATGCGGCGTCCCAAAGTTTCGGCGGCCGAATGGAGTTCGACACGGATATCTTCGGATTCCAATTTTATTTTGACCTCTTCGGCGTAGCGATTGAACTTCTCGGAGACCGGAATGATCGCCACCTGGACCGGAGAAAGCCATGTCGGGAAAGCGCCGGCGAAGTGCTCTATGAGAATACCCATAAATCTTTCGAGCGAGCCGTAGATTACCCGGTGGATGACCGCCGGAGTCTTTTCTTTTCCGTCTTTATCGGTGTATTTGAGGTCGAATTTTCTGGGCAGTTGGAAATCCAGCTGGATTGTTCCGGTTTGCCATTGCCGTCCCAGAGAATCCTGCATCAAGATATCGAGCTTCGGACCGTAGAAAGCGCCTTCGCCCTGACCGATGAAATAATCGAACTTGTTTTTCTTCAAGATGGCCTCCAATTCTTTTTCGGCGCGCGCCCAAGTTTTGTCGTCGCCCATATAATCGTCCGGTTTTGTTCCGAGTCTGATCTTGAATTTGATGTCGAAGATCGAATAGAAAAGATTGGCGATTTCCAGGATTCTCTTGAATTCGTCGCTGATTTGCTCTTCGGTGACAAAGATATGGGCGTCGTCTTGGGCGAATTTTTGGACGCGAAAAAGGCCGTTCAGTTCTCCGGACTTCTCGTGGCGGTGAAGGGTGTCGCAATCGGAAAGACGCAACGGCAATTCCCGATAGCTATGAGTCTCCTGCTTGAAAATAGTCATCGCGTTCGGGCAATTCATCGGTTTCAGACAGTAAACGCCGTCCTCGCCCATGTCGCTTATGAACATATTTTCCCGATAATGGTCCCAATGCCCCGAAGTCTCGTACAGCTGCTTTTTATTGAGCAAAGGAGTGATGGTTTCGAGATAGCCTCTTTTTTTGTGCTCCTCGCGCCAGAACTTCAGGAGCTCGTTCACCATGATCGTTCCTTTGGGAAGCCAGTAAGGCATCCCCGGAGCCGTCTCGTCAATGAAGAATATTCCGAGTTCTTTGCCGAGCTTTTTGTGATCGCGTTTTTCCGCCTCTTCCAGCAGCCGGAGATAATCATCGAGCTCTTTCTTGTTTGAGAAGGCCAATCCATAGATGCGTTGGAGCATGGGATTTTTTTCGTTTCCTCTCCAGTAAGCTCCGGCGATCGAAGTGAGCTTGAAAGCTTCGGGATCGATCTCCGCAGTCGATTTGACGTGAGGTCCGGCGCAAAGATCGATAAAAAGAGGATTTTTCAAACTCTTGTCGTAGGTTTTGTAGACGCTCAAGGGTTTTTTCGCTTTCCGGAGTTCATCCACCAGTTCCAGCTTGAACGGCTGGTCTTTGAAGATTTTTCTCGCTTCGGTCGGAGTAACGATCTCTTTTTTGAATTTCAGTCCCTGTTTCAGAAGCTCTCTTACGCGGCCTTCGATGGCTTTCAAGTTGTCTTCGGAAATCTCCTTGATTCCGAAGTCGTAATAAAAGCCGTTTTCGATCGTGGGACCGATGCCGAGTTTGGCCTTGGGAAATCTTTCGAGGGTCGCCAAGGCGACGATGTGGGAAATCGAGTGTCTGATCGCCTCGAGATCCGGTTTTCCGGCGGCTTTTTTCGAGCCGGCCGGTTTCTTTATATTATTTTTGCTGATTCGCATATTATTTTTGGTTCTCCGTTTTTTCTGGATACTCGTCCTTTTACTTGCAGTATCGTGTTTTCTCTCCAAATGTCGGGATGCTTTTGGATGGTGTCGTTGAAGACCAATATTTCCACATTATTACTCAAATCTTCCAGTTTTACAAACAGCATCGGCTGTCCGTTTTTGGTGTTGATTTTTTGGATTTTGGAAACAAGACCCGTCACCGTCACATTGTATCCGTCGCGGATGTTTTTGACATCCTTTAAGGGAGTGACGCCGTCGTTGTTGTGCTTGAATCCGTTCAAGGGGTGGTCCGAAACGAACAATCCCAAAAGCTCTTTTTCCCAATTAAGTTTTTCCATATTCGTCGCCGGGGCGACCGGCGTCAGCTTGATCGTCATCTTCGGCGCTCCTCCGAAAAGACTGGTCTGGCTCACGGCCAAACTCCGACGATATGCGCTCAAGGTTCTAATGATGTCGTCGAGGTTCATTAAAAGTGTTTTTCTCTCGACGCTCAAAGAATCCATGGCGCCGCATTTGATGAGACTTTCCAAAGATTTCTTGTTCAGATCTTTGTGGTTGATCCTCGAAACAAAATCTTCAAGGTTGGAAAAAGGTCCGCCGCGGAGCCGTTCGTCGACAATGGCCTGGGTGATGCCGACACCGACGTTTTTGACGGCCGACAATCCGAAACGGATATTCTGGTTCTCCGGAGCGAAATCCGAATAGCTCTTGTTCACATCCGGCGGCAGAACCTGGATTTTCATGCGGCGGCAATCGGCGACGAGAACGGCGATACGCTCCACGTCCGAAGAATCGTTATTTAAAAGGCTCGTCATGAATTCCTGCGGATAATGGGCTTTCAAGTAAGCGGTTTCGTATCCGATCAGGGCATAGCAGACCGAATGGGCTTTGTTGAATCCGTACCTGGCGAAAGGCTCGGCCAGTTTCCAGAGGTCTTCTCCGAGCTTTTTGTCTCCCAGGGTTTTCTCCACGCCGGAAACGAATTTGCCGGCCTGCTCGTCGAGCAAGGATTTGATCTTTTTGCCGACGGCTTTTCTCAAAACATCGGCTTCGCCGTAGGTGAATCCCGCCATTTCGCGGGCGATCATGAGGAGTTGCTCCTGGTAGATCATGATACCGTAGGTACCGCTCAAAATCGGCTCGAGCTTCGGATGGAGATAGGTTATCGGTTCGCGACCCTGCTTTCTCGCGATATACGAAGGAATAAGCTCCATCGGTCCCGGACGGAACAGCGCGACCATGGCCACCAGGTCTTCGAAACGGTCGGCTTTCATGGCCATGAGCCAGCGCGTCATTCCCGCGCCTTCAAATTGGAAAACGCCGATGTTTTCGCCGCGCTGGAGCAGGTTGAAAGTGTCTTGGTCGTTCAGAGGGAGCTTATTGATGTCGATCGAATCTCCTTTTTCTTTGACAAGCCTGAGGCAGCCCTCGATGATGGTCAGGTTTCGGAGCCCCAAAAAGTCCATTTTAAGGAGGCCCAGGTCTTCGATGGCGTGCATCTCGAACTGGGTGATATAGGCGGTTTCGTCCTGCGGCGATCGCTGGAGAGGCGCGTATTCGGTGATCGGCTTATCGGTGATGACGACTCCGGCGGCGTGGACCGAGGCGTGCCTGGCCACGCCCTCGAGCTTCGAAGCGGCGTCGATTATTTTTTTGGCGTCCGGATCGGCTTCGTATTCTTTCCGGAATTCGGCGTTCGATTCAAGCAGATCTTCGAGCTGGTGGCTCGACCTCGACTGGTTCGGTTCGAAAGGAATCAGTTTGGCGATATGGTCGACGAAAGAATAAGGATAGCCAAGCGCCCGGCCCGAATCCCTGATGGCGGCCCGGGCCGCCAAAGTCCCGAAAGTGATTATCTGGGCCACGTGATCGTCCCCGTATTTTTCTTTAACATAGCCGATGACTTCTTCCCTTCTCGTATCGGCGAAATCCATGTCGATATCCGGCATTTGGATCCTCGCCGGATTAAGGAATCTCTCGAAAAGCAATCCGTAAGGCAAGGGATTGACGTCGGTGATCCCAAGGATATAAACGATAATGCTCGAAGCGGCCGAACCTCTGCCCGGACCAACGACAATGCCGTGGCTTTTGGCCCAGCGCACAAAGTCCTGGACAATCAGCAAGTAGCTTGCGAAGCCGGTTTGTTCGATGACCGAGAATTCGTAATCAAGCCTTTCTTTTATTTCCGGCGTGATCTCCGCAAACCGTTCGCCGATTCTCTCGTCGATCAGCTTTTTCAAATAAGAAAGACTGGTTTCTCCTTCGGGAATGGGATAAGCCGGCAGCTTATTTTTTCCAAGCTCGAATTCAAAAACGCATTTTTCGGCGATTTTAACGGTATTTTCCAGGGCTTCGGGAATGTCCGCGAAAAGTTCGGCCATTTTGTCCGGCGAGGTTAAAGAAAGATCGAATTCCTTCATCGTCAATCTTTTTTCGTCGTCGAAATGGTTCTGGGTTTGGATGGCGAGAAGCACTTCGTGGGTGGCCTTGTCTTCGGGCCGGAGATAGTGGGAATCCTGGGTGGCGACCAGGGGAATTTGAAGTTCGTTCGCCAGTTTGATGAGTTTCGGCCGAATCTCGCCCGAATGCTGCTGGACTTCGATGTAAAAATCTTCGGCGAAAAGGTTCTTGTAGAACATGGCCACGGTTTTGGCCTCTTCGGTTCGACCGAGCTCGAGTAGCCTCGGGATTTCTCCGTTGAAGCATCCGGAAAGGCAAACCAGCCCTTCATGGTGTTTCTCGATCAATTCGTGGTCGATGCGCGGTTTGTAATAAAACCCTTCGATGTTCGCCGCCGTGACCAGCTTCACGAGGTTTTTGTATCCGATTTCGTTCTTGACGAGCAGGGTGAGGTGATAGCGGATATTGTCCACTTTGGGGTTTTTGGAGAATCTCGATCCGAAGGCGACGTAGAGCTCCGAGCCGATAATCGGCTTTACGCCTGCGGCTTTGGCTTTTTTGTAGAACTCCACGGCTCCGTACATGTTGCCGTGGTCGGTGACGGCCAAAGCCTCCATCCCCAGTTCTTTGGCGTAGTTCACGAGATCGTCGATTTTCGACAATCCGTCCAATAGCGAGTAATGGCTGTGGGTATGAAGGTGGACGAATTTCATTGGTATAATTATAAAGCGATTGACTATAGGCTCCAAACTGGGAGATTTGTCCGGGTGTTGACAAGAAGATAAACAATGCTTATCATATATTTAATATGATCACTGCTCCTGCCTATCGGCAAGGGCAGTTTTTGTTATAGAATTTCTGTATGGCGCACTCGCTCGGTCAAAAACAAAGAACCGCTGTTTATATAGACGGTAGTAATTTTTATCACTACCTTAAAAATAAACAGATAGGATTTCACAAAGGAGGTTTTTTCGATTTCGAGGAGTTCGTTTCTTATTTGGTCGGTGCCGGAAGAGAATGCGTTTCCAAAAGATATTACACGGGGATTTTTAGGAATATTGATAATTCCGATAAAAGTATTTCTCTTGTTTCGGGACAGCAGAAATTTCTGGCTAAATTAGAAAATGCCGGTTTCATTATTAAAAGAGGAAATATTATGTATGACGCGGGTAAACCGCGAGAAAAAGGAACCGATGTCAAAATAGCAGTGGATTTGATCGTGGGTGCGGTCGATGACGAATACGATACGGCTATATTGATCAGCTCCGATACCGATTTAATACCGGCTTTGAAATATATTAGATATAAAAACAAGAGAATCGAATATGTTGGGTTTTCTCACGCACCCTCTTTTGGAATTCAAAAGAACGTTGATTTTTCTAGGTTATTTTTACCCGAAGAAATTCATAAATTTATTAAATAATCGTTCCCAACGCTTCTTTTTATGCGCTATATTATCGGCATCGACGAAGTCGGACGCGGGCCTTTGGCCGGTCCGGTTTGCGTCGCCGCTTGTCTTTTGCCGGCCGACTTCAAAATAAAATCCGGGCCGTCGAAACTCAAAGACTCGAAACAACTTTCGGCCGCAAACAGGAAAAAATGGCGCGACTGGCTCTGCCGCGAATCCGCGAAAAGCAAAGAAAATAAAGCGGCGCCTTTGATTTACGCGATGAGCAGGGTCTATCCCCGGCGGATCGACGAGACGAACATCAATCGCGCGGCCAACGCGGCGGCCTTGAGATCATGCAGAAAAGTCTTGTTTGAACTCGGCCGGATCTCGCCGCAAGAAGCGGAAGCGCGGGTTTATCTCGACGGCGGACTGTATCTAGAAAGCCGATCGGATCAAGAGGCGATGGTCGGCCGGGATTTGGAAAAGATCTTTATAAAATCGATCAGGACGATCGTCGCCGGAGACGAGAAATTCGTAGCCATCAAACTGGCTTCGATCGTCGCCAAAGTTTCTCGGGATAAATACATGGATCGGGAGCACAAGAAATATCCGGAATACAATTTCGCGAAACACAAAGGATACGGTACAAGAGAGCATCTCGAGGTCGTCCGGAGAGCCGGTCCTTGTCCTATTCATCGATTGACGTTTCTGAAAAAATACCGTAACATAAGGCCTGAAAAAGGCCCGTTTTCGGGTCAATAAACACCGTAATCATAAAAACATGCCTCCGGTAAAACATCATTCGAAATCCAAAGTCGGCCGCCGGCGCTCGCATCTCGCGAAGACCAAAACCGCCATGGTCGCCTGCAAGAAATGCGGAGCTCCGACAATGCCCCATCGGGCTTGCCCCAGTTGCGGGTATTACAGATAACCGGCCTTTTCTTTTTTAATTTTTAACCAACGTGTCCGCCCGCCAAATAGGAAGATCAGTCGCTCTACAATCGCTCTACGAATGGGATTTCGGCGGCCAGAAAGCCGATCTCGACGCCATCCTTGATAGGAATATCAAGGAGTTTTTTCCTGATTCCGACGACAAAGATTTTATTAAGAAGCTAGTATCGGGCGTGGTCCATAAAATGCCGGATATCGACGCCATCATTGAGAAAGCCGCTCCGGAATGGCCGATCAACCAGATCGCTCCCATTGACCGTAATGTTTTGAGAATGGGTTTGTACGAACTTCTTTTCGCCGACCGGAGCGAAGTGCCGCCGAGGGTGGCCATTAACGAAGCGATCGAGCTTGCCAAAGCTTACGGCGGTCCGAATTCCGGAAAATTCATCAACGGTGTTTTGGGAACCATTTACCGGGAGATCGGTGAACCAGACAAGGGCGAGCCGACCAAAAAAGAAAGGGAAGCCGCCGGCGAAGACAAAAGATCCGCGGAAGAAAAATAACCGCACGTGGACATCATTTCTTTGGAAAATAAAATCGGAGTTTTCTTCAAAAACGAGAATATTCTGAAAGAAGCCCTGACTCACCGTTCCTATCTCAACGAGAATCCTTCGTGGAAACTTCCCCATAACGAAAGGCTGGAATTTTTAGGAGACGCTGTTTTGGAGCTTGTCTCCACCGAATATCTTTGGAGAGTGCGGCCGAAATTCGAAGAAGGATTGCTTACTCTTCTTCGGGCCGCTTTGGTGAACACCAAAATGCTTTCCAAAATCGCCGAAGAAGAAATCGGACTCCAAAAATACCTTCTGGTTTCCAAAGGCGAATCCCAAATGTCCGGCCGGGCCATGGAAACGATCTTGGCCGACGCTTTCGAAGCCTTGACCGGCGCTATTTACGTGGATCAGGGTTTTGAGGCGGCCAAAGAATTCGTTTCCCGATTCGTACTCTCCCGTCTCGAGGAAATCGAAAAAGGACAGCTTTACAAAGATCCGAAAAGCCTGCTCCAGGAGATAAGCCAGGCCGACTTCAAGGTGACGCCGGAATACAGGATTTTATCCGAATCCGGGCCGGATCACGCGCGGATCTTTACGGTCGGCGTTTATTTCGGAAACGAACTGAAAGGAGAAGGTTCCGGCGCCTCGAAACAGGAAGCCGAAACCGACGCGGCTAAAAAAGCGCTGGAAAAATTGGAGGCCGGAAAATAAACTTACGGGAACGTACTTATCCCCACGCTGTGGTTGGGTTTTTGGTGTATAATTTATTCAAGAATTCGTCTTTATATAAATAAAGATATGAACAAAAAAATCATCTCCGCGGCTGTCTTAACCGCTTTGTTTACAGGAGTTTTTAACCCACCGCTGGCTCTCGCCTGGCAAAACCCCACTCAAAACCCTCCAGGTGGCGGAGGAGCTTTTGTGATCGAGTCCGGCGCTCCGGCAAACTCCATCTACATCAAAGCCGATGGAAACGTCGGCATCGGAGCGA
>JAKJEF010000040.1 GCA_022705565.1 Patescibacteria group bacterium
TTTCACTGCGATCATATGCATATGCCGTATTAATTAGACTGAAGCCGAGTTCCTGAACCGACAAAGCCTCCGCATTTTTTTCAAGATCGGTCGCTTCTTTTTCCAGTGTATTCCAATCATTGACAATTCTTGTCATTTCCTGATCCCATTTGTCATGGGAAGAAAAATCTTTGGCATTGATGAATACATTGTCAGTTTGATACCGCAAAGCCAGATAGTGTCTTGAGATTTCCAAAGTCTGTTCCAATACCGCTTGCTCCCCCGTCTGATCCGTGTCTTGCTGTTTGAAAAAATAAAAAATACCAGCCGACAGGACTAGCAAAGCGATAATTGAGATGATAATAATTTTTTTCATGGTTTTATTATAAATTATTTTAAATAAGAATCATTTGGCGGGATATGGTATTAAAAATATCACTTATCAATAGTTAGTATATGAAATTTTCAGCATTTGGTCAAAGAAAAATTTTAGGGAGTTCCTTGGCGTTGCCCGCGAATGGGTTGGGTGGGTCCCGCCTTCGCCTATCGGCTACGGACGGGCAGGCAAGGGCAACATCTCTTTTGGTGGCGCATTTTGTTTTGCAAAATACGAAATACGTAAGCGAAAAAGA
>JAKJEF010000041.1 GCA_022705565.1 Patescibacteria group bacterium
TATCCTTTAGGAGCATAACTCCAAACCCTACTCCTATTTTTTTGGGTTCTTCCATTTGTTTTAGAATAAGAAATTGTTAATAATTATAACAAAAAATTGGATGGATAGAGGGTGATAGTTTCATAGAACTTAAAAGTCGAATATGTTTGTGGATTATTCTTTAGAGCTACTCATTTGAATTTTGTTCACTATCAATATATCTGTCTTCAATGTCTAGTAACAATTCTTCATTTTCCATTTCATTTCTAAATCGATAATCCCTTTCAGATACATCATCTTCGTATCCCAACGACGCTATTAGCAATGCCATTTTGTTTATAGAAATTGATATCTCATATAACTTTTGCTCCTTTTTGTAATGAGTAAAATGCATTTGATTAGAATTAAAATTTAATCTGTAGATATTATAAATGGTGGGCGATACAGGACTTGAACCTGTGACCTTCACAATGTCAATGTGACGCTCTAACCAGCTGAGCTAATCGCCCATTACAGTACAAGATTATATTTTGTTTAAGAAAAATTTACAATTTACTCTATAGATTCTTTTATAACCATAGCTGTTAACTATTCTAGATCCTCTTGTTCCAAATCTTCATTAG
>JAKJEF010000042.1 GCA_022705565.1 Patescibacteria group bacterium
TCGGCGACCTCTCCCGCCGTCGCGGCAAGGTGCAGGGCCAGGAGCAGCGCGGAAACGCGCTCGCCGTCCAGGCTTTCGTGCCGCTCAGCGAGATGTTCGGATACGCGACCGACCTGCGGTCCTCGACCCAGGGCCGGGCGCAGTACACGATGCAGTTCGAGCGCTACGAAGAAGTGCCGAGCAACATCGCCGAAGAGATCGCCGAGAGCCGATCCGGCGCAAAGGCCGGGGCAGAAGCCTAGGCCGGAAATACCCCGAACCCTCTGAATGGCTATATTTCAGAGGTTCGCCCAAAATGGGCGAAAGCCCGGAGCCACCAAGCTTTAGCAGTTCAACCAGACGTAGAAACCAAGTTCCAAGAGAAACAGACGAGAAAGGTCCCAGGAGAGCATGTCCAAGGAGAAGTTCGAACGCGATAAGCCGCACGTAAACGTCGGCACCATCGGTCACGTCGACCACGGCAAGACCACCCTTACCGCGGCCATCACCAACACTCTCTCCGAAGACAAGAAGAGCTTCGAGGAGATCGACAACGCGCCGGAAGAGAAGGAGCGCGGGATCACCATCGCGACCTCTCACGT
>JAKJEF010000043.1:0-246 GCA_022705565.1 Patescibacteria group bacterium
TCTACATCGCTTTCCCCCATGAACATCTTAAAACGAACCTCTTTGATCTCTTGAGAGCGACTGTTTTTTCTGGCTTTGGCTTGTTTCTGTTTAAGTTGATACTTGTGCTTTGATAACTCAATGATCTTTGTAACAGGCGGATCTGCTTCTGGAGTGATTAAGACCAAATCCCTACCTTCTTCTTGAGCCTTAATCATCGCCTCTCTGGGCGACATAATACCAATCATTTTACCTTGGTCATCAAGC
>JAKJEF010000043.1:296-565 GCA_022705565.1 Patescibacteria group bacterium
TTTGGTTGATATCTGGGCACTAAGCTCGAATAAATAATTTTTAATGAGGAACAATTATAACACTTTTAGCTTCATTATTCTAGAGAGACTCAAAGAATTCAAAGCTGGTGGGCAGTACTGGACTCGAACCAGTGACCTTCACGATGTCAACGTGACACTCTAACCAGCTGAGCTAACTGCCCTTTTGTTGATTCAAGGTATTTAGTCTGTTCCCTATTTGAATGAACAGAGTGTTATCTTGAGGCAACAGTATACTAAATTTTTTCTTG
>JAKJEF010000044.1:0-253 GCA_022705565.1 Patescibacteria group bacterium
GACGAGCCGCCAGTGTCTCTCGCCGTTCCCCTGATAATCACGCTTCCCGAAGCGACGGTGGAATTAACACCGGGGGAGGTAAAGAGGGTCACCGGAGCGGTATTGTCGATATTCGATGGAGCGGAAGAAGGAGCGATACAAGACGGCGAAGTGGTTGAAATAGCCGATTCGGTGCCTCCGGCACCGCTCGATTTCATCGCGAAGTAATAGCGAGTGTTTGGATTCAAGCCGGTGACAAGCTCCTGTTTGGAAG
>JAKJEF010000044.1:313-549 GCA_022705565.1 Patescibacteria group bacterium
ATTGAGCATCGCCGATGGCCGCCAGCGAGTGCTTGACGGTATAACCGTCAGAAACTCCGGCCGGAACAGTCCAGCGGAGCCAGATGGCTCCGGCTTGGCCGGATGATTCGCAAGTCAAGTTATTTATGGCAGCAGGGGCGGCTAGGATCGTGAAGGCTGGAGAAACAAGAGAAGCCAAAGTAGCGTCTCCGACCGTAGTCGTCGTGACAGTGGCCGTATGGGCCGCGCCGGTCGCG
>JAKJEF010000045.1 GCA_022705565.1 Patescibacteria group bacterium
AACCATTATGGGTTCGGTTTCCACAGTCCGGATTCGGGAACCCCGGGTTACACCGGAGCTTACATGTCCGGCTATTACGGATTGGACCTTTTTACCGGAGGAATAAGCCGAATGCATGTTTTAAATAATGGCAATATCGGAATTAATACCGTTTCTCCGACAACCTATCTTGATGCGAGAGGTAATTCCCAAGCCATGTCGGCAAGCAATAACGGTATTTTTAATATTTTCTCCACAGACGCAATGGCAATAGACAAAGGAGGATCGATTGCTTTGGGCGGACAGACCAACACGGATGTGTTTACCACTTTCGGCAAAATAATTGGTTTTAAAGAAAATGTGACGGCGGGCAATACGGCTGGTTTTTTGGCTTTTGGCACTCGTCCGAACGGAGGCACGATAAATGAAAGAATGAGAATCACAAGCGCCGGCAATGTCGGCATCGGGACCACCGCGCCGGGATATAAATTGGAAATCGGAGCCTTGTCGGGTGCGGTTGAACCAACCAGCTTGAAAATCAGCGGCGGCGCGTCAAATG
>JAKJEF010000046.1:0-238 GCA_022705565.1 Patescibacteria group bacterium
TTTCATTTTTAGGAGAAATAAATCTTCTAAATCCGTAACCATAACCGCCGCGGCCACCCCAGCCTCGCCTCATTCCACCTCCACAGGGACCCAAACCCCAGCCAGTTCCTGGACCTTGTCCCATTGGACCAGTTCCGTTAAATCTTGGCATAATTTTATAGATTTTTATTAATTTTTACCAATAGTCCGACTTTTAGCTGACTATCTGTTTTGAGTATATACCCATAACAATTTCTTG
>JAKJEF010000046.1:284-536 GCA_022705565.1 Patescibacteria group bacterium
AGTGGATGAAAAATAAGGGATAGTGTTTTCTTGAATAACAATATTCCCGCTTTAAAAAGCGGGGTTTATGATTTAAAATTTTTTGCTTTTCTGAGGGTTTTTGATTATAATAAGCATTATTTTTTAAATAATTAAATTTTTTCAAAACCATGGAAAGAATTTGGATAAAGGAAGCAACTAGTCACCTCAATCAAAATGTTCGGCTTGGTGGTTGGGTGGACACTCGAAGAGATCATGGAAAAATTATTTTTA
>JAKJEF010000047.1 GCA_022705565.1 Patescibacteria group bacterium
TCAACAGGACTACAATGTGTCTGGGGGAGAGGATTCGCCCTGTATCGGCTGTTTTTCCGCCCGCAGGAGGGGTCTTAGGGAGGAATGTGGGCGGGATTTTAAACCTTTCCTTTTTCGCTTCCGAATTTCGTGCCATTTGAAAATTAGCGTGCCACCACAAATTCTATTCCTTAATTAATATGGGCTTTTTGCACTCTTTTGCAAATTCATAAATATTTCCTTCAGAATGATGCCTTCCGATAATCTTAGCTAATTCATTTTTTACACTCAAAACTTTTGGCACTGGAACAAAATATCTATGTCCGTTCAACGAAACAAATAGCTCTTTATCCAACAACATAGCATTTGCTTCTAGTCTAACATAATAAGAGGCATTATTCGTTTTGTCTGGGGATAAACTGTCGTTTATCCATTCTTCCTGAAAATTTTCTACTAATTCTTTATCCCAATCAATAACAATCTGAAAATTAGGATATTTTTTGTGGCGATAAAAAGAAAGATGATCTTCTATACCTTGAAATTTTTCCCAATT
>JAKJEF010000004.1:0-14375 GCA_022705565.1 Patescibacteria group bacterium
AAACAAAATCCGCCGCCGCTACTTTGAAAACGTCTTCCCGATCCGCTCCGAAAAGCGGCTCGTATTTTTTATTCTCGAGCTCTTTCCCCGAAGCCGTTTCCACGACTCTTGCGTTTTCCGCTCCGGGCGGAACAATGCCGGACCAGACAAATTCGTTATTTATCTCGTATTTGGAATAAACGAGGTTGGGATTTACCGCCACGAGCATATTGGCCGGCAAAGTCCAGGGCGTGGTTGTCCAAACAAGAAGATAAGTGTTGTCTTCGTTTTTCAGTTTGAACTTGACGTAGAGCGACGGATCTTTGACCAGTTTGTAAGCGCCGGGCTGGGCCAGCTCGTGCGAAGCGAGCGGGGTTTCGCAGCGCGGGCACCAGGACAAAATCTTGTAATCCCTTTTCAGGAACCCGCGATTGCTGATTTTCTTGAAAACCTTCCAAAGCCCTTCAATATAAGGATTGGTATAGGTGATGTAAGCGTTTTTGAGATCGAGCCAATAGCCGATGCGCTCGGTCATCAATTCGAATTCACGCTGGTATTTCATGACGCCTTTTTTGGCTTCGGCGTTGAATCTGTCGATGCCGTAGGCTTCGATTTCCTTCTTGTTCTTGATGCCGAGTTCTTTTTCGGTGGCTATTTCCGCGGGCAAGCCGTGGGTATCCCAACCGGCGCGCCGCGGAACGTAAAAGCCCTCCATCGCCTTATAGCGAAGGATAATGTCCTTGAAAACCCTGGCGAGCACATGATGAATTCCCGGCTTGCCGTTCGCGTATGGCGGACCTTCGTAAAACTTGAAGGCTTTCTTGTTTTTTCGCCGTTCCAGGCTTTTCTCGAAAATCCGGCCGTCTTCCCAGAAATCAAGCACTTTTTTCTCGATTTCCGGAAGATCCAGGTTCTTTTTTCCTTTCAGCATAGTGTTTTTATTGTAATGAGTTTGCCTTTCGAATAAAAGTAGGATACATTGCGGCTAGCATCTTTGACAAATCGAAGGGGGTTTTCGAAATGGATTTCAGCGGTTTCCTTGTTTGGCCCGGAAGGGATCCGGGGATAAAGAAAGACGCCTTGGCTTTGGCCGAAGACTTCATCAATCGGCCGATCGGATTCTCTTTCTCGGAAATCGAGAAAAGGGCGCTCAGGCCGTTTTTCACCAACCCCGATCACTCGGTCTATCTGATTCACACCTTGCCGGAGGCCATAACCGCAAGACTGGAAGCGAGATACTCGCGGATGAACAATCGGCGCGGGCTTCGCGGAGTCTTTGTCGATTCCTGCTTGCCCGAACTCCTCGCTTCGCGCATCCCGGAAGCGGAGAACGATCCCAAAGCCTGGCTCGACAGTCGAGGCATCAAAAACCTCGACCAGTTCTCTGAAGATCCTTTGGGAAAGATCGCTTTCGAGGAATTCAGCCGCCACTTCTGCTGCGATCCGGGATACCTCGAAAGGTTTGCATCGTCCGAACTTACCAACCGTTTCTTCGGAAACTGGATAGAACGGTTCGGACACGGATCGATCGGCCGAATGGCTAAAATCGCCATCGGTTGCGAAGGAGTATCTCTCATGGCCGCTAAAGCTCTCGAAGAGCCTCGACCCGGCGCCGGATTCATGGAGCTCTCGACAAGGTACGTCAATTTGTCCGGAGCGGAAGTCTATCCGATTGCCGACATCGTAAGGCTTTTCTCCCCGGCCCTCGCGGAGCGCGTCTCAATGATGATCGCTTCGGATTTCGAGCTTTACCGAAATCTCAGCGATCCGAACGGAGCGTTTGCGGGATTTCTCGAGAAACGGTACGGCCACCACTTCAAAGACCAAAGCCAGCTCAAAACCGCTATTGGCGGAGAGGTCTGCGACGTTCTCGGCAATCTTTTGCCCGGAGCGACGCTCACTTCTTTGGGCGTTTCCGTAAGCGGAGAGGCTTTCGGAAGCCTGATCAAGCACTTGTTGCTCCACGGGACTCCGGAGACGATCGCTCTTGCTTCCGTTATTCTCGCCGAAGCCGAGAAAACCGGAAGCAATCAGCTCGCCAGGCATTTTCTGCCGAGCAAAAAAGAACGAGAGTTTTGGGGATTCCTGGAGCCGGAAAGCTTCCGCGGCCTAAAAGCCAAGGAAGTGGTTTTCGCAAGCCAATATCCCTCGATCGTTACGGCTTTCGATCTTTTACGACTGAAGCCGCGCTTCAGCAAAAGATCGGATGGAGAGATCGCCGCCATGATCAGATTCGATCGCGAGGATAACGACAAGCTGCCTCCGGAATTCGAGGGCGTCGGCATGGCTTTCAAGTTCATTATGAGTCGTCGAGGCGAACGCGATATCCAAAGGCACGTCTTTGCGGCTCACGAACGCACGGCCATGTCGGCCGAGCTCGGATTCTACAAATACGACAAACCCCATCCGAAGGAGATCGACGAAGCCTTTGACCGCACGGAGCAGTGGAACCTCGTTTTGAACGAACTTCTTTCTTCGGAGCCGGTTTGGCTCCAAGAACAGGTTCTCTCCCTCGGGAATCTCGTCGGCTGCACTATAGTCATGAATATCCGCGAAGCGGAATTCATCACCCACCAGAGAACCAAGCCGGGTGTAAACCACGAGGTGCGTCAGATCGCTCTCGGCATCGACAGAGAGCTGACCGCGGCCTATCCCTTATGGCCTATGATCTCCCGGACCAACCGGACTCCGGGCTATGCCTTTGCCCGGGGAACTCCGATCATCGAGATCTGAAACTTTGCCCTTTCCAAAACGGCGTCCCCACGGACGCCGTTTCCTTTATTTTTACTTCACATCTTGCCATCCACCTCCTTGTTCAATCGATCGAAAAACATCTTCATAAAACGATGACGTTCTTTCGCTATCTTTTTACCTTCGTCGGTAAACATTTTGTCTTTTATGTACTGCAGTTTTATTTTGTATTCCCTCCAAGCCGTGTCTTCGATCGAGTATGGTTCGACCGTGCTTAGATCGACATCCTTGTTATGCACCTTGGCGCCGATATGTCCGGCGAAAGAAAACACCCGGCCGAGACCAATGGCTCCTATGGCGTCCAGTTTGTCGGCGTCGTATAAGATTTTGGCTTCTTTCGTCTGCGGAACCCGATCGTTTCTATAACGGTGAGTTTCGATGCAATGCACGATATTCTCTATCTTTTCTTCCGACAAATCGTGTTTTTCCAAGATTTCTCTCGCGAGAATCGCACCCCTTTCGGCGTGATCGATTTTTCCTTTTGACTCGTCTTCTTCTTTTCTGGCGATGTCGTGCAAAAAGGCCGCCAAACGCAAAACATCCAAATCGGCTTTTTCTTTTTTACCGATGCGCATCGCCAAATTATAGACTCTTTCCGTATGCTCCCACTCGTGACAGCTGTCTGTGCCGGATAATCTGCTTTTGGCTTCTTCCTTTATTTTATCCAGTACCTCTCCAAAGCTTCTCATTCTATCGCCTCCCGGATCTCGCCTACCAGCTTTTTAAAACCTTCAAGATAGCTTTGGGGTTGCGGCTTGGTCTCCTCTATTCCCGCCCCGAAAACCCTGACGGTTCTCGTCTCCGGATCGGATTCGAGATAGCATTCGGGGTCGGGAATTTGAACCGCGTCTTTGTTCGTACAAACTAAGGTATAGTTCGTGGTTTTTTGTGGATAAACCTCGGTTTTATTGTTCGATCCGAAATAAGTGGTGTCGTCCAATTCGCAGGAGATTTGGGTGACGGAACCGGTTGGTCTTGCGGACGACGACCAGCTAAGGGTGGAATGTTTACGTTCTTTTATCTTTTCGCTCGTGTAAAGAATCTCCGGGGGAGTGGGTTTAAAATCATCGATGGTCGGTTTGGAAACCACTCTCACCTCGGTTTTTTTGGATTTGGAGACAGTAGAGTGATCGTAACAATGGCGGACGATTTCCGTTTCTTGTACGCAATTCTTTCCTTCGGAATCGCAACGAGGTTCCCCGACTTTTTCTTCCTTATAGGTGCAGCATTCGTAATCAAGAGTACATTGTAAACCGTATTCGGAACGGTAATCCGGACTTACGATATCCGAGCCGATAGACCCGACGACTGTCCAGTCTCCGCAAAGAGATTTACAGGAGACGGTTCTGTGTTCCAGAATTTCGCCATTACCGCAGCTTGCGCTTTGAGAAGAAGTACTCCAAGTGATATTGGTCGAGTTTCCTTCGGTGATACATTGGTTAGCGGAAAGAGTGAGATCGAGGCCGGTTCCTTGGTCCGGCGGGAGAGAAGAACAGGTGGAACCGCCGATGGAAACCGTGCAATTCGCGGGACAAGACTCCGAACAGGATTTGCCGTCATTGATTTTTTCGCAGACTTCTATCGAAGGATATTTTCCGTTAAAGCAGCCGTATCCTGGATTACAAGTGTAATACAGATGAAGGCCGCCCTCGCATTCGTCTTTAGTGGAATAACAAGCCGTTTCCAAAGATTCTTCGCATTCGTCTCTGTCTTCAAAAAACGGACTCTCCTTGCACACGCCGGTTTCTTCGGAAAAATACCAATATTTGTTTCCAGTTACCGGTTCGGTTTCTATTACTGTTCCTAAAGGACAGGCGGCGTATTCCGGATCGTTTGGACCAAAACATTTGAGTCTTTCCCAGGCCACGCATTGGTTAAGGCTTGTGTATTCGCCTTTTTCAACCGAGACTAATTTGGAATCGCGGCAAACATAAAGTTCTTTGCAAAGATAAGAACACTCTTCTTTATTAACGTCATCTCGGAGGGTTTTTAAAGCAATACGATTACTTGCTACGGCTTGGTTGATACCTAATTCGGAAAGGGTGCCGTATTTGCAATTCTGTTCAAGATCGCAAAAATTGGGTTTACCAGGCGGATTGCAGATTTCGGCACATTCGTCCGGAGAAAATCCGGCTCCATTCTTCCATAACCAGTGGCCTTCCGCCGGGCAAATACCCTCGAGAGGTGGATGATTATCAGCAGCCGGATCCGGAACTGAAGAAATTGGTTTATTAGTTTGGTTGTGACAGCAACATTTAAAAAATCCACCGGCCCCGCCTTCACAAGACCCGGCCCAAAGACCAACATTATTGGCTAAACACTTATTCGAAGAACTGTCGTTGGTACATTTGTCGGCATCAGAATAAGCTTCTTTAAGCTCGTGCCACTCCCAAGAACCATAATCTGGTGAGAAAAACCAGTTAGAAATCGTATAAAGAATTAAATCGTATTTTGTCCAAGATTTAAGAAGACCTTCTCCTTTTAAAGTAGTAAGATTCTTGGTATTCGTGGCATTTGCGGCGTTAATTTCATTTACTAAGTCTTTACAAGCTTGACCCGGACAATTTCCGGCGGTGTAGTCATAGCTTTCGGTGACAAAACATTCGCCCATTACACATCCCGATGGACGCGGGCAATAGACTTCTTGATTAACAACCTGAATCAGTTTTTCTTTAGGAGACAAAAACTGCCAATCATAACCATCCTCTTCCATTTCACGAGCTCTTGCTTGGATTATCATGCAACCGAATAAAACCGCGATTCCTAAAAATATCGAGACAATCCGTTTTGTTTTCATAAACCTATTATAGCAAAGACGTCGAGAAAAAAGCCTCACTCTATATAGAGCAAGGCTTTACGAACCTTCGGGATTTTGGCTGCCGAGCTTGATCAATTGGATAAACTGATCAACAAGCTCGGTATCCCCTTCATTCCAAGGAGAAACAGCTATGACCACCGTTACTTCGGGGTCAAAAGTACTTTTCCCTCGGATGATGGCCATTGTGTCTCCTCTCCTTAAGAACGAATCGTCCTCGAAGAGGATTTCGGATCCTACGGAGAAACATACTTGAATTTCTAGCTTGGCTGTTCCCGCTATTGCAGATAGAGCGGCGAAATCTTTCCGTTTATCATCGGTAAGGTTAGCCGTTCCCTCGCTTACTGCCAACAACCTCGTCTCATCCGCGGACAGGTTAATACGAATGATCTGTGCCCAACTTCCCTGTTTAGATACGGTCTCGGACGACACAATTTCGTATATCGTTCCCGGCGGAAATAGAGGGCCGAAACTCCCTACCAAAGTGCCATCCTCTTTCGGCTCCGGCACTTCGTAGAGATCCGCGACTGCGATCTCTTCGATCGGTTCGTCGGATACCTCAGGCACTTCGGCTGTTTCCACAGGATCCACGGGTTCTATGGGCTTTGGTTGTAGATAGACAAATATTCCAAGGCCGATAGCGATTAAAATAACGGCCGCCACCCAGAGTCTCACTTTTTTCACTCCTTTCCGCCTCCTTTCAGACTAGAGTCACCCGAAGTCAATGTGCGACTTATAATTCACTAATATCACAAATCCGCCAATTCGTCAAAATAAACCTAAAATCCCTTGTTTTACAAAGAAAGCACGTCTTTCAGATAAAAGCCCGAACCGGCATAAGCCGTACCTCTGTTTTCGGGATTATCCGCGACAATCACCAGATTGTAATCCTCGAATCCGGTTATCGCGGTTTTGCCGATTTTCGCAAGCACTTGTCCTTTAACAACGGTCTGATGAATTTCGTCTCTCAAAAAAGAATCGGCAAAAATAACAACCGCCTTGTGATCGTTTTCCAGATCCGCAACCGAATCGACGTTATCGATGACAATTCCCGGAGGTAGGGCTTTTTCGGGATCAGGTCCCGGAATCAAAAATCCGGTTAAGCCATCATAAGGGGCGTAAACCAATGTTTCTTCGGGCAATTTGAATCCAATCGCCATGGTCTTGTCTTCGAAAGGATAAATAAATTTGCCGCTACGACAATATTTCTCCTCGAGAATCAAGCAACTCCCCGGTTCACCGGCCTTCCAAAGCGACACGATCTTATCCGCATATGTTTTCCAGCCGTTGTTTTTCAAAAGAACCATACAGACCATAATCGATCCGACGACGAGCCAGAAAACAATGGATCTTAAAACGAATTTCATTAGTTAATTTTCAGGAGCTCGACTTCGAAAATCAAAGTCGCGCCTCCGGGAATGCTCCCGATGCCCTGATCGCCGTAGCCGTGCCTCGCCGGAATAATCAACTCTCTTTTCTCTCCGACTTTCATTCCGAGCACTCCCATGTCCCAGCCCCGGATCACGTGGCCCGCGCCGAGAAGAAACTGGAAAGGCACTCCCCGCTCGTAACTCGAATCGAAAATCGTTCCGTCTTTCAGCTGGCCGACGTAATTGACCGTCGCCAGATCTCCATTTTTGATTTCCGGTCCTTCTCCGACTTTGATGATGTCGAATTTCAATTGATCGTCCGGAGAAGAAAGCGGAACCGAAGAAATCAATTCGCCAGTTTCTTCGGAAGTGTTTTCCCCGGGTTTCGACAAAAACGACCTCTTGTTTTGCAAAATAAGGATAATCGCCAAAAGAACGACACTCGCGATGATAATATATTGCTTCTTGGTCATGACGATTTTTATCTATTTTAACTTTTCGAGCCGAATTCGGCAACCACTTTTCTCGCTTCTTCGACGGATTTCGCTTTCATCAATTCCATTCTCAACTCTTTCGCCCCCAAAAAACCCGAAGCATAAGCCGCCAGATGCTTTTTGACGTCGTCGAAATTCTTGATCTTGAAATTCTCTTCGAAAATCGCGAGGTGCTCGAGAATGGCTTTGGTTTTTTCCGCACCTTCGCGCTCTTTTGCTTGATCCGAGAAAAACCAAGGATTGCCGATCAAGGCCCGGCCGATCATCGCTCCGTCAACGCCGGATTCTTCGAGTTTGTTTTTCGCGTCTTTCATGTCCGTTAGTCCGCCGTTTCCGACAATGATCGTCCGAAAAGACGCTTTGTCCCGAAGCTCGACCGTTTTTTTGATCATCAACCAATCCGCTTTTCCTCCGAACCCCTGGCTCCGCGTTCGTCCGTGAATAATAAGCGCGTCCAAACCTTGTTCCAAGAGAAATCCGATCCAGTCCTCGGTTTCTTTTGCATCGTGTCCGATTCTGGTTTTCAAGGACAATCCAGAACCGGCCGCGCCTTCTTTCGCGGCCGCGATGATTTCTTTAACCAATCCGGGGTTTTTGATCAGACTGGCGCCGGCTCCTTGCTTTTCGATGTTTTTGTCCGGGCAGCCGGCGTTTATGTCGATTCCGCCGAATCCCATCTGCCGAAGCAGAAGAACGCTTTTGTAAAAGTTTTCCGGACGGCTCCCGAAAACCTGAGCCACTATCGGACGCTCTTCGGGAACGAATCGCAGGGTTTCCAAAAACACTCCGGCTTGTTTCGAATCCATACCGGTCTTTTCCGCCATATAAACCAAACCGTCGGCCGAAACCATCTCCGTGAAAAAGATATCCGGCCGACCGTATTTGAGAAGCATCCGACGAAAAGCTTCGTCGGAAACGCCGTACATCGGCGCCGAGCAGAAAAACGGTTTTTTGATGTTTTGCCAAAAATTATTATTCATTGGCCGCAAACTATACCTTGACTTAGTTCCGGAAAAGTTTCAAGATTGACCGACTTTTAACAAAAGGAGGTCCTTTCCGATGAGGTCTTTTCTAACGAACCTATTATCTCTAGGGTATCGCACCGATCCCTTGGAGAAAAGATCCGCACGCCTTAACATGCGGCCTCATTGCTCCACCTCGCGAAAGCTCTTGAATAAAGACGAGCGGAAGTTTATCCCGCCGCGCTACGGACGCGGCAGATAAACCAGAAACCCCGGCCAATTGGACGGGGTTTTTCATATCTACATTTGTTCCAAAGTTTCTATTCCGAGAAGCTTTAGACCTTGTTTCAGGACAACGCTTCCGGCAGCGACCAAAGCCAATCGGCTTTCGGCCAAATTCTTTTCGACCGAAATCACCGGAGAAGTTTCGTAAAAAGCGTTCAAGTCGTTCGCCAATTTGTAAAGATAATCGGCGAGATAATTCGGCATGTAGTTTTCCGCGGCCGCGGCCACCATATCCGGAAAATAAACAAGCTGCCTTACTGTTTTTTTCTCGGCCTCGGTTCGAAGCAATGATAGATCCAGTCTTTTTTTGATTTTCGGGCCGGCTTTTCTCAAAACGCTTCGCAAACGGGCGTAGGTGTAAAGAATGTAAGGTGCGGAATTCCCTTTGAGGTTTAAGACCTTGTTCCAGTCGAAAACAATGTCGCTCCGGCGGTCGTGGGAAAGATCAAAGTATTTCACCGCGCCGATGCCGACCTGTTCCGCCGATTTTTGATCTATTTTTCCCGCTTCTTCTTTGGCCCGATCGAGCAATTCCTCGAGCTTGATGAATTCTCCCCGGCGCGTGGACATTTTCTGTCCGCTTTCTCCCAAAAGCATGCCGAATTTCACGTGCTCGAGTTCGGTTTGGGGAGCGATCTTCAATATTTCGGCTGCCTTGAATATCTGGCTGAAATGAAGCGCCTGTTCGTTCGCCACGACATATAAAATCTTTTCCGGATGCCATTTTCGGACGCGGTAGACAATGGCCGCGAGATCGGTCGTCGCATAAAGATGCGAACCGTCGGTTTTCTCGATAACGATATCCGGCATTTTCTCGTCTCCCAGAGCTATTTTTATCGCTCCGTCGTCTTTTTTGGCCACTCCTTTTTCCAGGGCGTCTTTGACCACCGCGGGAAGCATCTTTTGGTAAAAGCTCTCGCCGAGAACAACGCTGAACCTCACTCCGAGTCGCCTGTAGGTCTTGTTGAATTCCTTGAGGCTCGCTCTCACGAATTCTTTCCACAATCTCCGGTTTTCCCGGTCGCCTTTCTGGAGCTTGGCCGTTTCCATCCGCGCTTCGTTCATCAATTCTTCGTTCGTTTCGGCTTCCTTGTTGAATCTTATGTAAAGCTTCACCAGATAATCGATCGGATCTCTTTTAAGCTCCTCTCGACTACCCCATTTCTTGAAAGCGGCCAGAAGCCCGCCGAATTGGGTGCCCCAGTCTCCGAGATGGTTGTCTCCGATCACCCGATATCCCTCGAATCGCAGGAGATTCACGATCGCCTGGCCGATGATCGTGCTCCGCAAATGTCCAACATTCATCGGTTTGGCGATATTCGGAGCCGAATAATCGACAACAACGGTTTTCTTGTGTCCTTTTCTCGTCCGGCCGTAATTCTGTTTTTGTCTCAAGATCAGATTGATTTCTTTTTCGAGCGTCTCGTCCGAAAGCGTGAAATTCAAAAAACCTCCGGCAATATCCACCCGGCTGAAAAATCCTTTTGGCGCGGCGTGGGTCAGTTTGTTTCTGATTTCCTTACCCGCCTCGTCCGGAGAGATCTCGCGCATTTTGGCGAACTCGAAAGCGAGATTGGTGGAATAATGTCCGAAATCGGGATTTTCCGGAATAAAAACCTTGACCTCGTCTTCTTTTACCGCTTCGGACAACAAATTAGCGATTTTTTCAAGCATTATCTATGATTATAGCGTATGGCCGTTTATGTCCAAAACCGAAGCGCCAATTTCGAATACGACATCCTCGAAAAGTTCGAGGCTGGTTTGGCGCTTTTGGGGTCGGAAGTCAAATCCCTGCGTTTGGGCAAAGCGAGCATTACCGGAGCTTACGCCACGATCAAAGGAAACGAAGCTTTCCTTATCGGCGCGGAAATCAGCCCCTACCAGCCCAAAAACACCCCTAAAAACTACGATCCTGGCCGAACCCGACAATTGCTTTTGACCAGGGAAGAAATCAAGGAATTGACCGGCAAAATCCGCAAAACAGGCTTGACGCTCGTGCCCATAAGAATATATAGTAAGGGCCGCACCGTGAAGCTCGAGCTCGGCTTGGGACGGAAGAAAAAGAAATTCGACAAACGCGAAGCCATCAAACGCCGCGAGACCTCGAGAGAAATCGAACGTAGCTTAAAAAAATAGATCCTTCGGGGTTTTCATACGGGGATGCCAGGCCTTGACGGACCGATGAATGGAAAACGGCAAGCAAAGCTTGGAAGAAGCTTTTGAATCCTCTTCCAAATTGATAAGTGCCAACTTATTCAGACAACCGGCTTTAGCCTACGCTTAAGCCGGCATCTCGCCGCCGATTCCCAATAGGCGAATCGCGAGGTGTTATATATTGGGATGCGTTCCGTGGACGCTTATAAGCGGAACAAAGGCAATAAGCTAAAGAATTCGTCTTTTTCGCCGGATCTAAAGGACGGATTCTTCTAAAATAATCCGGCTAAGCTTGTAGAAGTTTTTCACGATTCTCTCCGGACGCGAGTTCGATTCTCGCCATCTCCACAAAAATCAATTACCAAGTTTCCAAACTATATTCAGATTCCGCGGCACTTAATATGGAGACGGAATCACGTTAGATATACTACTGAATTCTCTTTCTGAAGGAGCGCACTTTAATAGTTGACTGTGATATTCATTGATAGCTACGATAATTTTATCTTGCCATTCTACATTTAAATTAGTCATCTGTTTGTCACAAATTGGGATAGGGTTATTTTCGTAACACGGGGCCAATGTTTTCCTGGCATCTTGCCATTCTTCGTACCATTTAAGATATACTGCTTCGACTTGAGAAAGAAGACTGTTCTTCTGGGTAAGGCATTCCGTTGTATTATAAATAATTTTTTCTGTTTCTTCTGATTTTCGGTCATCTTTTTCATTCTGGTGTTTAACTACTTTCGCTTCCTCCTCTTTGGTTTTTTCCCATAACGACCATATCTCATGTAAATGGTCTTCTTGAATGTCTGTATTTTCCAACGCGTATTCACCAGATAAAAGTCGATTGCAGATATTATGGATTTGCGTGAGTAGAGATTTTTCTGTCGGGTCGTTTTGTTTTAAAGCCTCAACGCAGATTTCATGGGTTTCATCTTTTAATGTAATTATTGCCTTGTTTTCACCAGTGTTTTCACTTTCCGACGTGCTCTTAGAAGCCATTTTTAATTCCTCGTAATTCGTCGCAAGGCCTATATTCTGTTCGTTTATTTGGTCTTGCTCATCAGCTAATATAAGCTGACTGTTGCTATTATTCTTGAGTATAGACGCGATAACTACTGTGCCGCCGATAGCGATTGCGGCGACGACTCCAATTATCAACAAAGGGGCAAATCCTGCCTGTTTTTTTAACTCATTAGTGATCATTTTAATCCTCTCTTATCCATCTCCTATAATTCTCCTCATTTAATAATCCCTTTTCTTGTAACTCATAACATTTTATCCGTTCGTTCTTCTCAACGGCTGAATCAATGGCGTTCGCGAGAATATCGATGAACCAGATTACCGCAATAATAACAACAATCGTAATAATTATTTTCCCTGTTATTTTTAGATATTTCATTTTTTTATAAGTCATTGTTGTATGGTTCTAATCCGTGACCCCTCATACATGATTCGTAGTAAAAATCATACGTTTTTTCTCGTGCTACATAATTCCTTTCTTTAAGAGCTTCATGAATAGCCCGTGAATCACAGTTTTGCCTTGAGATGCTAGGAAAAACAATAAATCCATAGAATGAAAAAGATAAAATCAGAAGCACTACTAATATAAAGACTACCAATCCAACATAAGCAAGAATTCTCTTCTTTTTAGAGGAAACATCTTTGATTCTTTTGAATATATTCATATAGTTTTCTATCTATGTTACCGGCAGTGGAGATATAAAAATCCCACCACCAGGTAGGCCTTTCGGCCGTATACGGGTTTCCCCGCACAACGCATCGAGCGATCCTGATGATGGGATCTTCGTGCTCGATGCGATTTAGGACCATGCCGCCGATTAATCAGACGGTTTAGGCCTGGGCTAAGCCCTATTCAGTTGTTACTCCAATATTACCCTTTTAGGCACCAAAAATCCACGTCTCTGGTATAATTGTTACATTTAAGAATGAAGCCTCCCATCAAAAACCGGGATTTTTTGTTGGCGATTCGTCAGCCTCTCCCGGTTTGACGCCAGGACCCCGAAATAGTATATTAAAAAAGCGTTAAAAGGCGTTTTATCCGAAACACGACCATAACTAATCCCAAGATAAACAACCAAATATCCGCTCCGGAACTAAGGGTTGTCGACGAAACCGGAAAAAATCTTGGAGTTTTTCCATTGGCCAAAGCTTTGGAAATGGCGAAAGCCGAAGGAATGGACCTTATCGAAACCGTTCCCGGGGCCAATCCGCCGGTCGTGAAAATCATGAGCTTCGACAAGTTCCGCTACCAGCGGGCCAAAGAGCTCAAAAAACAGCGGCAAAGCGAAAGCCTAACCAAAGGGCTGAAACAGATAAGGATCGGCGCCAAGACCGCCAAAAACGACCTTCTGACCAAAATCAAAAAAATAGAAGAGTTTTTGGACGACGGCTACAAAGTGGAAATATTCCTGAGGCTGCGGGGAAGGGAGAAAGGCAACCCCGACTGGGCGAGAAAGAATCTCGAAGGAATGCTTTCTTTGATCACCGCCGAACACAAGATCACGAGCCCCATAAGATACAGCGGCAACGCCTTCACCGTCCAAATATCGAAATAACATGAGAAAGACTGTCGGAAAAAGAATCAAAGTCACCAAAACCGGAAAACTGATCCGCCGCAAAATGAGTCAGTCGCATTTCCGCGCCAAAAAAAGCGGCAAAGCCATCAGAGCGAAAAGACCGGCCGTGAAAGTGAGCAAGGTTGATATCAAAACATTCAAGAAATATTTATAAACCATGAGAGTGAAACGGGGCGTTGTCGCCCACAAAAAAAGAGAAGCCCGATTAAAAGCCACCAAAGGATTCAAATGGGGTAGGAAGTCCAAAGAAAGAGCGGCCAAAGAGGCTTTGCTCCACGCGGGCCAGCACGCTTTCCAGGGCCGCAAACAGAAAAAAAGGGATTACCGGGCCCTTTGGAACACGAAGATCAACGCCGGACTCCGGGAAAACGGAACAAAATACAGCGTTTTTATTTCCAAGCTGAGAAAATCCGAGATCAAGCTCGACCGGAAAACCTTGGCCGATTTGGCCGAGAACCATCCGGAAGCCTGGAAAAAACTCGTCGAATCCGTAAAGTAAAAAAGTCCCGCGTGAAGCGGGATTTTTTCTACGAATTTCCGGATTTCGGGGAATTCTTGTCCGTATTCCGTCTCCGGGGGCGGATAAAAGCATAAGCTTTTCTCAAAAGCTCTTGGCTGTCTTTGTACGGAGAAAGGATATAGCGGGCGTCGCGGTACAAAAACCAACCATATCCCTCGTGCTCCGAAGAAATTTTGATGTTTTCGTCTTTGGTTTCGGCCAAATAAAAAATGACTATTTTGAAAATCGGTTCCTTGCCCTTGAAAAAGCGGTAGCGCTCGTTGATCTTGAATCCCTTTTTGACGTAAAGCTTGGTCCGCGGAATGCCGGTCTCCTCGACCGTTTCCCTGATGGCCGTTTCCAGACTCTTTTCTTCGGCCTCGATATGGCCTTTGGGGAAATTCCAATATCGTCCGCCGTGGTAAAGTATCAAAAACTTTGGGCCTTGGTCGGTCTTACGAAAAAC
>JAKJEF010000004.1:14413-19826 GCA_022705565.1 Patescibacteria group bacterium
TAGATGAGCTTCCGATCTCCAAAAGAAACGGAAGAATGATTCAGTATCCACCAAAAACCGGTTTTTGGCAAATCAGTTGTTTTTCTTCAAAAAGCCAAGAGCTTTTTCGATCGGCCAAGCGTTGATGATGTCGCTTTTCTTTGCCCAGCCGCGGCGGGCCTGGGCCAATCCGAGATCGAGAAACCTGAGATGGCGGACGCTGTGACTGTCGGAATCGACAGATAGCTTCACGCCCATGTTGACGGCGAGTCTAATGTATTCGTCTTTCAAATCGAGTCTGTTCGGATAGCTATCTATTTCGAGAACAGTTCCGATCGTCTTGGCCGCCTTTATCACCGCCTCCATATCGAGCCGAAGCGGCTCCCTTTCTCCGATAAGCCGTCCGGTCGGATGGAAAACAATGTCGCTCCATTTATTCTCCATCGCCCTGATCAATCTTTTGGTCTGCTCTTTTTCCGGCAAATTAAAATGCGAATGGATGGCCACGCCGACGATATCAAGTTTAGATAACACCTTATCCGGCAAATCCAAAGAACCGTCTTTCAGGATATCGACTTCCGCGCCTTTCAGGATCCGGAAATCGATTCTCTTTTTATCGAAGCTTTTGTTCAGCCGGTCGATCTCCAGCATCTGCTTTTCGAGTCTTTT
This sequence comes from Patescibacteria group bacterium, assembly GCA_022705565.1. Lineage (GTDB taxonomy): Bacteria > Patescibacteriota > Minisyncoccia > UBA6257 > Colwellbacteraceae > JAMCQZ01. The sequence continues at coordinate 15,062 of JAKJEF010000004.1, forward strand.
TTCGTCGAGGCCGTTCGCAACCTTAAGACTCTGGGTGTGGTCGGTGATGGCGATGTATTTCAAACCAAGGTTGATGGCCGCCGCGGCGTATTCTTCGATCGAGTTTTCTCCGTCGCTCCAATCGGTCTGGATTTGAAGATCTCCCTCGAGCGATCCGTAATCCACGAGTTTCGGTATTTTCTTCAGCGCGGCCAGCTGGATCTCACCCGTATCTTCCCTCATTTCCGGCGGAACGTATTCCAGACCGAGCGCTTTGTAGACTTCCTCCTCTGTTTTTCCGGCGATCATTTTCTTTCCCTGGAAAAGACCGTATTCGTTCAGCTTCAATCCTTTTTTGATAGCCAGTTCGCGAAGCCGGATGTTATGCTCTTTAGAGCCGGTGAAATACAAAAGCCCGGCGCCGTAAGATTTCTCCTCCAAAACCCTTAAATCGACATCCATACCGTTTTCCGCTTTGACCGAGGATTTGGCCTCTCCTTTTCCCAAAACCCTGACGACCCAAGGCCGGCTCACGAAATAATCCATCACCGGCTTCGGTTTCGAGGAAACGGCCAAGATATCGAGATCGCCGACGGTTTCTTTCCGTCGCCTGATCGATCCGGCGACGTCGAGTTTTTTTATTTCTTTGAGAGTTTTCAGATCCTTAGCCACGGATTCGATCCATTGGAGCTTGTCTCCGAGGATATAACGGCCGCGGAACTTTTTGGCAAAAAAAACTCCCTTCAGAATATTTTCTTCGCTTTTTTTCCCGAATCCAGGGAGTTTGCTTATTTTCCCGGCCGAGGCCGCTTTTTCGAGATCGTCGACGTTCCTTATTCCGAGTTTTTTGTAAAGGATTTTTATTTTCCGCGGCCCCAGGCCTTCGATTCTCGTAAGCTCAGACACGTCGACCGGAGTTTTTTTCTTGAGATTCTCGTAATATTTTATTTTTCCGGTTCTGAGATACTCTTCGATTTTCAAAGCCAGGGATTTTCCCACTCCGGGAATGTCTTCCAAAGCTTTCAAGCCGCCTTTTTCATAGATCGAAGCGACGTCTTCTTCGAGGCTGGCGATGACCGCCGACGCCCGGCTGTAAGCCTGAGGCTTGAAAGCCACATCGCCCATTTCGAGATACTCGCCGATCTCCCCGAAAACGCGGGCTATTTCTTCGTTCGTCATTGGATCGTTTTCACCGAATGATTCCTCATCTCCGGCAAGGCCTGTTTTCTTTTAGGACGGGGAAAGACAATGTCCGGAATAAGGAAAATGACAACGGCCGCTATCAGGGAAAGAACCGAGGCGGCGATGAAAACCGCCTGGTATCCGAAATTGGCAACAATGACGCTCCCGAAATAACCGGAGATTCCCGAAGCGGCTCCCAAAAAAGCGTGCTCGATGGACCAGGTGACGGCCGCCTTGTCTTTGTCGATGTGTCTGGAAAATATGCCGGACCAGGAGGGCGCGTAAAAAGCAAAGGCCAGCGCCTGGAAAGCGTGAACCGTGTAAAGCTGGGGAACGGTTTTCACGAAAACATACAGGAAAGAAGAAATGGAAACAAGCACCAGTCCGGCGATCAAGGTGTAAAAATCGTCTTTCTCGCCCTTGATTCTGTCGAGAGCCGTCGCGAGCGGCATCTGGGCGATCGATCTAACCAACCAATAAATGGCGGTGGTCACTCCGACCGTTTCCAGGGTCGCGCCTTGAACTTGACCGGTGACGAAAATGGAAAAAAGAGGAGAAATCATACCCCAGCCGCTGAAAAGCACCAAGTCCGAGATGATGAACGACCTGATGACGCGATTGATGCGGAATCTTTTGAAAATATTCATAAAATTATTTAATTATATCAAACTTGAATCCGTCGTCCGTGAATCCGATTATGACTTCCGATCCCCTTCTGATCTCGTCCCGGAGAATCTTTTCGGCGATGGGCGATTTGATATGTTTGGAGATCGTCTCCCGAAGCGGTCTCGCGCCGAAAGCCGGATCATATCCCAGTCTCGCGATTTCCTTCGTCGCCGCTTCTTCGAAACGCATGGATATGCCCTGGGTTTTGTCCAAGGATTTCGCCAAGGAATTCAGCTGGAGCCCGGCGATCGATTCCACGTCTTTTTCGGAAAGCGATTTGAAAACAACGATCTCGGAAAAGCGATTCAAAAGCTCGGGCTTGAAATAATCGACCAGTTTTCTTTTGAGCTCGTCGCCGATCATGGCCATGGTTTTGCCTTCATCGATGGAGCTCTTGATGAAAGTGGAATGGGCGTTCGAGGTGGCGATGATGATGGTGTTCTCGAAATCGACCACCCGGCCCATGGCGTCGGTGAGGCGACCGTCGTCGAAAATCTGAAGAAAAAGATTCAAAACATCCGGATGGGCTTTCTCGAACTCGTCGAGCAGAACCAAGCTGTAGGGTTTTTGTCTGACTGGATCGGTAAGCATTCCGCCGATGTTTCCGCCGCTCGCGCCGATCAATCGGCCGTAACTCGATTCGTCCTGGTATTCGGACATATCGACGCGGACCATGGCGTCTTCGGAACCGAATTGGATCTCGGCCAGGATCTTCGCGAGTTCGGTTTTGCCGACGCCGGTCGGACCGACAAAAAGAAAAGCGGCGATCGGGCCTCCTTTTCTAGAAAGCCCGCTTCGATATTCCCGAAGGGAGCGGCCGACCGCGGAAACGGCTTCGTTTTGGTCGACGAGCCTTTGATGGATCAGATTCTCGATGTTCAAAAGCTGTTCGGCTTCTTCTTTCCCGGCTTTCCGCACCGGAATGTTGGTTTTTTGCTCGGCGATCTTGACGATCATTTCCGAGGTCAATCTTTTCACTTTGTTTTCCAAAGCCCAGGCCCAGGCTTCGTGGAGCAGATCGCTGGCCGAAGAAGGCAAGGGTTTTTCCCTGAAATATTTGCGGCTCAAAGAAACGGCTGTTTTGATGGCTCCGAGGCTGATCATCGTCCGGTTGTTCTTCTCCGACATCAGCATGTCGTAGATCAAAAATCTGATGGCTTCGTCTTCGGATATTTCCTCGACCCTGATCACCTCGAAAGCGTCCATGAAAGCGCTGTCTTTCTCGATATACTCGCGGTATTCCTGGGGGCTGGTGGCGCCGATTGTCGGGAAATCGTTGGCGATGATCAAAGGCAGGATAATATTCGCCGCCGAAAGCTGGCGTTCGCCCGAAGTGCGGCTCAAATTGTGGATATTCGGGATGTACAAAATGATGTTTCCGGCCATCTTGATCTCGTGGAAGATCTGGTTGATCCGCCGCTGAAGCTCCGGCTGGTCGGCGTTGGAAACAAGGCTCGAAACATCCAAAGAAACGAGCCTTTTATCGAACAAAGCGAGCGGCACTTTGTCGCGGGTGATCATATAGGCCAGATGCCCGACGATCGTTTCCTTGCCGACTCCGGGAAGTCCCAGAAGAAGCGCGTTCGGCCTATTGCCGCGACCCAAGACATTCACCATCCGCTGGTAAACCCGCTCGTGTCCGATGAGGAATCCGGTTTGACCGGCTCGGGCGATATCCGTGAAATCCGTTCCGAACATGTCTAAGGTCGGCGTCGGTCTCGAAGTCCAGGCCCGATTCACCGTGCGGTGTCTCACTCCGGACATCTGTCCGGCCAGACCGCCGATCGTGATGGAAACACCGCCGGTTTTTCTCTTGAAAACCTTTTTGACGCGGCCGAAGATCAAAGCCTCGTCCAAATCTTCGGCATCGATATCGAACAAGGCACAGATTTTCGAGCAATTCTCGGATATGGTGGCGAGGGCCCACATCACGTCGACCGGCATCACGTAATTGCTCACCTCGTCGATCGATTTCTCGAAGGCCCGGAGCACGATTTCCTCGATCCTTTTGTCGACTTCTTCGCGAGTTTGTTTCGGTTTCGGCTCGCGGGCCAGATAATCGTTTATCTTCTGGATCACCTCGGTCGGTTCGACATCGAGTCTCTCGAAAGCCCAGATAACCTCCGGGAATTCGAAAAGTGCTTTGGCGAGCCAGAGATCATAGTCCCCGGACAAGACCTGCTGTTCTCTCAAGGCGGCGGACAAAGCGTCAAGGCTCGAAGGCGAAAGATAGTCGGCGGCGTTCAGCCGTCCTTTTTGGGGGAGTCTCGTAAGCTCGCGCCTGGCCGAGTCCTGACGGAGAAAAGAACTCATAAGATAAAGGCTGAGGATGATGCCCGGCCAGAAAAGTTCCGGCACCTTGGAAAGGATGAAAATGAAAGCGGCGGCGGAGAAAACCAAGGTGATCGCGAAACGGAAAACCTTGACCAGGCTTTGGCCGATGACACTAAGCCTCAAAAACGGCTCGTTAAAATATATCTCTCTTGATTCCATAGGCTTCTAAAGTTTTATAAACCAAAAACAAAGGGACGGCCGCCCAAGCGAGATAAACGATCGCGGCGAAAACAAAGACAAAGGAGTAAACAACGACCGCGAAAATTATCCTCACGGTTCTCACCAAAAAACCGACCAAATATCCGAGAATATTTCTTTCCTGATAAAGGGGATGGAGCCAGTAGCGGACCGTGACTTTCAAGGCGAAGGAATGGTCGAGCCATTCGAGAAACTTGAGCGTCAAATCGGCAATAAGGTAAAAAGCGGAAACATACCAATGCCTCAAAAAATCTCCGATCCTTGTGAAAAACAGCCGGACAAAATAAAAAATCCAATCCATCATGGCTTCAGTATACCCCGAAAACTCCGCCGAGGCTAAAAAAGAGAATTCGCCTTTTCTTCTTTGAAAATCTTGATTTTCCCGTACTCGCCGTCGTAGCCCGGG
>JAKJEF010000004.1:19848-45456 GCA_022705565.1 Patescibacteria group bacterium
CCCCGCCTCACTTTGACGATGCCTTCGGCGATCTTCGGATCGATCGAAGAGAAAAGTTCGGCTTCGGACTTGTCCATCAGAACCTCGAGCTCGGGAACGACGGAGACGATCCGCTCGTATTCCTCTTTCACTTTTTTGGAAGAAGTTCCCACTCCGTAAGCTTCGGCGATGATCTCGTCGAGCGGTATCAAACTCTTATACGGAATCTTTTTTTCGTCGACGTATCCGTTCGGCCGGTCGGCCAGCTTGTGAACGCGGTTCAAAACGCCGATGGTCAAGGGTTTGCCGCAGACCGGGCATTTGCCGCCGATTTTCAATGTTTCTTCCGGAGACAAGGAAACGCCGCAATTCCGATGGCCGTCGAAATGGTATTTCCCTTCTTCCGGGAAAAATTCGATGGTCTCCAAGAACTTGGAGCAATCGCGGCTTTTGATAGCGTCCATGATCCCTTGATAAGAAAGCTCGGCGTCGAAAACATTGGCTTCCCGGCCGAGGCGCTGGAGAGAATGCGAATCCGAATTGGAAATCAAAGAAATGTTGTCGAGTTTGGAAAGCCTCCAATTCATGGCCGGATCGCTCGAAAGTCCGGTTTCGATGGCGAAAATATTCTTGGTCTCTTCCCCGAAAGCCTCTTCGAGCGAATCGAACCCGGACATTGACCCGAAAACCGAGAACCAAGGAGTCCAGGCGTGGGCCGGAACAAAGGCCGCCTCGGGATTCGCTCCGAGGACCATTTTCAGAAGCTCTTCGGAATCGAGCCCGATGATCGGCCGGCCGTCGGAAATAAGATTGGCGCCGCGCCTGATAAGACTCTCGTTTATTTTCCGGACCGTGGCCGTATCCGGAGCGAAAACAAGGTTGTGAACCCGACGCGTGGCTCCGCCCCTCGAATAGATGTTCGAGATTTCGGTCGTGAGCAAAAACCTGGTTCCGCTGTCTTTGGATTTAAGCTTGAAAAGCCCGGGTTCGGCCGGAACAAGAAGGCTTTCGATGTCGGCGAACCAGCGGGGGTGGGTAAAATCGCCCGTGCCGATGACCTTGATGCCTTTTTTCTTTCCCCAAAGATCGAGGTTGTCCAAAGTCATGTCCCGCGAAACCGCCCGGGAAAAAGAAGAATGTATGTGTAAATCCGCTATGAATCGCATTTGTTTTAACGGCTGCTCAAAAGCTCGATGTCTTTTTTCTTGACCGCCTCGAGCTTACGGCAGGATTTGTCTTCTCCGAGTATTTTGCCCAAATATTCTCCGCCCAAAAAATAGGGCGAGATCACGTAATCGGCGCCGCGGTCGTACAAGGCTTTGGCGTCGGCGTCGCTCTCCGCTCTCAAGATGATCTGGGCTTTGGGGTTGCTCCGCCTGGCTGTATCGAGAACAACGATATTGTCCTCGAATAAAGGAGCGGTTGAAATGACGAGCCTCGCGTTCTGGAATCCGGCCGCTTCCCTCACGTCGTCCTCGGCGATATCTCCGTAGATGACACTGAGCCCTTGGTCTTTCAAAGAGTGAACGATCTGCGGATCAAAGTCGATGACCACGAAATCCTCGCCGATCTCGATCAAAGACTTGACGATATTCTCTCCCAAACGGTGGCCTCCGATCAAAATAATATGGTCCTTATACCCTTCGACGGATCCGGTGGCCGCGGATTCGCGAGTTTTCCTGAACTCCAATGCTTTCAAGGGCTTTTTGAACAAAGCGTAAAGCTTTTCTCCGTGCATCACGTAATAGGATGAACCGATGATGGTGGTGACGGCGACGATTACCATGACGCTTACGTCGTTCTGACTTAAGTGCCCCAATTCGAATCCCTTCATCGCCACCACCAGGCTGAACTCGGAAATTTGGGCCGCGGTCAAACCCACGAAAAAGGCCGTTCGACTCTTGTAACCGAGGGCCGAGACAACAAACATGGAAATGATCGGACAGACAAAGAGAACAAAAGCGGAAAAGATTCCGGCTCGCAAGAGTATTTCTCCGTTCAGGTTCAAGTTCATCTGGCTTCCGAGCCAGACAAAGAAAAGAAGAACGAACAAATCCCTGATCCAGCGGATTTTTCCGGAGATTCCGTAGCGTTCGGCCGAGCTGGCGAGGCTAAGCCCGGCCAAAAACCCGCCGACGACGATTCCGAGACCGATTATCGGCAGATCCATCAAGGCGGCGATGCCCAAACCCCAAGCCAAACTGAAAAGAAAAAGCGTCTCGCTTTTGGAACCGAAATAATCCAAAACTTTGGGCATAAGCCTCGAAAGAAAGATGGTTCCGAGAAAAAGGCCGATTCCCTTCAAAACAGTGATGGCAAAGTCTCCACCGAAATTCCCTGTTCCGGCCGAAGCTCCCACGCCTTCGAGAAAAATGATCATGAGGATGGCCAAAAAGTCTTCGAAAATCATGCAGCCGACGACGAGCCGGCCATAAAGGCTGTTCAGCTCTTTTTTCTCCGAAAGCAGTTTGACGATGATGATGGTCGAAGAAAAAGACAGGCTGAAAGCGATATAAATCGACGGGATCGGGCCGAATCCGAGAAACCGACTCAAGAAAAAACCGAGAATAACGACAAAAACGGTCTGTAGTGTTCCGAGAAGAATGATGTCTTTTCCGAGGTGCCTGATCTTTTCCAGGTTCATTTCGAGCCCGACCATGAATAGAAGGAAGGCGATGCCGATCGAAGCGAGCGAAGAGATGACCTCGAGCGATTCCGGCCCGACAAACCCGAAAATGCCGATGATCGCTCCGGCCAGAATATACCCCAAAACCGAAGGCTGTTTTAGAAGCGTCATCAGGATTCCGAGGAGCGAAGCGAGAACAATCGCCAAGACTATTTCCGTAAAAAGCATAGGTTAAGTATAGATAAGAAAAATAGTTTAGGGAACACGAAACCGGTATTTTATTGTGCCTCGGGAGGGAATCGAACCTTCATCGCAGGCTTCGGAGGCCCGCATTCTATCCATTGAACTACCGAGGCGGAACAAAAGGATTATACGGCCAGTTCAAAAAACCGGCAATTCAGATCGTTCTTTTAAGGACCTCGTACAAAGCTCCGACAATAAACACAAAAACGATCATCCGATTCAGCCAGAGTTTCTTGGATTTCAACTTCTCCCACATCAGAATGACGATCGCGCTCTCGAGGCCGAGGAAAACGCCGCCGGCCACGGAAATCAGACTGACGAGGTCGCGGTTCGCCAAAAAATAGATCGCGATCGGCGCAACGACAACCGCGGCCGAAGCCGCAATTCCGCGGAAGCGGAAATCTTTTTCCAAAACCATTTTCAATTCGAGTCCGAGAAAAACATAAGAAGTGAAAACAGCGATAAGCCCGAGTCCGGCGACGAGAAATCTGAGATAATCCGGCAAAAGAGCGAGATCGATCATAATGTCCCTTGCCGGAGCACCGGCGGTGATCCCCAACATGCCGACGGCAAAAAGCAAATAGACCGCGGCCGCGGCCAGGGTTCCCCAAACAATCGCTTTTTTCATTTTTCTGATATCCAGACGATTGGCTTCGAAATAGTCCTCGATCGAGGCGATGGCCCCGCGGCCGTTCAAGGAAAAAAGAAAAGGTCCGATCGGCAAAAGCCAGAGCGATATGTCGCCTTTTGGCCAAAAAGGAACGTTTCGTAAAAAACTCGTGCCGTTTTTCAATCCGAAAAAGGCCACTATTCCCGCGAGCAAGACCATGAAAAGCGTCAGTAGATTGTTCAACCCGGCGATTCCTTTGATGCCGATGATGACGCCCACGCTTCCCAAAATCCAAAACAAAATCACGGAAGCGGAAAAACCAGGAAACATCAGTTTCGCGAAGCCTTCGGTTAAGATTAGATAAATCGTCAGGGCTAAGGTTGTCCCGGCAACCAAAGAAATCGCTCCGACCAGAAATCCGGTTTGACCCAAATATTGCCGGCTTTGGCTCGCGAAACGACGGCCGGATTTGTCCGCGATCACGATCTCTCCGTAAAAAACATGGATCAAAGACATGATCCCGGCGAACGCCAAAAGATAAAAAAGCCCGGTGAAAATACCGGAACGACTCGTCACGTACGGCAAAGAAAACATGCCGGCGCCGATGATCAAAGACGCGAGCATGCACGCCGGAACGACGACTTCTTTATACGATTTTAAAAACTTCATCGCCCTCGCGCGCTTCCCTGCCGATTTTGATCCCGATTTCTTCGCCTTTGCTCGCCGATTCGATCGACCGGTGGTCTATCTGCATCGAAGTGTTCTCTTCGGAAAAGTCCGTTGTTTTTCCGAGGATCCTGATCTGGTCGCCTATTTTCAGTCCGTCGGAAAGTTTGATTATGGCCACGCCAAGTTTGTCGTAATAATGGGTGACCACGCCCACTGGTTTTTCCATTTGTTAAATTGAATTCCGACCTTTATTTGTTTATGCCGTTCTCCTCTTCCAGCCTGGAGACGATCGAGATAAGTTTCTCGATCAGGATTTTCGGGTCCGAATCGTAAACAATGCGGTCTTTCATCTCCTCTCCGCGGAAGGATTTTTCGATGATGGTCTTGATGACTTCGTCCGTCACCCATTTTCCTTCCAGGATGCCGATCGGCTTCTTGTCCTCAAAAGCAATGGTGAATTCGTTCAAGGTTCCCATGCGGCCGCAGCCGACGACCACGGCGTCGGACATCCGCGTCAGCAACAGGTTGCGACCGGAATATCCGTGGCCGGTGTACATGATGATGTCGTGATAATCAACCGGAAGCTTGAAAACCTTTATGTGCTCCTGCTTGGATCCGGCCGGAGAAACTCCGACAACCGTTCCTCCCTCGAGCTTGGCGCCTTTGGCCGCCCAAAAAGGAAATCCGGTGGTGGCGCCGTCGACGAGGACCGCGCCGTGCCTGATTATTTCCCGGCCGAGCTCTTCGGCCTGTCCGAAAGCCTCGTCACCGCAATGGGAAGTCTCGGCCGCTCCGGAAACGCAGATTTTATATTTAAGTATCGGTTCGGGCATGTTGTTCTTTGTTGTTTTCTTTATAATATCACACTCTCGCCTTTGCTCGGCACTTCCGAGGGAACCGCCAGCCGGTCCGAGGCCATCGAAGCGAATTTGATGCTCGCTTCAAGCTCGCCGTGGACGACGAACATCTTTTTGAGGCTGTCTTTCATCGGCCGGAGCCATCTAATCAATCCTTCTTGGTCGGCATGCGAAGAATAGCCGTCGATCGAACGCACCCGGCAGCGCACCGGCACTTCCTCGCCCATGATCCTCACTTTTTTCTCGCCGTCCAGGATGGCCCTCCCGACCGATCCCTTCACCTGATACCCGATGAAAAGAATAGTGCTATTCTTGTCCGGAAGATAACGCAGCTCGTGGTGGATGATGCGGCCGCCCTGGGACATGCCGGAACCGGCGATGATCACTTTGGGCACGGGCACGTCGTTGATCATTTTCGATTCTTCGGTGGTCAAAGTGGTCTGCAATCCCGGAAAATCAAAAATGGCATCTCCTCCGCGGAGTTTGGCCAAAGATTCGGCGTCGAAATACTCGGGATTGTTGGAATATTTTTTGTAGATCGTCGTCAGTTTGATGGCGAGCGGGCTATCGATGAAAATCGGCACCGGAGGAATCCGGCCTTCGGAAACGAGCGAATTGATCTCGTAAAGAAGCTCCTGGGTACGTTCCAAGGCGAAAGTCGGAATCATCAAAACACCTTTGGACTTGACCGTGTCTTCGATGGCGTTCTCGAGCAAGTCTTGTCTTGTCTCGAGGTCCTGGTGCAAACGGTCGCCGTAAGTCGACTCGACCAAAACATAATCCGCTTCGTTCACCACCTCCGTGTCTTTGACGAGCGGCGCCGGCACATTGCCGAGGTCTCCGGAAAAAACCACTTTCTTCTTGACGGCGCCGGACTCGACAACGCCTTCATTATTCTTTTTCGGCTCCATAGCCGAAACGACGACAAAACTCGATCCCATGATATGCCCGGCGTCGTAAAGCTCGACTTCGAAATCCTTTATTTTTTTGATCTCGTGATAACGGATGGACTGCCAGAGTCCCAGTGTCTTTTCCACGTCGTCCAGGTTATAGAGCGGCTCTTTTCTTTTGGCTTCGGCTTCGTTCCTCAAAAGCTGTTCGGAATCGAGCAGTAGTTCCTCGGCGAAATCTTTTCCCGGAGGCGTGGAAATGATCGGGCCCTTGAATCCGCTTTTGACGAGCCGCGGCAGACGACCGATGTGATCAATGTGGCTATGGGTGGCGACGACGGCGTCGATCTCCTTGGGATCGAAAGGAAACGGTTTGAAATTGGAATCTTCGCAATAACTGCCGCCCTGCTCCAAACCGCAGTCGATCAAAATTTTGGTCGGCTTTTTTCCCGGATCAAGCGGTTCGCTTTCCAAAAGATAACTTGAGCCGGTCATATTTCCGACTCCGCCTAAGAAAGTAAGTTTCATAATATAGATTATATCCCAAAGGTTTTATCGAATAAAAATACCTCTAGACAAAAGGCAACAAATGTGTTATAAATAAAATATAAACTGATCTTGAAAGGAGGAAGAATAGGTGGCTTGTCGAGTAACGAAAATCGGCAGCGGAAGGGTCGCCGTTGTAACGCCCGAGCAAATAGAAATTGTGTTTTGCCTTGACCCCAAAACCAAGAAGCCGCTTATTCTTTCAAAGACCAACTACGGAGAAGGAGAAGATATGTGGGTTAGTCCCCGAAACTTCTCCGAAGCTCTCCGCGTGGTCGCTGGAATCTTCCACGACCCAAGCAGAGCCGAAGCTCTGCGGAACCCATAGGGGGCGACGATATGCGCGCCCCTTTTCTATTTCACTTTTTTAAGCGCTTCTTTCAGTCTCTCGGCCGAAGTTTTGAGGTTCGGGTTTATTTTAACTACCGCTTCCTTGGCGTCTTTCGATTTGTAGCCGAGCTCCAAAAGCGCCTGATAAACGTCTTCGTCCCAGGCGGCTGATTTCTTCCCGGACTCGGGAATAAAGATCTTGTCCTTAAGCTCGGTGATCAATCGCTCGCCGGTTTTCTTTCCGATGCCGATCGATTTCACGAGAATGTCCTTGTTCCCGTCGGCGATGGCGGCTTTCAAATCTCCGACAGACGCCAGATTCAAAATCCCCAGAGCGGTTTTCGGACCGATTCCGGAGACCGTATTCAGAAGCTCGAAGAAATCCCTTTCTTCTTTATATAAAAATCCGTAAAGGTCGAACCCTTCGTCTTTTTTTATCCTAAGCTCGGTGTAGAGTTTTATTTCTTTCCCTATACCCGGAAGCTTGTTCTCGGACGAAGCCGGGAAAAACACTTTGTACCCCACTCCGGACGTTTCCACGATTACGTATCCCGATCCTTTCCCCTCCAGTTTGCCTTTTAAGCTGTAAATCATATACTTTGATTATATGACGAACGAGGAATTAGAAAAATTCGAAAAAAAGCTGCTTCAAGAAGAAGCCGAAGTCGAGGCCAAAATCAAAGCCACGCCGGACATCATCGAATTCGGCGATTCGCAGGACGAGGATACCGAAGAAGCCGACGAGTCGGCCGCGGCCGATCTCCAAGCGAGCAAGCAGGATATCCTTCTCCACAAGCTCGACGATATCCGCTCGGCTTTGAACAAGATCAAAAATAAAACTTACGGGAAATGCGAAATCGGCGGAGAAGAGATCGAGATGGAAATACTCGAATTGAATCCGTCGGCGCGCTATTGCCGCAAGCACAACAAGCCAGAAAGCTGATTCAGCAGAAGAAGACAAATTAAGGCCGACATTGTCGGCCTTTTGTATTCAAAAAAATTAGTTCGTGGCCGCGACTAAATCACTTTCCAAAGGCTCGGCTCCGGGAACCACAAGCTTCACACCCTGGGTCAAGATTTTTCCTTTGTTAAAAGCGTAAATCTGCTGAGCCGGCACATGGTAGGCGTCGGCGATCGATTCCACGGATTCGCCGGAACGGATCTCGTGGAGCACTCCGGAAACCGGAAGAATAACAAGATTCATGTTGGTTTTGATCGTCCGATTGGTCAGATCGTTCGCCCAGGCGATCGTATCGATCGAAATATTGAACTTTTTGGCGATGGAAGCGAGGCTGTCTTTGGAAAGGACTTTGTAGACGATCGTCTCCGTTCTCGCCTCCGGGTCGTCTTCGACGGTTTTCGAAGCTTCGAATAGAGCTCCTTCCATGATCCGTTCCCGGTTCAGGCCGTCGGAAATCACCTCGGCCTGGGACACGATTTCCGAAGAAGCGGCGAGCGAGCCGTCCTGGCGCAGACCAAGAACCGATCCCAAGGCCGAGTTTGCGGCGATGAACTGCGATAGCTTTTTGGCTTCGCTTTTTGCTAAAATACTCTGGCCGAAACCCGCAAAAAATATGGCGAGTCCTATAAGAGAGCATATCTCGATTTGTGGGTCAGATTACTAATATGTCCATTATACCACAAAGCCTGAACGATCGCCAGCTCGAGGCGGCCACCGCCCCGGACGGACCGCTCCTCATCACCGCCGGCGCCGGATCCGGCAAGACCAAAACCCTGACCCAAAGATTGGCTTTTTTGCTAGAAAAAGGCGTTCCGGCCGAACAAATCGTCGCCATCACCTTCACGAACAAAGCGGCCGAGGAAATCAAAAAACGGGTTTATCCGGAAATAAAATCCCGCGGTCTGCCTTTTTTGGGAACATTCCATTCGCTCGGCGCGAGAATCCTGCGGCAAGAGCCGTCTTTCGGACGGACCAGGGGTTATGTCATTTTCGACGACGACGATTCCTCGAGGCTCGTTAAAAACATAATCAAGTCTCTCGATCTCGACAAAGAGAGGTTTCCCGGAGCGAGTTTCACGGGAAAGATCTCCAAAATCAAAAGCGAGCTTTTGCGGCCGGAAGACCTCGGAGACGATTTGGCCGTCAAAATCTTCGAAAAATACGAAAAGGGGCTCGCCGAAGAAAACGCTTTTGATTTCGACGACCTTATTGAAAAAACCGTCCGGCTTTTCCGCCAATTTCCCGACGTTCTCGGAGAATATCAGCGGCGTTTCCGACACATCCTGGTCGATGAATACCAGGACATCAACCAAAGCCAGTACGAACTGGTGCGATTGCTCGCTTCCGGACACCGCAATTTGAGCGTTGTCGGCGACGACTGCCAAAGCATCTACAGCTTCCGGGGATCGGACTTCCGGAACTTTCTCAATTTCGAGAAAGACTGGCCCGAAGCCAAGATTGTCACCCTGGACCAGAATTACCGCTCCACGAAAAACATCATCGCCGCGGCCGGCGGAGTCATCGGCCACAACACGCTCCAGCGGCCGAAAAATCTTTGGACCGACAATCCCGAAGGCGATCTGGTGCATGTTTTCGGGGCCTACGGAGCCGAAGACGAAGCCGCCTGGCTCGCGGATAAAATAATCGGCTTGGGAGACTACGAGAATACGGCGGTGCTTTTCAGGACGAACGCCCAATCGCGACCAATCGAGCAGTATTTCATCTACAACCAGATCCCTTACCAGATCTACGGCGGATTGAAATTCTACGAAAGAAAAGAAATCAAAGACATCGTCGCCTGCCTCAGATACGGATTCAATCCGAAAGATTCGATCAGCCGCGAACGCATCGAAACGTCTTTCTACAGAAAACCGGCGATCGAGCTTGTGGAAAGACTTCCGGAAATGGCTGTTGCGCTTTCTCCGGCCGAACTCATCGGCTTCATTCTCCAGACAACCGATTATCCGGTTTTTCTCGCTACCAAATTCAAGAATTCCGAAGAACGCATGGAAAACATCGGCGAATTGGTCAGTTTCGCGGCCGAATCAGAATCCCTCGAGGAGCTGCTCGAAAAAGTCTCTCTTTTCCAGGCGACCGACGAAATGAAGGGAGCCGAACGACCGGGAGTCAAAATGATGACCATTCACCTTTCCAAAGGACTCGAATTCGGAAACGTTTTTGTCTGCGGAGTGAACGAAGGCGTTTTGCCGCACCACCGATCGCTCGTTTCCAAAGACGAGCTCGAAGAAGAACGTCGGCTAATGTACGTGGCCATGACCCGGGCCAAAGAAAAATTGTTTTTGAGTTTTTTCAACTTCCCCTCGCGTTTTCTCTACGAAGTTCCGCCGGAGCTCGTCGAGTTCGACGGCATCAGTCCGAAAACCGACGAGGATACGATATACTTGGATTGATGAGGCGACTTGGCCAGCATTTTTTGAAAAACCAGGAGATCCTCCGGAAGATCGCCTCGGCTTTGGAGATTTCCGAAACCGACATTATCGTCGAAATCGGTCCGGGCCACGGAGAACTCACGAGATATATTTTGGACCAAAACCCGAAAAGACTGATCGCGATCGAAAAAGACAAAGGTCTGGCAATTAAACTCGCTGATTCTCTTCAAAAGAACAGTTTGGAAGTGATCTTGGGCGACGCCTTGGAAGAACTACCTTTACTTATCCGTGATTTGCAAGGCGCATACAAACTCTCCGGGAACATTCCTTATTACATCAGCGGCTATCTTTTCCGGACAATGGAAAGCCTCGAGAAAAAGCCCGCGCTTTCCGTTTTCACCGTCCAGAAAGAAGTGGCCGGAAGAATCGCGGCCGAGCCTCCGCAAATGAATCTGCTCGCGGCGAGTGTTTGCTTTTGGGCCGAACCGAAAATTATTTCTTTCGTCTCCAAAAAAGATTTTTCTCCGGCTCCGAAAGTGGATTCGGCGGTCATTCTTCTAAAAACCCGATTGTCCGAATCTCCGGTCGATCGAAAAGACTACTACCCATTTATAAAGGCGCTTTTCAAGCAGCCGAGAAAAACCATCTTGAACAATCTTTCCGCTCTCGAAACAAACAAAGAAAAACTCAAGGAAAAGCTCGAAAAACAAGGAGTCGACCCTTCTTTGCGGGGTCAAGACCTTTCTTTCGAAGAAATCCTCGAGCTTAGCCGTGTTTTCACGGGATAAAAATGGTATTATTTTAACAATGAAACGCAAAAGCCTGCTTCTTATTTTTCTCGCGGCGATATTGTTGACCGCGTTTCTTGGATCCCCCGCCATTGTTTCGGCTCAAGACGCAGAACAAACGGAGTCTTCATCGGAAAGAACTTCCGGGGGCCGGGTCGGTACCGGAGAAGAACAATCAGGCTCTTTAAATTGCACTTTATCCCTTTTGAGCCTCAATCTCACGAACATACTTACCTGTCTTCTTACCAACTTTGTTATTGAAATCGTTAGAGCGTTTGTCTGGTTGTCCACCGCATTAATAGACGGAGCCATCGCCTTGAACGAAACCATTTACGGGCCCAATAGTCTGGCCAAGGCGGGATTTGACGTCGTGCTTCAATTCGTTAATATATTCTTCGTTTTCGGGATACTCACCACTGGCTTCGCCACCATGCTGAGACCGGTTTTCCCCAATTTCGGGCTTTTGAATAAAATCGGCAAAGAAAGATTGCCGCAACTCCTCCTCGCCTTTTTCCTCGTCAACTTCGCTTTCACTTTGGCCGGAGCGATTATCAGTCTTTCCGACAACATCACTCGATCTTTAAACCAAATGATCTCCTCGTCCAACGCCTGGGAATACTTCGGGGCACTTCCTATGGATGGTATGGGAAATATAGAAAGTGCTTTTGGGCTCTTTGTTGTGCCGATTTTGACCGCTCTTGTCGGCGTCGGAATCATCCTCACGATGTTCGCCATCGCCATCATGTTTTTCATCCGCTGGGCTTATCTGACTTTTCTCGTCATCATTTCTCCTTTCGTGATTTTCATGGAGGTTTTTCCGGTCATCACTTTCAAAAATCTCGGCTCGTTCAAGAACTGGAGCGAGCAATTCGTCCGCTGGTTGCTTTTCGCGCCAGTGATGATCCTTTTCATTTATATCATTCTGAGCTTAAGCTCCGCCGGCCTCGACACCACCGCCAATACGGTTTTCGGAGCCTCGCTCGGATTATATGTCGGTAAAATGATTCTTCAATTGATTTTGCTCGTTATCGGATTGCAATGGGCGAATAGTTTGAGTCTCGGCGGAGGTAAAGTCGTTTTTGGAACAGCGAACACATTGCTGAACAGGGCCAAGAATTTCCCGATCAGAGAAGGCAAAACCCTAGGCACGATTTTAGGGCAAAGAGTCACGGATACGCCGCAATATAAACAAGTTAGAAGCACTCTGGCGGGAAGCTTTATCACCAGACCTTTGGCGGTGCAAATGGATGTTGCAACCGCTAGATTAAAAACAGGCCAAGAAAAATCCATTAAAGAATACGGCGAAAATTATAAAGACTGGTCTAACGAGACTTTAATTCGTTACCTAGACTCCGCCAACCTTTCTTTGATGAATCCGGTGGCGCAGACTGCGCTGTTGCAACAGTTACAGAACAGAAAAATAGCTGTTCTCAAAGAAGAGGATGTGACTAAAGCCGGATTAGATAAAAATCGCCTGGCATATCTTAATGGACAAATTGGAAGATTAATCGGATCAGCCAGGGGAATCAAAGCAACCGACGCCTTTAAGAAAACTCACCCTCACGAAATCTCCGATTACAAGACTCCTAAAGACCCCAAAGAAATTGAAAAAGCTGCCGAAAAAATAACTAAAGCCGTTAGGGGCCTTAAACCTTCGGAAATCTTGGATGTAGTCCCCGAAGCGTTCCAAGAGTGGCCTGTCGTCTTGGGCCTTAACGAATCCCACTTCAGGAAGCTCGGCGATGAAGGAAGCGATGAACAAAGGACAAAGATCGAAGACACATTAAAATCGTTGGTATCCGATCCGACAAAAACAAATAAAATAGCAGATATCGTCAAAAGATTAAGACGCATTCCATCTTGGGCGGAGTTCGGCGAAGAACTGAATAAGATGCTTTCTGCTTCGGCCACGCCGCCCAAAACGACACCCCCGGCGCGCCCGACTTCGTCGACGATTATTACGCCTGGGCCGCAACCGAAACCAGGGGCAAACATTATTACTCCCGGACCTCAACCCAACCCACAAGCCCGCATTATAACGCCCGGGGCGCAACCACAGCCAAAAGCGACTGTTGTTACTCCTGGTCCGTCGCCTAAACCGGGAGCGAAAATCGTCACGCCTGGACCACAACCTAACCCGGAGGCGGGAATCATAAATCCTTACCGCAAACAACCCGATGTAAAAATCAATATCGGGAAAGAAGCCTTGGAGGAGGCGGCCAGACGCCGGTTCTTAGACACCAATCCACCGCCGGCCGATTCGGGAAATACAAGTCCGAAATAAAACGCGACGATGGAAATCCCGCTTATTATCAAGTCTTGGTTTAATTCCGAGCCGATGGCCGAAATCTATGAGGAGTTGGCCGAGAAATTCGGTATCGATGTTTCTGCCATAACCCTGACTATTTACTATTTGGAGTCCAAAAAAATATCTCCGGCAGATTTTACGATCGAACTTCAAAAACGCAGCGGCAAGACAGCTTCTCCGGAATTGATAAAGCAAATCATCGACCGGGTTTTCGCGCCTATTAAAAACGATCTTTTGGAATTCGGAATAGATATCGATTTGATTCAAGTTCCGGCTGACTCGACGATGATCGCCAGCGTTCCGCCGACACCGACTATTCCGTCGGCAGCGGCTTCGGCTCCCACAATCTCGACTCCGACCCCAACCCCGGCTCCGGCGTCTCAGCCTGTTCCTCCGGCCTCGACTCCTTATATTCTCCACCAGGAAGCGGCTTTCAAGACGCTTTCGGAAGAACACGACATCAATTACGAACCGATCAAACGGGCTTTTTTCAGCTCAAGTCAGCCTCCGGCGCCGACATTCAAAGAACCGACCGGTCCGGCCAAGATCCAATTCAGCGGGCAACAACCGGAAGCTCCGGTTACTCCCAAAAACCAAGAAGTGGCGAGAACCGAGGCTTTTGTCCCGAAAATCGTGCACTATTCGACGCTCATGACGCCTTTAAGCCCTTTCGGGAACAGTAAAGGAACAATCGCTCCGCAGCCGACCGAGCCGCCGGCTCCGGCGGCCGCGACTCCGATACCCGAACCAAAACTACCGCAGACAAAATTCAACGACGAGATCATCGAAGAAGTGGCCAAATCCGCGGCTTCTCCGGAAAAAATAGACTTAAAAGACCTTCCTTTGTAGAATTAACTAAGCCCTTCTTTGATTGGAAAGGCGTTAACGATGCAATTTTTAGTTCCGCAATTTGTTTCGATCGAGAACCGCATCATCGGTCCCCTGACACTGAACCAGTTCATCTATCTGGCTATTCCGGCGGTCATCTCGTATTTTTTGTATTTTCCTCTTGCCAATTGGCTTTGGATAGTCATCGCCGGAATCCTGATGGGAATCGGGTCGGCTCTCGCTTTCGCCAAGATCAACACCCGGCCGCTTCCCGCGGTGATCAAAGCCGCCGCCTATTATCTTATCCGGCCCAAGGCTTATGTCTGGCCGGCTTATTCCGAAGAAAAGATCGTCGCCGTCACCGCGGTCAGGGCTCCGGCCAAGCCGTCTTTGACCACTCTTTTCGAACGCATTACGACGAGTATTTCTCCGGTGCCCAAACGGGAAATGTCCTTTGAGGCGGACTTTATCAGAAACCAAAACGAATGGCGGCAAAGATACGCCATCATCCAGAAAATCACCGGCGAAAAAGAATCCGTTCGCCGGATCGATTACAGATAATCCATGGCCAGAGAAACCAAAAACATCTCTTCGGAAAGCATTCTGCCGGTCAAAAAAATCGAAGGCAATTCGGTTTTCCTGAAAGACGGCGGACTCCGCAAAGTCATCATGGTGAACGGAGTCAATTTCGATTTGAAATCGAGCGAAGAGCAGCAAATGATCCTTGCTGCCTTCGCCGACCTTTTGAATTCGCTCGATTATCCGATCGAAATCAGCGTCTCCTCGAGAAAATTCTTCATCGACGACTACTTGAACCGTTTGAAAGAAAAAGAAGAGCAGGAGCAAAACGAAATGATGCGGGATCAGATCGCCATCTACCGGGAATTCATCGATACTTTTGTTTCCGAAAACGCCGTCATGAAAAAAGGGTTTTTCATCACCATCCCCCACGAAATCATCAGCCTGCCCGGAGTGGGTAAAAAACCCGAACCGGGAGCCGAGCCCAAGGCTGTCCGCGACGCCGAAGAAAGATTGAATCTCAAAGTCGACCAAGTCATCAGAGGACTCCACCGCCTCGGGCTTCGGGGAATCGTTCTCGAAGAAGCCGAGCTCCGGGAGCTTTTTTACGGCGCTTTCAATCCGGGAGAAAAACTGAATCCGGCCGAAGCCCAAAAATTCATCGGCCCCCGGAGATTCGAGATCTCCCCAAGCTCGCTCAAGGTGAACAACCTCGTGGCCAAGACCTTATTTATCTCCGGATATCCGCGCTATCTTTCTAGCGGCTGGATGTCGGACATCATCAATCTCGCCGAACTGGCCGACATCTCCATCCATGTTTCCCCCACGGAAACCCGGGATGTGCTGCGGCAATTGCGCAACCGATCGGCTCAAGTGCAGGTGCAAATAATGGATCTTGAGGAAAAAGGCTTGGTCCGGGATCCGATGCTCGAAACCGCGCTCTACGACATCGAGGCTTTGCGCGACAACCTCCAGCAAGCCCAGGAAAAGCTTTTTTCCGTCGGCGTCTACATTACCATTTTCGGGAAAGACGCTTCGGATCTGAACCGTATTTTCGATCGCATCTCGAGCGGCCTCGAATCCAAACTCATCTACGCTAAGCCCTTGCTTTTCGAGAACCTCCAGGGATTCTATTCCACCCTGCCTATAGCCGAAGATCGTTTGGAAATCATAAATCCCTTCAACACCAATACCCTTTCCTCGTTTTTCCCGTTTGTTTCCGCCACTCTCTCTTCGGACGAAGGCGTGCTCTACGGCATCAACCGCCATAACAACACGCCGATCATTTTCGACCGGTTTTCTTTGGAAAACGCCAACACCGTTGTCTTCGCCAAAGCCGGCTCGGGAAAATCCTACGCCACCAAACTCGAGGTTTTGAGATCTCTCATGGTCGGCGACGAGGTGATCATCATTGATCCGGAAAACGAATATCAGAATTTAGCCGAATCGGTCGGCGGATCGTTCATCAAGATCTCGCTCGATTCCCCAAACCACATCAATCCTTTCGATGTTCCGCCGATTCCGAAAGACGAAAGCCCGAGCGAAATCCTGAAATCCCACATCGTCAATCTGACGAGCCTGATGAAGCTCATGTTCGGAGAAATCAAACCGGAAGAAGAAGCGGTTATTGACCAGGCCATCACCGAGGCCTATGCCTCGAGAGACATCACGCCAGACAAGGATTTTTCCGGGAGCACGCCGCCCCTTCTCGAAGACTTGGAAGAGATATTTCGGAACATCGAAGGTGGCCGGACCATGGCCGACCGGCTCTACCGCTTCACCAAAGGAAGCTACGCCGGATTCTTGAACAAGCCCTCGAACATCGACACCGCGAACCGACTGGTTGTTTTCTCCATCCGCGACCTCGAAGACGAGCTCCGGCCGATCGCCATGTTTATTATTTTGAATTTCGTTTGGAATTTGGTGCGGGCGGATTTCAAAAAAAGACTGATGATCATCGACGAGGCCTGGTGGCTGATGCGGTATCCGGATTCGGCTTCTTTTCTTTTCGGATTGGTGAAAAGAGCAAGAAAATATTATCTCGGCATCACCACCATCACCCAGGACGTCGAGGACTTCTTGAGCTCGTCTTTCGGCCGACCGATCATCACCAACTCTTCTCTTCAGCTTCTTTTGAAACAATCGCCGTCGTCGATAGAGCCGACGGCCAAGGCTTTCGGGCTTTCCGAAGCGGAGAAAAACTATCTTCTCGAAGTGGATATCGGTCAAGGATTGTTCCTCGCCGGCATGACCCACGCCGCGATTGAAGTCGTCGCTTCGCCTTTCGAGCATCAGATAATCACCACCAACCCGGAAGAAATACTCTCGGCCGGAAAAGAATCGGAAAACGCCTGAAATGTCCCAAAAAATCTCTTTACCCGAAGGCATCATTCTTTTCTTGGTGGCCATCGGAGCCGATCTTTTCGAGCTTTTGAACGGGGTTTTCGGACTGGTGCCGGTAGTGGGAACCGTATTTTTGTTTTTGAACTCCATCGTCGCTTTTTTCGCCGGAATCATCATCAATGGCTTTCTTTATCTGAAAGGAGTCAAAGCCACCTGGTCGCTCGCCGGGAGTATTTTCGAGCTTTTGCCGGTTGTCAATTTACTGCCCATCAAAACCATCACCCTGATCGTCACTTTTTATCTTTTGAGCCACCCCGAAACTCAAGCCGCGCTGGGAACAGTTCAAAAAGCCAAAAATATCGGTAAAAAACCTTCTAAGCCGTCGGTCGCCGAAAACGTCGACCTCTGACGATTATCCCTATTTCTTTTATTTCGGTTATAATGGAAACAATGACCGACTTTTTCATCGGAATCGCCAAAGCCGCGAACGGAACAACCTCGACTTCCGGCATCCTTCAAGTCTTGGACAGCCTTATTCCCGGAGGATTAAGCAATCTTTTTGTTTTCGCCTGGGAGCTCGGCGGATTCATCGCTTTTTTGATCATTGTCTGGGCCGGATTCCAATA
The DNA here is from genome assembly GCA_022705565.1 of Patescibacteria group bacterium. Lineage (GTDB taxonomy): Bacteria > Patescibacteriota > Minisyncoccia > UBA6257 > Colwellbacteraceae > JAMCQZ01. The sequence goes on from JAKJEF010000004.1 coordinate 37,362, forward strand.
CACTTTAGGCGCCAACAACCCGGCGGCGCAAAAACGTTCCCAAAACATGATCGTCGAAGCCGCCTGGGGTTTGGGGATACTCGCCACAAGCTACATCATCATCAGTATCATCAACCCCCAGCTTTTAGAGTTCAATATCGATCTGCCGAAATTGGAGCCGCTGACGATCATAAACAGCGGACCAAGGGGTTTTGAGGGCGGACGTTCGGGCGGAGCCGGTGCCAACAGAACCTGGGATATCGGATTGATCGAGGATTTCGAGTGGCCTACCGAGGGAGGGAATATCACTTCGCCTTTCGGCATGAGAGACGGAAGAATGCATAACGGCATCGACATCGGTGTCGACTACGGCACTCCGGTTTACGCCGCCCTGGACGGTGTTGTTGGTGATGTCGGCTACGATTCCGACGGATACGGCAATTATATTGTGGTCGAACACGCCTCGGGCTATACCACTCTCTATGCCCATTTAATGAATCTCGTGAACATCGCCGACGTCGGGCAGCCAGTCGCCAAAGGCGAACAGATCGCCTTGTCCGGAAGCACCGGCCGGTCATCCGGTCCGCATCTTCATTTCGAGATCAGGCTAAACAACAATCCGATCAATCCTCTTCCCGCCAGTTCCTAAAAACTCCCCGCAACGGGGAGTTTTTTAAGATCGATTTATTCGAGAACTTTGATGATCACCTGCCGACCCGACCCTTCTCCGATGCTTTCGGTTTTAATATCCGGACGCAGAGAAAGCTCCGAATGAACCAGCCTCCGTTCGTAAGCGTTCATCGGCGGCAAAGCCACTTCTTTTTTGGTGGCGCTCGCCTTTCTCGCTCCGGCTCTCGCCAGTTCGATGATCAATTTTTCCCTTTCTTTCCGGTAATTGTTGACGTCGACGGTGATCGGACCTTCATCGAACTTCTTGGCCACCAGTTTGAAAATGCGGCTGAAATGGTTGATCAGTTCCGGAACATTAGCCGGGCCGGCGAATTCGTCGTCGATGAAAATCAAGATGCGTTTGTTCATCTCGTCGAAATCGACGTTCGCGTCCCGGAATCCGATCATTCCGACCAATTGTTTAGTTATTTGCTTTAAGTTCTCCATCTTTCGCGATTACTTTGTTCACGATAACCTGCTGGATCATCGAGAAGAGCCCCGACGTCATCCAGTAAAGCCCGATGGCCGCCGGCAGATTCCAGAAAAACAAGGCGAGAAGGCCGACCATCATCAAACTAGTGTTCACAGCCGTCTTTCTCGCGTTTTGGAGCTCCGGAGACGTTTTTCCGAATAATCCTCCGGGAGCGGACATAACTCCCTGGAGAAACTGCACTCCGAGCGCCAAACCAAGCATTATCGTATTGCTTTCTTTGAGGTTTATCAAGCCTAAAAACACGTAATTAACCGCTGTTATCGGCCTCACAAAAGAATAAAGACTTTGGGTCGCGGCGCCGTTCAAGCCGGCGACAATCACCTTGTAAAGGGCGAGAATGACCGGTATCTGGATAAAAGTAAGAAAAATACTCGCGAAAGGATTGATGTGGTTGGCTTTGTAAAGCTCCATGATAGCCTGGAGTTGTTTTTCCTTGTCTTTGGGATACTGGGCCTCGATTTTCTTCTGTTCGGCCTGGATTTTGTTCATTATTTGCTGGCTTTTCAAAAACTTGTGGAAAACCGGAAAAAGCAGAATTCTCACCAAAACCGTGAGTGCGATCACGGAAAAGCCAAAGTCTCCGTGAACCAAATACTCGGAAATCAAAACCAAAATATTCAAAAGCGGCCTAAAAAACAAAAAATCAAACATTAAAGGCTTTTTCTAATTCTTTTTCGATAATCGGCTTATTATCTCTTATTTTGTCCATTTTGGCGAGATTGATGATCAAGAAATCTTGGTTAAGAGAAGACGATAAAACCCTTTTTTTGTCAATAAAATCAAAAATCAGCCTTTTTAAGGCGATTCTTTGGCTGGATAAGGGAATATTTTTCTTGGTCAGAAAGACACCGAACCTCGGGAATGTCAAGTCATTGGGTCTTGTTTTGATCAAAAGGTTCTTTCCCCGATAAAAAACCTCAAAACCCTTGCTTGACAAGACATTGAAGCGATGCTTTCTGGCGATCATCAGACCGTCAGTTTTCTCCGTCCTTTGGCGCGACGCCTCGCGATCGTTCGTCTGCCGCCCGGAGTGCTCTGACGTTTGAGAAAGCCGTGCGTGCGGCTTCTTTTCTTTTTCTTCGGCTGATAAGTTACGGACATGTATTAAAAATAATCGAATTATCCACAGGTAGTCAACAGGTTGTGTTTTCTTCTTTGTTTTGACTATCAAGCTTCCCTTGCCTAAAATTAAAGCCATGAACAAGGAAGAGCTTTGGAAAAACGTTCTATCGGAATTGGAAATACAGATTTCAAAGCCTAACTTCCTTACTTGGCTGAAGAACAGCCGCATGAACGAATACGAAAACGGCAAAGCGACCGTTGTTCTTCCGAATCACTTTGCCAAAGAGTGGGTGGAAACAAAATACCACAAGCTGATCCTCGGAGTTTTGAGAAGCAAGGACGGATCGATCAAAAACATCACCTACAGCGTCGACAGCGTTTCTTTCAAAAAACCAACGGATACGGCCCCGGTCGCTCCCCCGACCAAACAGCTTGTTTTTTCCGAGCTTAAAATCGATCCGGAGACCGGTTTGAATCCCAAATACAGTCTGAAATCTTTTGTCGTCGGCTCTTCGAACGAACTGGCTTACGCCGCCTCCTTGGCCGTGATCGAAGAAATCGGCAAAAAATACAATCCTTTGTTCATTTACGGCGGCACCGGGCTCGGCAAAACCCATTTGATCCAGGCCATCGGCAACGAGATCAAGCAGAACTACAAGAACATCAACGTCAAATACGTTTCCTCGGAGAAGTTCACGAACGATGTCATCTGGGCCATCAGGAACAAAAGGATCGAAGACATCAAAGAAGCTTACCGGAACGTCGATGTTTTGATTATCGACGACATCCAATTCATCGGTGGCAAGGAAAAAACCGAAGAAGAGTTTTTCCACACCTTCAACGCCCTTTACGAAGCGAACAAACAGATCATCATCTCCTCCGATAGGCCTCCGCGCGCCATTCCCATACTCGAAGAAAGACTCCGCTCGAGATTCGAAGGCGGAATGATCGCCGACATCAGCTTCCCCGACTACGAAACCCGCATGGCCATCATCAAGGTAAAGCTCCAGGAAAGGAACGAGGTTTTCGACGACCCGATCGTCTCTATCGTCGCCAAAAAAATACAAAGGAACATCCGGGAGCTCGAAGGCATCCTGAATAAGCTTATTTTCTACAGAAATCAGCACCGGGAGGGCTTTTCCGCCGAACAGGTGGAAAGTATCGTGAACGACATTCTAACCCAGTCAGCGGTCAATGTGAGCCCAACCCAGGTGATCAAGGCCGTTTCCACTTTTTACGAGATCTCTCCGAACGATTTGATCGGCCGGGGACGCAAAAAAGAGATTGTCGAACCGAGACAGGTGGCCATTTATCTGCTTCGGGAGATCTTAAACATGTCTTATCCCTATATCGCCGAGAAAATGGGCAAACGCGACCACACAACCGCCATCTACGCCTACGAGAAAATAAACCTTTCCCTTTCCAAAGACCAGGGATTGAACCAAAAGATTTCCCTAATTAAAGACCTGATCAACAAACCGCAAAACCTGTGAATTACTATGGGTATAAACAATGGATAAAAATAAAACATTCCCGATGACAGCTTTTTATCCACAATTGAATTGTTAAAAAAAATCGTTTAAAAACGCGTCGAAAACAATTTATCCACCAATCCACAACAATAACTACAACAAGTTTTATATATGAAAATAATCGTATTACGTAACAATCTTAAAAACGCTTTGGACGCCGCCTCGAGAACAGTGGAGGAAAACCTGAACCTGCCGATCCTGAAAAACATCCTGATCAAAGCGGATCAGTCCAAGATCATTGTTTCTTCGACCAACCTTGAAGCGGCTATCACTAAGGTCGTTCCCGGGAAAATAACCGAACCGGGCGAGGCCACCATCCCCTTCGGGCTTTTGAATAGCCTTATCAATAATCTTCAGAGCGAACGCATAGATCTCGAAGAGAAAAAATACAACCTTCTTTTAAAAACCGACAATTACGAAGCGATCATCCAGGGAATGAGTCCGTCCGAATTCCCGATCATTCCCAAGATCGCCCCGGAGGCCGGATATTTCGAGATATCCAGATCGGTCCTAAAAGAAGCGATAAACAAGATCATTAATGCTTGCCAGATTTCCGATCTGCGTCCGGAAATAAGCGGCATTCTTTTCAACTTCGAGTCGAACGTCTTCAAACTGGTGGCGACCGACAGCTTCAGATTGGCGGAAAAAAGCATTCCGGAAACGCAATTCAAGAACAATCTGTCGAAATCAGGAAAAACCATCATCCCCCTGAAAACCATTCAGGAAATCGTGAGAATATTGAACGACGAAGAAAGCGTCAAAGTATTTATCGACGATTCCCAGGCTCTTTTCAAAACCGAAACCCTGGAGGTGATCACTCGGTTGATCGACGGACAATTCCCAGATTACGGGCCGATCATCCCCAAGGCTTTGGAAACGGAAATCGTCGTCGAAAAACAGGAATTGGTGAACGCCATGAAGCTGGCCGGATCATTCACCGCGAGAAGCGGCGAAGTGGTGATCAAGGTCGGAGACGACAAGAAAATAGTCGAGGTTTATTCCGCGGACAGCGGGCTCGGAGAAAACAAATACCTCATTTCCGCGAAAATCAGCGGAGATCCGGTAAAAGCCTCGTTCAATTGGAAATATCTCCTCGATGGACTGAAAAACATTTATACGGACACGGTTTTGTTCGGACTCCAGGGAGACAGTCGGCCGGCGATCATGAAAGCGCCGAACGACACCTCTTATTTCTATATCTTGATGCCGATCAAGAACTGATCAAGCAAAAAAGACCGATTTAATCGGTCTTTTTGAAAACAATAATCTCTGTTTCGGCCGAGTTGCCGAGAATGTTTGTCACTCTTAACTTTAGAGAGTTTTGGGGATTCAAAGGAGCCCCTCCTAGAACAAAGCGATAATCGACGCTTTTCTCCGCATTAATCATCCGGCTGTCTATAACTTGTCCGTTTATCGAAAGTTCGATGTTGTTCACTCCGGATTCCGAACGGACAGAACCTCTGATTTCCGACATCGCATCGACAAAATCCCCGTTTTTAGGATAGACGAGATCGATGGTGATGTTTTTTTCTCCGTTTAAAGCCGCTTGTCCGTCGTTCGGAAAAGTATAAGTGGCCTGTCCCCAGTAAAGCGGCATGCTGTTCAAGGAAAGCCAGGATCTGACGGCTTCTTCCCAGTTCGGGTATTGCGAATCGGAAATCCTGTTCAAAAAATAAAGAAGATCGTGGACATTGTTCCGGTCGATCGCTCCGAGAAGTATGGGTGAGTCGGTATAGATCGGCTGCGGCTTGATAAAGGTGAGGCTGGGTTCGTTCTTGAAAGCCTCGGCCGCGAAATCGTGCCAAGTGGGAATGGCGGCCAAAATACTCGATCCGGCCTTACCCAAAGGATAACGGTTGTTGTTGCCGGCCCAAAGACCGACCACGAGTCGCGGAGAATATCCGAAAGCCCAGGCGTCGACATAATCCTGGGAAGTTCCGGTTTTCAGGGCGATTTGTTTTCCGGGAACCTGGGTCATGTAAAGGTTTGACCGGAAAAGCGGCTCCCGGAGATTCAGGTCGGACAAGATATCGTTCACGAGTCTCGCGTATTGTTCGTCGACCACCCTTTCCGAACGGGATTCGAATTCTTCCAAAACATTTCCTTTGGAATCGGTGATGCTCAAGATCGCGGTTTGCGGATTGAAAACTCCGTCGTTCGCGAGCGTGGCATAGGCGTTCGTGAGCTCGGTGAGCCGAATCTCCCCTCCTCCAAGAGTCAAGGATAGTCCGATGCGGTCCGGATCGTTCAGAGTGGTCACTCCGAATTTCTCAAGCCAATTGATGGCGTTTTGGAGCCCGACCGTGTGGAGTACTTTGACCGCCGGCACGTTCAAAGAGCGAGCCAGGGCGTCTTTCAGCATGATCGGTCCCCGGAAAAGACCGTCGTAATTACCCGGATGATAGCACTGCTTGTTGTCGCTGAAAAAAGCCGGGGTGATCGGACAGAGCGGATTTTTGGCCGCGAATTCGGTCGGAACGTCGAAAACAACCGTATCCGGAGTCAGTCCGGACTTGAAAGCCAAGGAATAGATAAAGGGCTTCAAAGCCGATCCCGGTTGCCGCAGGCTTTGGCTCGCGGCGTTAAACTTACCCTCGAAAAGACAAGTCGATCCTTCGATACATCCGGCGGGTTCGGAGTCGGCGAAATAGTCCCTTGACCCGACCATGGCGAGTATTTGGCCGTTTGTCGCGTCTTCGGCGATCAAAGCCAGGTTATGGCCGTTGATGGCCTCGATATTTCTTTCTCCTCCGGCTTTTATTTTTTCGTTCGCCAGTTTTTGGAGATCGACGTCAAGAGTGGTGACGACTTTCATGCCCGAGCGCCTGACAAAATCCTCGCCGTATTTCTGGTTCAGATAATCCTGAACATAGATCACGAAATGGGGAGCGATCTCGAAATTGGCTTTCTGCGGTTCGGCGAGGACTTTCGGCTTGTCGGCTCTCGCCGCTTCAAGTTGCTGCTTGTCGATAAAACCGACCAATTCCATTTGCTCCAATACGTACTGCCTCCGCCCCTCGAGTTCGACGAGGTGCGATCCCCAGGGAGAGAAATAACTCGGACCCTTGGCCACGGCCGCGAGCAGGGCCGCTTCGGAAAGGCTCAATTCCGGAGCATGTTTGGCGAAATAGGTTTCGCTCGCCGCTTCGATGCCGTAGCTGTTCTGGCCAAAAGGAATCTGGTTCAAATAAAGATCGAGTATTTCGTCTTTGGAATAAAGTTTTTCGATGCGGTAAGCGAGGATGATCTCTTTGACTTTTCTCGCGATCGAGCGTTCGGTCGTCAAAAAAGCGTTCCGGGCGAGCTGCTGGGTGATGGTTGATCCGCCCTGGGATTTGTTCTGGTTCAAAATGTCGGCGACAAGCGCCCGGATCATTCCCTTGATGTCGAAAGCCGGGTGATTGTAAAAATCCTTGTCTTCGACGGCAATGACCGCCTGCCTCATGATCTCCGGAATCTCTTCCGAAGGAAGAATGGTTCGCCGCTCCTCGTCGTAGATTTCGTAAAGAAGCGTCTGACCGGTGCGGTCGTAGATTTTGGTGGATTCGGTCTTGACGTTTCCGTCGAGCTGGGCGACCGGCGGCAGACTCTTGCTCAGACGATAGAAAGCAAAGACACCGGCGAAAACCACAAAAACACCCAAAGCGACGACGGAAATAAAGACGTCTTTTCCGACGCTGGCTTTTTTTACTCTCCTTACTTTTATTTTAGCCATGACTCATTAACCAAATCCGCCCTGGTCTTTATTATAACCAAGGCGGATCATTATAGATATAGATTGCTTTTTACCACTCGGTGTCGTCGCTCTCTTCCTCCTCTTCTTCGTCTTCGGACTCTTCGTCGTCCTCGACATCTTCTTCGGATTTGGAAAATGCGTCGAAATCGTCGGAATCACCCTCTCCTTCTCCGCCGATATCCATCAAAAGGTATCCTTTGTTGTAATAATCCGTCATCGTCATAAAAAGTTTCGACCTTTTTGCTTTATATTTTGATAACTTGAAAAAGTATAATTATTTTTTCCCGGGCGTCAAGGGTCCGGGCTAGCAGCCGGTTTCGCGACTGTCGAGGCAGGCGACGATTGCGATCGCCAAAGCGTCCGAGGCGTCGTCGATTCCGTTGAAGTTTTGAAGGTTAAGAAGGATTTTCACCATTTTCATGACGGCCTTTTTGTCGGATAATCCGTAGCCGGTCACTCTCAGCTTTACTGTCGTCGGATCGTATTCGACGGTCGGGATATTGGCTTTTTTGGCGGAGAGCATGATGATCCCGCGCGATTCGGCGACCATCATTCCGGTGGTCCGGTTTTGGGAAAAATAAAGCCTTTCCACGGCGACGATCGACGGCTTGGTTTTTTCGATGA
>JAKJEF010000005.1:0-2372 GCA_022705565.1 Patescibacteria group bacterium
TGCCAAAGACATCTACGTTTTCGCGACTCACGCCTTACTCTCCAAGAAAGCGGTGCCAAACCTTAACAAAAGCCCGGTCAAACGCATCGCGATCACCGATTCGATCGACCAAAGCGGTCGCGACCTGGGAGACAAATTCGTCGTTCTTTCGGTTGCCGATCTCTTGGCGAACGCGATCTATCGCCTTCACAACGATCGGTCGATCTCCGAATTGATCCTCTAGCAACATGAGCAGGCCAACCGGCCTGCTTTTCTTATATTTGTCAAAATGTGGGCACTACTGGATTCGAACCAGTGACCTTACGAATGTGAATCGTACGCTCTAACCAACTGAGCTAAGCGCCCGAACGGTCGATATAAACATAACAAAAACCGGCTTTTTTGAACAGCCGGTTTTCTAATCGAAGATTCCTTGGAATTACTGCAATTCCGCGGTGGCGCCGACTTCTTCCAATTTCTTTTTGAGTTCGTCGGCTTCTTCTTTTTTTAATCCTTCCTTGACGACTTTCGGAGCGGCATCGACCAAATCCTTGGCTTCTTTGAGGCCAAGGCCGGTCACCTCTCTCACCACCTTGATGACGTTGATCTTCTGGTCGCCCGAAGCCTTGAGAAGAACGTTGAAAGATGTTTTCTCTTCGGCTACGGCGGCCGAAGCGGCCGCGGCCGCCGGAGCGCTGGCGGAAACGCCGAATTTTTCCTCAAGAGCCTTCACCAATTCCGAAAGCTCCAAGGCGTTGAGTTTCTCGATTTCCGAGATGATGTTTTGGAATTTTTCCATGTTGGTTTGTTTATGCTGTTTGTTTCGACCTCTCTTTCAAGACGTAAAGAAGCGAAGTGAGCGGAGCGGCGATCGTTCCGACAACCTGACCAAGTAGGATCTCGCGGGAAGGCAATTTGCCCATGGCGATGATGTCCGTCGCCGGAACCGCTTTTCCGGCCGCGATGTCGAATCCTCCGAGCACCTTGAAGCCTTCGGCTTTGTAGATCGGGCCGGAAACGGCGAAAACGTCGGTCGGAGAAAAAACCGTGCCGACCTGGCCTTCGAAAGTTTCCGGATCGATAGCGACATTCGCTCTCGAGAAGATCAACTTGAGCAGCCTTTTTTTGACGACGTCAAAATGTCCGCCCAGTTTTCTCATCTCGCTTCTGAAAGCGTTGAGTTTACCCGTGGGAACGCCGGTGAAATCCAAAAAAACCATCGACTGGCTGGATTTCACGTCCTCCGTTCCCTGTCTCAAGATCTCCTGTTTTTCTTTTCTGGTAAGCATGTTTGTTTTCCCGAAAGGGAAATAAAAAACTGCGCTATAAACCCGCAGTCGACCCGAATGCTTTCCTCGGCAGGTTCCTTTGAAGGAATTAAGGCGAACGCCTGCTTTCTGCGGATATGGCTTATCTTCTCACGATTTCCCTACTCTTGTCAATTCTTGGATTTCACGAGCGGCACGAAGCTGAAGCCGAAATACTCTTTGGTTTCGAATTGGTCGGGTTTGATTTTGTCGATGACGACGATGCTCTGCCCGACCGGAGCGACGATGCGGCCGCCGACCACCAGTTCTTCTTTCCAAGCCTCGGGAATTTCCTCGGCCGCGGCCGCGGCGATTATCTTGTTGAAAGGCGGCTCGCCTTCCATTTTTCTGGAACCGTCTCCGACGACGATTTTCACCCGGCCCGAATCGATGAATCCGTATTTTCCGATATTCTCTTTGGCTTTTTCCGCAAGCTCCTTGATGCGTTCGATTCCGACCACTTGTCCGGTTTCTCCGACCAAATCGGCGAGGATCGCCGCTTGCCAGCCGCTGCCGCTTCCCACATCGAGCACGCGTTCACCGGGCTTAGGCCGCAAAAGCTCGATCATGAAAGCGACGACCAAAGGCTGGGATATGGTCTGATCAAAGCCGATGGCCAAAGCCGAATCGAAATAAGCTTCTTCACCGAGTTCCGGAGGCACGAAATCTTTCCGGTCGATTTTCCGGAAAGCTTCGGCGATAACCGGAGTTTGGATATAACCATCGGTTTCGAGATGCCTGATGAGCTCCTCGTAGCTTTCGTTCACAAACCCGGAGTCGTCTTCGTTTTCAGGGTTGTTTTCCTCGAAAATATTGATTTTTTCAGCCATTTATGATGTCATTATAATATAAAATGGTCGTTTAGGCCATTTTAAGTTCCTAAAAATAAGAAGGAGGAAGATTGGATTTGGAAACATCAGCGGTGGAAGAACAAGCTTCGGTACCGGCGTTCCGCGTCAAAGTAACAGGGACTGAGACAGTGGTCATACCCGTGCCCAACGAGGACACGAAAGACTTTCGAGGGGTCGTAGAAGCGATCAAGGCCAAGGTTGCCGAAGCAGTCTATCGAAAACCACCCAGGATTGT
>JAKJEF010000005.1:2404-37373 GCA_022705565.1 Patescibacteria group bacterium
CCGAGCCGTTGCCGATCACTTAAAGAGCCAAAGGCCGTTCGGTCGAAAACAAATCACCGAAGGCCTGGTTGTTCCCCAGTCGTTGACGCTTGTCGTCAATGACGCGCCTGTCTTTCGGACAAGCAAACCGTTGAGCTGCGAGCGCCACGCGTTTATGACGGTTGTCGAACGTATGAGTGGAGTAAAGTTGAAAGAACTGCTTTGCTCCGGCAGTAGCTTCGTCATCTATAACCAGGTTGTCAAAAACTGTGGCCATGATTGCCGCAGTTATGACAAGATCAAAGACTCCGGCGAAGAACGCGTAAAGCAAAACGGGTCTCGTCGTAATGAACGGGATAAGTCGGAAACCAAGCGGCTCTCTCAGGCCGGGATATTCTCTTTCGTCGGCCGACGCTAAGACCGCGAACCAAATCCAAAGCCCCGTCCAGAAATGGCGGGGTTTTGTTTTTCATATCGAAACGATTATTTTTTGACCTCTTTATGTTCGGTGCGCTTCCGGCAGCGGCTGCAATATTTCTGGAGACTGATTTTTCTTTCCACCAGTTTTTTATTCTTGCGGGTGAAATAATTGATCTTGCCGCAAACGCCGCATTTCAATTTTATGAGGTTTTCCGAAAACTTTGATTTTGCTTTAGCCATGTTGGTTTATTTTTTTTCGCTCCTTTGAGCCGATGGTGAGAATCGGACTCACGACCTCTTTCTTACCAAGAAAGCGTTCTACCACTGAACTACATCGGCTGTAAAGCCCGGAGCCAGCAAAGGGAATCGAACCCCCGACCCACTGTTTACAAAACAGTTGCTCTGCCACTGAGCTATGCTGGCATAATAGCAAAGTCTCTCGAAAACGCAAAGCCTATTTTAATACGATTTTTCTCTTATTCCGCCAAATAATCGCCGAAAACGATTATTTGTGCTGAGGGAGGGATTCGAACCCCCGTAGCCACAAGGGCGACAGATTTACAGTCTGTTGCGATTGACCGCTCCGCCACCTCAGCGTCCGATTAATGTTTGAAACGACTGAATGTTTCAAAACAAGCCTTGATAGGCTTGTTTTATTTAAGCAGATTTCGGGCTAAGAAATCAAACCGCTATCGCCGTTCTTCTTGCCGTTTTCCGATTTGAATCCCTTGAGCTTTCCGGTAACCGCATTATCGGCTTTCATGATGGCGATCTTCGTTTTTCTCAAAGTTTTCTCGACAAAGCGATTGAAGGTGTCGTCGATCTTGTCGAGCGGCAGTTTCTTCATCGTCTGCTCCCACCACAAGCCGTCTTTTTTCTCGCCCGGCGCAACGACTTCGTCGTCCACGCGCGGAATGGCGCGGCTGAAAACATAAACCGCCGCAGCGAGAGAGAACATCATTATTATCTGGAGCAAGAAGTTATAGAACATAGCGGCAGAATTTCTCCACCTGGATATTTTCGCCGGTTTTGGCGATGACGCCTTTAATCAAATTGTCGATGGTGGTGTTTTCGTCGCGGATATAGGGAGCGGCGAGTAAATCCCCTGTCGTCTCCGGCTCCATGGCCGCGATCTGCATCGTAAGGTTGCGGCCGAGTTCCTGGAAATCTTCGAGGCGCGCCACGAAATCGGTCTCGCATCGGAGCAAAAGCAGAACGCCGATCCTTTCGTTGTGGATATAAGAAAAGATCCGGCCGCTTCCGGTAGTTCGTTCGGCTTTTTTCTCGGCTTTGGCCAATCCGCGTTCGGCGATCAAAGCTTTGGCTTTTTCGAAATCCCCGGCCGCGTCCTCGAGGGCGCGTTTCGCGTCCATCACGCCGGCGCCGGTCTCCTCCCTAAGCCGTTTGACTGTTTCCGCGTTCATTGTTGCGTTTAAGGTTAGGTTCCAAATAATTCAAAACCCATTCGATGGAGGTCGAAAGCTTGTCGTTCCCCGGAATGGGATATTCGACCGTTGTCGGATCGGCATTGGTATTCAAGAAAGCCACTACCGGAATGCCGGCGTTCTTCGCTTCGGCGATGGCTAATTTGTTTTCCGAGGGGCTCATGACAAGCATCGCTCCCGGAAGCTCGTTCATGTCTTTGAGTCCGGTGAAGATTGCCGCCATCTTGGCGATTTCTCTTTCGATCATCAGCTGTTCCTTTTTGGTGTATTTCGCCAAATTGCCGGCTTCCTTGTCCGCCAGCAATTTCTTGAAATGCTGGACCCGGCCGTTGACGATCTTGAAATTGGTGAGCGTTCCGCCGATCCATCTTTCGATAACGTAGGGATTCCCGGTTTTTTCGGCGGAGTTTTTAACCCCCTGCTTGGCAATGGCTGCGGTTCCGACCAGAAGAACGCTTTTTCCGGAATCGACAACCGATTTCAAGAACTCGGACGCTTTTTTAAGAAGACTGATCGTCTGGACAAGATCGATCACTTCAACTCCACTTCTCGTCGAGTGGATATACGGCTTCATTTTCGGATGGGTCTTGCTTTTGGCCAAGCCGTGAATAAGCCCGGCGTCGATCATCTCCTGAAGTGTCAACAAGTCTTCCGGAGACACCTTGGCCTCCTGGGTTTCGATTATTTCGTTTTCTTTGGTCTCGGTCTGAATCGCCATAAATACTAAACAATAGTAATTAAAAACGGCTTTTTAGTCAACTTTTCCGAGCTTTTTCTTCCCCTCCTTAAGCCGCCAGTCGGCGATTGCTTGGTGATCTCCCTGGATCAGGACTTTCGGCACTTTCCAGGCTTTTTTCTTTCGATCGGGAACAAAAACTTCCGGCCGGGTGTAAACCGGATAAGATCCTTTAACCGCCTCCAGTGACTCGTATTTCCCCAGAACCCCGGGCACGAACCTCGATACCGCCTCGACCAAGACCATGGCCGGAAGCTCTCCGCCGGAGAGGACATAATCGCCGATGGATATTTCCTCGTCGGCGATATGCTTTACCACCCGTTCGTCCACGCCTTCATAGCGGCCGCAGATCAGAACCAGACGATCGTATTTGGCGAGCCTGCGGATGCCGGCCTCGTCCAATTTTTTGGCCGAAGGGCTGAAAAGAATCACTCTTGTTTTCTCGCGGGGTTTGGCCAAAGCCAGGATTTTTTTCACTCCGCGGCAGATCGGGCCGACCATAAGGACCATTCCCGGCCCTCCGCCGTAAGGCCGATCGTCCACTTTTCCATGTTTATCCCCGGAAAAAGAACGCAAGTCCCAGAGTTTGATCCGAATGAGTTTTTTCTCGGCCGCCCTTTTTAGAATAGACTCGTTGAAATACGATTCGAAAGCTTTGGGAAAAATCGTGAGAATATCGAATTTCATTTTTGTTTAAAATCCGCCCCTGGATCAGAGAGGGGCGGATTTGGTTGTCGCGTTAGAAAGCGGTTTCGGGCTGGTCCGCGGCCGGTTCGGAAGATCTTTCTTCCCGGGGCACTCGGCCGCCTTCCGGCTCTTCGATCTTCAAATTGACGCGGGCGTTGTTCTTGATGCCCACGATCCGAAGCAACGATCTAATGGATTTGGCCGTGTTGCCGTCGCGGCCAATAACTTGGCCCATATCGCGCGGATTGACCTTTAAGGACAGCAAAACTCCCATTTCGTCGATTTTCCTCGAGACGACGACGTCTTCCGGATGATCGACTATGGATTTAACTAGGAATTCCAAAAACTCCTGGTCGGAAAACTTTTCCATGTCTGCTATATCTGCTTGTTTTTTATTTTTTTAAAGATTATTTCGACTTTTTTACGACTGATGTCTCTGGTCCCATCCCAGATTTGGCCATGAATCTCTTAACGGTCTCCGTGGCTCTGGCGCCGTTTTTTATCCAATAATTGATTCTATCTTTCTTCAGTTCGAACTTGTCGGTGTGCGGATTGACATAACCGAGGTCTTCGATCGACTGTCCTTTCAGCTTTGACTTGGCTTCGGCCACGACCACGCGAAAAGCGGCCTGGCCCTTCTTTCCGATCCTTTTCAACTTGATGGCTAACATGATCTTGTAAAGACAATATTACCCGAAAATCTCAATGCAGTCAATCGGGAATAACTCTCGTTCTCCGAGGGAAGGGTTCTGTTATTCATTATAACATATCGATCGATCAAAACCGATCAAGAGAGCTTCAGAGAAACGACTCGCGAAACGCCGTCATCTCCCATGGTCACGCCGTAAAGTACATCCGCCGCTTCCATCGTCGCCCGATTGTGCGTAACGATCACGAACTGTGTTTCCTTGGCGTAATTCTTGAGAAGCTCGCCGAATCGGCGGGCATTCCTCTCATCGAGCGCCGCGTCCACTTCGTCCAGGACGAGAAACGGCGGAGGCGAAATGGAAATAAGAGCGAAAAGAATGGCGATCGAAAGAAGACTTCTTTCTCCGCCGGAAAGGACTTCGAGGCCTTTTATTTTTTTCTTCGGCAGAACGACGTCGATTTCTATGCCCGGCCGGATCTCTTCGGCTTCTTCCTGATTCAAAACTACTTCGCCAAGGGTTCCGGCGGCTTCAAGCACGTCTTTTGTCGTTTCCCGGATTTTTTCCAGCTTTAATTCGGCGCGGCCGCCGCCGAACATAAGCTTGACGAAAGACTGCAGTTCATCGTTAATCTTCTTAAGGGCGACGTTGAATTCGTTTCTGATCTTAAAATCAAGGTCTTTGAGCAGGGTTTTTAGATCGGCCGAGGCTTTTTCGAGATCAACGATCTGGTTGCTCAAAAATTCGTGTCTTTCCTCGGTGGCTTCGGCTTCCTTGACGATCGCTTCGTCGACATCTCCCATACTAGAAAGCTCCGCCCGCAGCCGCATCATCCGGGTTTCGGCCGTCCGCTCGTCCATGCGCATATCGGCCGCCACCCCGACAAAGTCCTCGAACTTCCGGGAGATGGATCGGAGCTGGTTTTCCAATTCGGATTTCTGGAAAAGCGCCTTGTCTTTCTGGAAAATCAGCTGCTGTTTTTTGTCGTCGAGTTCCTCGATTTCGTCTTTTTTGGCCTCGACCTGCCGCAGGCTTTCCCGGAAAACCTTATTGAAACTATCGAGCTCGATCTGATACTTTTTCTCTTCTTCGTCGAGTTCGTCCATCAGCCGGTTGAATTCCTCGAGTTTTCCGTCGACGACTTGGACCTCGGGTTGGGCTTCGGCCGCGTTTTCCATGTCTTCGATAAGGCTCACTATTTTTTTCAAAACCGATTTCGGGTCTTCTTCCAATCCGGAAGACAAAGCGGCTTCGGCCAATTCCCTGATTTCTTTGAGCAAAGATTTGAAATCATTTTCCGCCGGGATCGAAGCTTTCGATCGTTCGGCCGGAACAGCCGAAGAGACCAATCTTTTGTTGAAAAGTTCCCGGCGTTTGTTTCTCAAAGCCTCGAGTTCTTTTTTCGCTTTCGGTTCGGAAACTTCTATTTTCTTGAATTCCTGCTCCAAGGCCTTTTCTTCGTTTTTGAGGCGATCGATCTCCTTGTCTAGTTTTTCGATTTCCGGATCAAAAGCGCGGAGGCTTTCCGTAATCTTCCTGACGCGGCCGCTGTAATAGCTGTTTTCGATGTTCCGCAGCTCTTCGGCCAGGCTGTCGCGCTTGGTCCAGCGCGAGACCTGACGCCGAAGACTCCGAAGATGCGGTTCGATTTCGGCGAGCTGCGCCCGCGCTTTCTCCAGATTAAAAAAAGTGTTTTTAAGCTCTCTCGAAGCGGCGTTTTTCTTCAAGAGATATTCTTTGAGCCCCAAAAGCTCTTCGATCAGTTCGCGGCGTTCGAGCGGAGTCGATTTCAGGATCAGGTCGCTTTCTCCCTGTCCGATCATATTGAGCCCTCTTGCCCCGAGTTTGGCTTTGGCGAAAAAATCGACAATGTCCTTCATCCTCATTTCCGATTGATTCAGGAAAAACTTGGAATCGCCGTCACGGTCTATGCGGCGGCTGATGACCACCTCCTTAAATTCGGTCGGGAAAAACCCGGAAGAATTATCGAAATACAAAGAAGCGGTTGCCATGCCCATGCGCGCTTTTTTCTCCGTTCCGGCGAAAATCAGATCGTCATTTTTTCCTCCCCGGAGATTCCTCGCTTCCCGCTCGCCCAAAAGCCAACGGATGGCGTCCGCGATGTTAGACTTTCCCGAACCGTTCGGGCCGACCACGGCGGCAATGCCCCCGGGAAAGTCCAAAACGGTTTTGTTGGCGAAAGATTTGAATCCTTGCAGTTCGAGCTTCTGAAGAAACATGATGTCGGAACCTTTGAATTATAGCTCAAAAATTGTGCTGTTTCGAATCGGTTTATCCGTGCCTGACGACAACAACATCCCCGTCTTCGACTAAATAGTCTTTTCCTTCAAGCCGGATCCAGCCTTTTTGCCTGGCGTTCACCCAGGCTCCAGCCTCGACCAGCTTCAGATATTCGACCACTTCCAACCGGATGAAATTCTTCTCGAAATCGGTGTGGATCGTTCCGGCCGCTTGCGGCGCTTTGGTTCCTTTTTCCACGGTCCAGGCGCGGGTTTCGTCCTCGCCGGTCGTGAAAAAACTGATCAGCCCCAAGACCTCGTAGGATTTCCTGATTAGCTCCGAAAGGTCAACCGAGGCGGAGAGATTTTCCACGACGAAATCGGCATTCAGGGATTTTATTTTTTCTCTCAATTCCGGCTTGATGTCCTCGGAATCGCCGTTCAAAAGATAGATCTGCGGCTTGGCGGTCAAAAACCCGAGTTCTTTGACGATCGGCTCGGTTTTAACGTCTTCCAAATTAACGATCAAATTACCGGTCTCCAAGACCGATTTTATTTTTCTCAAAACTTCGAGCTCGCGGATCTTCTGCTTATCTCCGGTGCGCGCTTCTTTCTCGAGGCTTCCCAAACGCTTGGTTGTTGTTTCCAAATCCTTGAAAATCAATTCGGTGTTGATGATGTCGATGTCGCGGACCGGATCGACTCCGTTTTCCACGTGGATGATTTCCGAAGACTCGAAACAGCGAACCACCTGGACAATGGCGTTCGTTTCCCTGATATTCGCCAAAAACTGGTTTCCCAAACCTTCGCCCTGGTAAGCGTTTTTAACCAGGCCGGCGATGTCGTAAAACTCGACGACCGCCGGAATCTTTTTCTTGGAATCGCTCATTTCGGCGAGCGTGTCGAGCCTGCGGTCGGGCACGGCCACCACGCCCACGTTCGGATCGATGGTGGCGAAAGGATAATTGGCGACATTCACTTCCTGCTTGGTCAAAGCCTTAAAAAGCGTGGATTTGCCAACATTCGGAAGACCGACGATACCGATGGAAAGTTTCATTTTATGATTAATCGATCGTCTCTAACGAGATTCATTACTTAATTTACAAGCTTGACTATATACGTTTCCAGGAATTTTTCTATAGCCGCTACGGTCGCCTCTTTTACTTTCGGATTGCTCGCGGCAACCCACTTCGCGAAATTATAAAATTCCTGATTATCGACTTCTATCCATTTATTATTTATATATAAAAAAACCATAAGCGTAGTGATGGCGATACGCTTATTACCGTTTTGGAAAGGATGATTTTTAATAAGAAGATAGAACAAAATCGAAGCCTTACCGATAAGACCCTTATAAACCAACTTCTTATCGAATGTCTGAAACGGAACGGCTAAGCAACTCTCGAGGATATTGGGAAAACGGGAATTAAACTCTGGAATCGGTTCGTTATACGTCATCAACTCCCTAGCCAGCGTGTAAGCCACGTTCTCCACCTCTATAAGAGTAATCGATTTTGATTTCATTCCTCTCCCAATAATCGAAGCGTCTCACCGTAATCTTTAATCGTTTTTCGGACGGCTTTCTCGATTAAGTTTCTTTTTGCTTCGCCAAGAGTCGTTCCTAATATCTCCGGCAAGTCTTTTTTGGAAATAACAAAATTGCGGCCTATTCTCTCGGCTTTGATGTCTCCGGATTTGATTTTCTTGAATACCGCAACACGGCTGATATTCAACAGTTTGGCCGCTTCGGTTGTGGATAAAAATTCTTTCTCCATTTAAATCGATTATAGCCTATGTTAACCGAGTAGTCAATGGTTAACATATGTTAACTTAAGAATTTTTCTCCCCTCACCTTCTTATGATAGCTGATGGCAAATCTATGGGCTTCGTCGCGAAGGCTTAATAAATCGTTTTTAGACACGGATCTCGGCAAAGCGCCGATCAGCCTATCGGCTTTTCGCGTCGGGCCTTTGGCAATGCCCACGATCGGTATTTTCAGTCCGGCTTCGGACAAAGCGGCTCTCGCGGCAGACATTTGTCCGAGTCCGCCGTCGACCAAAATCAGATCCGGCAAAGGCCAATTGTTTTTAAGCCTCCGAGTGATCATTTCTTTCATCATCCCGGTGTCGTCCGCTTGTTTTATCGTTCTTATCCTGAATTTACGGTATTCGTTCGGATTCAAATCCCCGTTTTCCCAGACCACCATGCTGCCCACGGCCGAATCCCCGGAAATATTCGAAATATCGTATCCTTCGACGCGGAATTCGATTTTTTCTCCGGTCGGAAATTCGTTGTCTTTAATCAAGGCGATGTCCTGGATGTGATTCAAACTGAAGATCTGACGCTTGATCTTCTCGGCTTTCTCGAAATCGAGCGCTTCCGATGCCTTTGACATCTCTTTTTCCAGATTTTTGATCAAAGTCTTTTTCTTTCCTTTCAGAAACATTTTCAGATTGGAGATATTCTTGCGGTAGCCGACCTTATCCGCGAGTCCGACGCATGTTCCCGGGCAAAGTCCGATTTCGAAATCGAAGCACGGCCGTTTGAATTTCCCGATTTTTTCCGGCGGATGGATGTTCCACGGAAAAATCCTTCGGAGTATTTTTCCCGCTTCCCTGGCGGAAGAGGCCGAAGTGAACGGTCCGAACCTTTCGCCTTTTTTAGTTTCCCGACCGCGGACAAGCATCACCCGCGGATAGACGTCTTTGGTGATTTCGAAATAAAGAAAACTCTTGTCATCCTTGTCTTTGATGTTGAAAAACGGCCGGTATCTCTTGATCAGTTCGACTTCGAGAATAAGGGCCTCCAAGGCGGTGTCGGTTCGGCGATGATCTATTTTTTTGATTTCCGAAACCAGTTTTTCCAAGCGGCTGTCGTGCGGCCGCGTGAAATAACTCGAAACCCTTCGCTTCAGGTTGGCCGCTTTTCCGACATAGATGATCTCTCCGCGGCCGTTCTTCATCAAGTACACTCCGGGAGTGTCGGGAAGTTTTTCGTAAAATTTGTTCATTTTCAGTCGAGGCCGAAAAGAAAATCCAAAAAAATCTGGAGGCCGGTTTTGGCCGACGGCTCATATCCGGTTTTCTCGAAAATCAACGCCTTCTGGGAATAGGCTTCGCGATAGCCGGAAGCGATGATATCTTCCGGATTTCCGAACCTCAGCCAATCATATCCCGTAACCGCCGGGCGAAGCGTGATGTCGGCGTTATTCTTCAAAATCTCTTTGGAAATCTGCTGATTCATGGCCGCGAGCATGTTGCTCAAAACGCTGTAAAAACCCTGCCAGCCAATACCTTTGGTGAGATCCGCGGAAATATCCACCCATTTGGCGGAAACGTCGACGGCGATGACGACGTCGGCTCCCATTTGTTTCACGACGTCCGCCGGAATGGGTCTCGCCAATCCGCCGTCGACAAGCAGTTTCCCGTCGATCTCCACGGGCTGGAAAATCATCGGAATGGCGGCGCTCGCTTTCACCGCCGGAGCCATTAATCCTTGATCGAGACTCATCTCGTCGCCGGTTTTAAGGTCGGTGGCAACCGCCTTGAAAGGCACGGGGCAATCTTCGAATTTCGCGTCTCCGAAAAACTCGTCGATCGTTTTCAGCATCGATTGGTTTTTCGCGATCGGCTTCGCGGATTTTCCGGCAATCGCGTTCACCAATTTGAGATTCTTCCCTTCCAATCCTTTTATTTTACTTTCGATGGACTCGACGGATTCGGTCAAAGCGTAGAGTCCGCCGATGATCGCTCCCATGCTCGTGCCGGCGATGAAATCGATCGGTATTCCCAAATCGTTCAAAGCCTTAATGATACCGATATGGGCAAATCCCCTGGCTCCGCCGCCGCCCAAAGCCAATCCGACTTTCTTCCGTGTTTTTTCCATGATCGTCTGCATTCTACCTTAAAACTCTCAGACTAATCCAACACTTTACGCAGATATTCTCCGGTATGGCTTGATTTTTTTCTCGCCACTTCTTCCGGAGTGCCGAAAGCCACCACTCGGCCGCCGTTTTCTCCGCCTTCGGGGCCGAGATCGATCACGAAGTCCGCGGACTTGATGACGTCAAGGTTGTGCTCGATAACGACCGCCGTGTTGCCTCGGTCGACTAAACGCTGGATGACTTCCAGGAGCTTTTTGACGTCATCGAAATGGAGTCCGGTGGTCGGCTCGTCCAGAAGATAAAGCGTTCTTCTCGTGTCGCGTTTGCCGAGTTCGGCCGCCAATTTGATGCGCTGGGCTTCGCCGCCCGAAAGAGTGGTCGCCGATTGGCCGAGTTTGACGTATCCCATACCGACTTCGTCCAAGATTTTTAGCTTGTCGCGAAGCCAAGGGATGTCTTTGAAGAACTTGACCGCTTCCTCGATCGACATTTCCAGAATGTCGTGGATGTTTTTTCCGCGGTATTCGACCTCAAGCGTTTCACGGTCGAATCTTTTTCCCTTGCAGACATCGCAGCTCACGTAAACCGTCGGCAAGAAATGCATTTCGATGGCGATGTATCCGTGGCCTTCGCAGTGCTCGCAACGGCCTCCGCGCACATTGAAGCTGAACCGGCCGGGTTTCCAACCGCGAATCCTCGCGTCTTCAGTCGAAGCGAAAAGCTCGCGGATGTCGGTCCAGGCGCCGACATAGGTCGCCGGATTGGAACGCGGCGTCCGTCCGATCGGAGACTGGTCGATGTTCACCACCCGGTTCAAATATTCGAGCCCCATGATCGCCTTCAAAGCTCCGGGCTTGAAGCTCGCGTGATTCAATTTGTTGGCGACGGCCTTGTACAAAACGTCGTAGACCAAAGTACTTTTTCCGGAACCGGAAACTCCGGTGACGGCCGTGAATCGGCCAATCGGAATATCGACGTCGATGTCTTGAAGGTTATTCTCCGTCACTCCGCGAAGTTTCAGGGTCGGAACGTCCTTGAGTCCCCGGCGTTTGGCAGGAAGGTCTATTTTTTCTTCTTTACGCAAATACCGCAAGGTAAGTGAATCCTCTTTCTTGTTGTTGAAAATTTCCGGAATCGAACCTTGGGCGACGATGCGGCCGCCGTTGATGCCGGCCGCCGGTCCGAAATCGACAAGATAATCCGACGACCTGATGGTTTCTTCGTCGTGTTCGACGATAATGATGGAATTACCGAGATCGCGGAGCTCGTGAAGGGTATTGATCAGTTTTTCGTTGTCGCGCTGATGGAGTCCGATTGTCGGTTCGTCGAGAATGTAGAGGGTGCCCACGAGCCGCGACCCTATCTGGGAAGCCAACCTGATGCGTTGGGACTCTCCGCCGGACAAAGTTCCGGCGCGCCTGTCCAAAGTCAGATAATCGAGTCCCACGTCGTACATGAATTTCAGCCTCGCCAAAATCTCGCGCAAAGGAACTTCGGCGATTTCTTTTTGCTTCAGAGTCATTTTTTTTCCAAGGTCTCGGAAAAATCCCTGAGCCTCTCCGATCGACATCCCCGTCACTTCGCTGATATTCTTGTTCTCCACGAGAACGCTCAAGGCTTCGGGTCGCAAACGGCGTCCACGGCAGGTCTCGCAGATGTCGTCGGACCAGATATCTTTGACGCCCAACCCGTGGCAAGCTTCGCAGGCGCCGTAAGGGCTATTGAAGGAAAAAAGCCTCGGCTCAATTTCCGGAAAAGAAAAGCTGTCTCGCGGACAGGAAAACTTGGCCGAAAAGCTCGCTTCCCGGTCGGCGTTCCGGAAAACGACCGTGTCTTCGGCGTGCTTCAAAGAAGCCTCGACCGCTTCGCTTAAGCGCAGACGATTGTCTTTGTTTTGCAGGTCGAGTCCGGCCGGCAAGCGATCGATTAGGATTTCGATCATGTGCTGCTTGTAACGCTCCATTCTGATTTTATCGCGGAGCGACCGCATGTCGCCGTCGATCCTCGCTTCGCGGTATCCGGCGGACAAAAAGTCGTAAAGCATCTGGTAATACTCCCCTTTCCGACCGCGAACCACCGGCGCGAAAACGATCAGCTCCTTTTCCAATCTTCCTTCGGGCGCGGAAAAAGCAATGGCGGCGTCGACGATCTCCTCGAGACTCATCTTTTTGATTTCCTGGCCGCAGATCGGACAAAAAGGCGTTCCGGCCCGGCTCCACAAAACCCTCAGATAATCGTAGATCTCGGTGATGGTCGCCACGGTCGAACGCGGATTCGAAGAATGCGCTTTCTGATCGATGGAAATCGCCGGAGACAAACCTTCGATTTCGTCCACATCCGGCTTGTCGAGCCTGCCCAAAAACTGCCTGGCGTAAGCCGACAAAGATTCGATGTAGCGGCGCTGGCCTTCGGCGAAAATGGTGTCGAAGGCGAGAGAAGATTTTCCCGATCCGGAAAGCCCGGTGAAAACGATTATTTTGTTCCGGGGAATCTCGAGATCAATGTTCTTCAGGTTATGCTCCCGCGCTCCTTTAATGATGATTTTGTCTTTGTTCATTTTTATTTTCTGTTCAATCCCGATTTATTCAATTCGGGCTTTCTTTTCATCTGTTCGGTCAAAACTTTGATTTCGTCCCTCAAGATCGCCGCCAGCTCGAAATCGAGCTCTTTGGCCGCGGCCTTCATTTCCCGTTCTTTTTGCTTCAGCATCGCCTCCAGGGCTTTTTCCGACCTCGGCACCGGCTTCATTTCCAAATCGAGCAGTTCGTCCGCCGGTAAGATATCTTTGACTTCCCGGACGATCGTCCGCGGCGTGATGTGATGCTCTTTGTTGTAAGCGAGCTGTATTTTCCTCCGGCGTTCGGTTTCGGTCATGGCCCGATCGATCGATCCGGTGATCGAATCGGCATAAATCAAGACCTGGCCTTTGACGT
Organism: Patescibacteria group bacterium; assembly: GCA_022705565.1. GTDB lineage: Bacteria > Patescibacteriota > Minisyncoccia > UBA6257 > Colwellbacteraceae > JAMCQZ01. Next base: position 15,375 of record JAKJEF010000005.1, read on the forward strand.
TTCTAGCGGCCCGTCCGATCGTCTGGATGAGCGACGTTTCGCTCCGCAAAAATCCTTCTTTGTCGGCGTCAAGAATAGCCACGAGCGATACTTCCGGCAAATCCAATCCTTCCCTCAAGAGGTTTACTCCCACAAGCACGTCGAAAGCGCCCCGCCGCAGATTGGTCAGAATCTTGATCCTTTCAAGGGTTTTGACGTCGCTGTGGAGATAAGTCACTTTGATTTTCTGTTCTTCGAGATAAGAGCTCAAATCCTCGGCCATGCGCTTGGTCAAGGTGGTCACGAGCACCCTTTCCTTATTTTCTACCCGTTCCCTGATCCGCGGAATCAGATCGTCGATCTGGCCCCTGGCCGGACGGACAATAAGCTCCGGGTCGACCAAACCGGTCGGCCTGATGATCTGCTCGACGATTTTTCCGCTCCGTCGCTTCTCGTGCTCTCCGGGCGTGGCCGAAGTGTAAATCACCTGATTGATCCGCTTTTCGAATTCCGGAAAAGTAAGTGGCCTGTTGTCGGCGGCCGAAGGCAGCCTGAAACCGTATTCGATCAAAGTTTTCTTTCTCGAAGCGTCCCCTTCATACATCCCCCTCAACTGGGGAACGGTCACGTGCGACTCGTCGATAACCACGAGAAAATCTTTCGGAAAATAATCGAGTAAAGTCGAAGGCGGTTCGCCCTCGGCCCGGCCGGAAAGATGACGCGAATAATTTTCGATGCCGTTGCAATATCCGATCTCCCTCATCATGGCGATATCGGCCCTGGTGCGGCGCTCCAATCTTTCGGCTTCCAAGAACTGTTTTTTGGATTCGAAATACTTCAATCTTTCCTCGAGTTCTTTTTCGATATTCAACAAAGCGATTTCTCGTTCTTTGTCCAGAGTAATGAAATGCTTGGCCGGAGAAATGAATACTTCCGGAACCGACGGTGTCTTCTCCGGCTCGTATCCGGCGACCGGATCGATTCTCAAAATCTCCGCGATTTCGCCCTGCTCCAGCCGAAAATTGTAGATCGTTTCCTCGTTCGGCGGCATTATTTCCCAGTTGTCTCCGCGAAGCCTAAAAGTGCCCCGCTTCAAATCGGCGTTGGTGCGATGAAACTGCATTTTGATGAACTGTCTCATCAGTTCCTGCCGGGTGATCTTATCCCCGACCTTGAAATGCAAAATATTTTTCTCGTAGACCTCCGGACTTCCCAATCCGTAGATGCAGGAAACCGAGGCCACGATAATAACGTCTTTCCGCGTCAGCAAACTCGTGGTCGCCGCGTGGCGCAGTTTGTCGATCTCGTCGTTGATCAAAGCTTCTTTGCCGATGTAAGTATCGGTCCGCGGCATATAAGCCTCGGGCTGGTAATAATCGTAATAGGAAACGAAATAATGGATCGCGTTTTCCGGGAAAAGCTCCCGGAATTCGTTGCAAAGCTGGGCCGCCAGGGTCTTGTTGTGGGCGATAACCAAAGTCGGCCGATTGACCTTTTCGACGACATTGGCCACGGTAAAGGTCTTTCCCGACCCGGTAACGCCCAAAAGGGTCTGCTCTTTGAGACCCTGATTCAAGCCCGAAACCAGCTCCTCGATCGCCCGGGGCTGGTCTCCGGCCGGTTTGTTTTTGGAAATCAATTTAAACGCCATTTGAACAGCAAAATTTCCCCCGGTTCCGCTTACATATAAGGGGGTATAGAGTGTTTATACCACAAAAATAGCTAAAAAGCAAAGGGATCCTTTTACCAAAGCTTTAATCAAAAAGATGTAAATATTTATATACGATTTCCATAGGCATGCCGTAAGCTCCGGTATATGAACCATTTATGGATTTAACTAAGGTAAAGCCGGGCGCATCTATAAATAGACCCAAGCCGCTTGCCATTCTTAACGGAAAATTATCCTTAAAAACCCTTTCTAAATCGCTACGATCGAACTTTTGGTATGTAATTCTTGTTTCCGACAAATCGGTGAACAATCCTTTTTTAGGAAAATATAAAGTTACTCCGGTCAACGCGAGAATTTCTTTATCGCTTTGACTTAACGCCATACGATAAGCCTCCTCCATATCCTTTGGTTTACCGATAGTTTCTTCACCGAGAAGGGTTAAGGTGTCTGCGGCGACAATCATCGATTCCGGATGCCTATTGTGAACAGTTTCGCATTTTTTCAACGAGATTTCTCGCACTCGATCTTTAGGATTCAAATGATCGAAAACGGACTCGTCTATATCGGCTGGGTCGACATCGAAATCAAATTTCGTTTTTTCGAAAACAAACTTTTTGAGAAAAGAATCGGATGCTAAAATTATTTTTTCCATAATGGGGAAAATGGATAAAATTTACTTATAATAAGCCCGGTTTTCCATCCGGAAATCGATATATTGAAGATTCTTGATTTCTCCGGACTTGATGAGCGATTCGATAACCGCGACGCTATATTCCGGCGAGTTCTTGAGGCTGAAATAAAACTTGACTCCGGAATCGATTTCGATCGCCGCCTCTTTGAGCGACAGATCCCCGAGATCGATGACGCCGAAGCTGAAATCGAATTTCTTCATGATTTCGGAAATCCGGTAAAGATTTTCCGCCTCTTCCGGTTCGAGCACCTGGTCTCCGGTTTTGATCTCCGCCGAAGCGGAAGTCTTCACGGTTTTAATCAGACTTCCTTCGGTTTTCGGAGCCTCCTCGAAAAGCTTTCCGTCGCGTCCGAACCAGAAGCACTTTTCCGAGCACCAAATGATCTTTTTTTCCGCAGGAGCCGTTGGTTCGGGTGTCTCGGAATCGTTATTCGAGATTTTTTCGTAAACAAGAGATACCTTCGCCAAAATACGATCTTTGAACGAGATCAGGGAATCCGGATTTGTTTTCCAAATCCAGGCGATTGCGGCAACAACGCTTAGAAGCAATATGAGCCGAATGATCCGGCGCATTGTTTTATCTGGGAATGGATAATTTTTCCTTTCCGACAAAATCCCGTAAAACTTCCGGCACCAGAACTTCTCCGGATTCGGTCTGGTAGTTCTCCAAAATGGCGATGAGCATCCGACCGACGGCGAAGGCGGTGGCATTCAAAGTATGGACGTATTTCGATTCTCCGGTCGATTTGACGCGGTATTTGATATTCAGACCGCGCGACTGGAAATCGCCGGTGTTCGAACAAGACATGGTTTCACGGTACTTCCCTTGTCCGGGAAGCCACGTTTCCACGTCGAACTGCCGATAATCCCCGAATCCCATATCTCCGGTGCAAATGGACATTACCTGGTGAGGAAGTTTGAGCTTACCCAAAAGCTCTTCTTCCCGCGCGAGGAGAAATCGGTGTTCTTCTTCCGAATCTTCGGGTTTCACAAAAGAAAACATTTCCACTTTGTCGAATTGGTGCACCCGGAGTATTCCTTTGGTGTCTTTGCCGTAGCTTCCGGCTTCGCGGCGGAAACAAGTGGAAAATCCCATGTAGCGCCTGGGTAACGACTCTTCATCCAATATTTCGTCCATATGCAAAGGACCGATCGAATGTTCGGAGCTACCGACGAGATAAAGATTGTCTTCCCCAATATAAAAAGCGTCTCCGGCTTCCAAGAATTTTTGCTTGCCCATTCCTTTCATGATTTCGGGTTTGACCATCACCGGAGGAATGGTCGGGATAAAGCCGTAAGGCGTAAGCGTATCCATGGCAAGCTTCACCAAAGCGAATTCCAATCTCGCCAAATCTCCGAAAATATACCCGAACCTGCTTGAAGCGATCTTGGCCGCCTGTTCGGTGTTGATTAATTTTCCCGCCAAAGATAAATAATCCTTAGGCTCGAAACCGAATTCCGGTCTGTCGCCGACTTGCTTCAAGACCACGTTTTCGGTGTCGTCTTTGCCATCCGGGACATCGTCCGCCGGAATGTTCGGGATCTGCTCCAAAATAGCCTGTCTTTCTTTTTCCAAACCAACAGTCGCCTCCTCTTTGGCCGCGATTTGCTCTTTGATGGCTTTGGCCTCTTCTCTCGATTCCGGTCCGAAAGTCTTTTGTTTGGCCCGAAGCTCGTCGATTTCTTTTTTTCCGACTCGCCAATCGGCGTCGAGTTTCAAGAAAGCGTCCACCAGCCCGGGATCATAATGCTTGCGCTCCACGCCTTTTTTGACTTTTTCGGGATTCTCCCTGATGAGATTGATGTCGATCATTTTATTGAAGCTGTTTTTTCGGCCTTAAGGTCGGGAAAATTATTATTTCTTTCACGGGTTTGCCGGTGATCAAAGACACCAGCCGGTCGATGCCGATGCCGATGCCGGCCGCCGGCGGCATGCCGTATTCCACCGCTTCGATGAAATCCTCGTCGAACCTCGTCGTTTCTTCGTCTCCGGCGCGATAACGTCGTTCCTGATCTTCCATACGTTCGCGCTGGTCGATCGGATCGTTCAGTTCGGAAAAAGCGTTCGCCACCTCGGTTCCTTTGACGATAAGTTGGAACCTTTCGACAAGCCGCGGATCTTTTTCGTCGAGTTTGGCAAGCGGCGAAATGGCTTTCGGGTGTCCGGTCAGAAATACCGGATTCACCAGTTTCGGCCGCACTTCTTTCTTGAAAACCTCGTCGATCTTGCCTTCGGGAATTTTCATCAGGTCGCGGCCGGCGTATTTTTTCATCGCCTCGCTGTAGGTGATCCGTCCGTATTTTCCCGGAATGAATTTTTTCAAAAGCTTTTCGGTGAATTTCATCAGGCTTTCGTAATCCTGGTAAGCCCAATAAAGCTCAAGCATGGTGAATTCCGGATTATGCTCGCGGTCCATGCCTTCGTTGCGAAAATTCCGGCCGATCTCGAAAATCTTGGGGAATCCGGCGACGAGCAGTCTCTTCAAGTACAGTTCCGGCGCCACCCGCAAATAAAAATCCGTATCCAAAGCGTTATGGTGCGTTTTGAAGGGCTTAGCGAGCGCTCCGCCCGGAATCGGCTGGAGCATCGGGGTTTCCACTTCCATGAATCCCTCGCAATGTAGCGTCTCCCGAAGCGAAGCCACGATTTCCGAACGCAAAACCAAATCTTTTTTGACGTCTTCGTTCAGAATGATGTCGAGATACCGCTTTCGGAACCTCTCCTCGACGTCGTCCAACCCGAACCAGCTCGAAGGAATCGGCCGCAACGATTTTCCGGCCATGCGGCAGGTTTTGGCTTCGACGCTTTTCTCGCCTTTTTTCGTTTTGAAAAGAATTCCGCCGACTTCCATGAAATCTCCGGCATCGAAGACTTCTTTCAAAAGCTTGAAATCTTTCAAGTTCTTTTTCGTCAAAACAGCCTGGATTTTCCCGGTGCCGTCATCGATATCGGCGAAAATAACGCCTCCCTGATCGCGAAAAGAGATCACCCTCCCGACCAAATAAACTTTCTTCTTCTCCCGGCTGAGCTTCGAAAATCCAGTCAAAGCTTCGGCCACGGACATGGTCCTTTTTACCCTCGCCGGATAAGGATTGACGCCTTCCCGGCGCAACATCTCCATTTTTTTCCTACGCGATTCGATGATGTCTTCCAGCATGGTTCTATTGAATAATCTTAAACCATTTCCTTTTATTTACAAATTCCCCCGCTTTTTGCGGGGAGGATTCAAAAACTTCTTATTCTCCGATTTTCGTCACCAGATAGGCGATTTCCTGTCCGGCCGGATTCTTGAACACGGCCTCATCCCCGACTTTCTTGCCGAGGAGCGCCCGGCCGAGCGGAGACTCGTTGGAAATCAATCCCTCTTCCGGCTTGGTTTCGTTGGAGCCGACGATGACTATCTTTTTCTTTTCTCCGTTCCGCGCCACTTCGACGGTCGAACCGATGTCGACCACTTCCTGTTGGGTGGCTTTCTTGATGATGACGGCACTTTTAATAATATCTTCGAGCTCTTCGATGCGGCTTTCTATCCGGTCTTGCTCCTCTCTCGCGTTCTCGTATTCGGCGTTTTCCGAAAGATCCCCGTATTCCTTGGCTTTCTTTATCCTGTCGGAAACTTCGATCCTGCTCACGGTTTTTAATTCGACCAACTCTTTCTTCAACTCCTCGAGCCTTTCGGCCGACAAATAATAATTCATTTGTTTTTAATTATTTTTATTTTTCAAACGATAAACGTCCCGACGCAAACCGTAGACTACCCGGATAAGCGGACCGAGATTGCCTCGGAAGCTTTTTTCTCCGGCGATTCCGCCCATATCCACGGTCTTTATTTTAAAACCGGCTTGTCCGGCGATCACAACCGGCTCCCAAATAGCTCCGGTGCCGGAAAGCCTGATCTTCGGAAACACCTCGTTTCCGCATCCGCGGCGGAATCCGGCGACTCCGGAAAAAAGATCCCCGCGCTTGATTTCCAAGAGCGACTCCGCCAATCGGTTTTTGTTTTTGGCTCCCTCGGGAAGGAAAACGTCGAAAATCTTCGCTTTGTCGGACATAAACGCCGACGACATCTTGGACAAAATTTCTCCGATTTTCATTGTCTTCGGATCGACGACAATAAAAGATTCTCCGGAAGATATTTGAACAGCCGTCTGCAAAGCTTTTCCACGATGCCCGATTGTTTCCCCGGAAACCAAATCCAAGTTCCTGATAAGAGCTGAAAAACGGCGGACTATGTCCGCCGTCTGGTCGGCCGACTTGGCGTCGGCCACGATAATTTCGTATTCGAATCCGGATTCCCGCAAGAATTTGTCCGCGTCGATCAAAGCCAGCGGCAAAGATTTGCCGCTCTCGTAAGTCGGAATGATGACGGAAAAGAGTGGCTTCATTTTAGGTTTAGCGCTTGGCCCACTGCGGAGCGCGCCTGGCTTTCTTCAAGCCGTATTTCTTCCTTTCAACCATGCGCGGATCCCTTGTCAAAAGCCCGGCGGCTTTGAGGGTCGGCCGATGTCCCGCATCCATTTTGATAAACGCCCTGGCCATTCCCAGAGAAACGGCTCCGGCTTGGCTCGGCAATCCGCTTCCGGACGCCTTGGCGCTCACACCGATCTTTTCCGAAGAAATCAATTTGAGCGGAGCGTAAGCGCTTTCGCGGTCGCGGTCGGTTTTGAAATACTTTTTATAATCCAAACCGTTCACCGTAAAACCCGTTTCTCCCGGCATGATCCTCACGCGGGCCACGGCCGTTTTTCTCCGGCCCACGGCCTCGAAATATTTTCCTTCTTTTTTGCTGTCTTTGGCCATTATTGTTTTTCGATGATAAGCCTTTTCAACCTTTTCGCCTGCAAAGAATTCTTGGGCAGCATACCCTGAACCGCGTGCCTCAAAGCCCAGGCCGGATCTTTGGCTTCGGCCTGCTTGTAGGTTTTGGTTTTCAGGTGGCCCATGTAACCCGTGTGGCGGTGGTAAACTTTCTGTTCGGTTTTTCTTCCGGAAAGCTCGATCTCGCCGATGTTCTTGACGATCACTTTGTCTTCCCCTTCCAAACGGGGATTGTATCCGGCCTTGTGCTTTCCTTGAAGGATATTGGCGATTTTCGTCGCCAAGCGGCCTATTTTCTGATTTTTCGCGTCGATCACGTGTTCCATATTAAACGAATTTTATTTCCACCCAAGGCGCACCGTCCCTTTTGCGGCTGGTTCCCAGCTTCACGATCCGCAGATAACCCCCTTTTCTTTCCTGATACTTCGGCGCGATCTCGTGATAAATCTTCATGGCCGCTTTTTTGTCCAAACGCTTTAGAAGCAATCTAAGCGAAGCCAAATCCTGTTTTTTCGCCAAAGTGACGAGTTTTTCCGCCAAAGGTTTGATTTCTTTGGCCCTCGCCTCGGTGGTTTTGATGGATTCGCGAATAATCAGGTTGTTCAGCAAACCCTTTATGAATTGCCGGCGGTCGCCGGTTTTTCTTCCAAATTTTCTTCCTTTTTTGCCGTGATGCATGATTATTCTTCTTTTTTCTCGCGAGCCGAAGATTTCTTTTTCCCGGACTTTTCAACAGACAATTCCCTGACGCTTATTTCCGAAATCTTTTTGAAATGATCGAGCAGGATGTTTCCGGCTTTATGCAGGGCGTCGGAAGGAGTGATTGTTCCGTCGGTCACGATCTCCAAATCGAGCTTGTTGTAATCGGTGCGATCGCCGACGCGCATATTGTCCACTTTGAAGCTCACCGCCTGCACCGGAGTGAAAATGGCGTCAAGGGCGACGACTCCGATTTCCAGCTTTTCCGTTTTTCTCCGCTCCACCGGAACGTATCCCAATCCCTTGTCGACGGTGATTTCCATCTCGACATCGGCTTTCTTGTCGGTGACGGTAAAAAGATGCTCTTCGGGATTCATCACCACCACCTGGGTCGACGCTTCGATGTCTCCGGCGACGACGTCTTTTTCGCCTTTGATTTTCAAAGTCAGCACCTGCGGTTCGTCGGCGAAAAACTGGAACCTGATTTTCTTCAGATTCAATCCGATTTCCACCACGTCTTCCACCACCCCGGGGATGGTCGAAAACTCGTGCAAAATCCCCTTAACCTTGAACTGGGTGATGGCCGCTCCGGGCAAAGACGACAAAAGTACCCTTCGGAGGCTGTTCCCCAAAGTCAGGCCGTATCCCGGATAAAGGCCTTCCACGCTGAACTTTCCGATTTTATTGTCTTCGGAAATGGTTTTGATATTGACTGTTTCACTGAGTAGTGCGTATTTCATTTTTTATTTTGAATAAAAGTTTACGACCAATTCCAAATCGAAAGGCAGATCGATGTCTTTCGGCTCGGAGACCATTTCGCCGATCATTTTTTCCTTGTCCAATTTCAGCCAGGTCGGCGGTTCGTATTGCTTCAAGCGGGTTTCGGCCGCCTTGGCCACCGGATGGTCGGCCGACTCCTTGCGGAAAGCGATCTTGTCTCCCGGACGCACGCGCATCGAAGGAATGGTCGTTTTCCGGCCGTTCACCGTGATGTGCCCGTGGCCGACAAGCTGGCTCGCCATTCTCCGCGAAGGCGCTAACCCCAATTGGAAAACAACGTTGTCCAACCGGCTTTCCAATATCTTCACCAGAGCGACGTCGGTCGGCTCTTTGCTTTGTTCGCTCTTCGAGAAAGCTTTTTTCATTTCAGCCTCGGTCAAGCCGTAGGTAAAGCGGACTTTTTGCTTTTCCGCCATCTGTTTGCCGTATTCTCCCTGACGTCTCCGGCCTTTGCCGTGCTGTCCCGGAGCGTAAGGCTTTTTCACTTCGGCGCATTTCGCCGACAAGCAACGCTCGGCTTTCAAAAAAAGCTTCGCCCCCAACCTTCTTTCTGTTTTTTCCAAAATTCTTCTGGACATTTTTTTGAATTAGACTCTTCTCGGTTTTTTCGGACGCGGACCGTTGTGCGGCACCGGTGTGACGTCTTTGATCGACATAATATTGAAACCATGATTCACGAGCGACCTGATGGCCGAATCCCGACCCACGGAAACGCCGGAAACGACGACGTCGACGTTGAAAGGCCCGGTCTTGGCGATCTTCTCGGCAATGGCGGCGATTATTTTCTGAGCGGCGAAAGGCGTCGCCTTCTTCGGACCGGCAAACCCCAAGGATCCGGCCGAAGCCCAGGTGACGACGTTGCCGTGGTTGTCCGTCACGGTAACGAGGGTGTTATTGAAAGACACCTTGATGTAAATCTTGCCGGAGTCGACGCTTTTCGAAGATTTCTTCGAAGCCGCCTTGGCCTGCTTTTCTTCTCCTTCGGCGATATTCTCTTGTTTCGAAACTACTTTCTTTTTTCCCATGGCAATATTACTTCAATTCCACCTTTCTTTTGCCGCTGATGGCGGTTTTTCTCACGTTCCCGCGGACCGTCCGGGAATTGGTTTTGGTGCGCTGTCCGCGAACAGGCAGTTTTCTCGCGTGCCTTGTTCCGCGGTAACACTGAATCTCTTTCAAGCGTCCGACGTTCTGACGGACAATCTGCCTCAATTCTCCCTCGATCTTGCAGTTTTTCTCGATAAAATCCTTCAAGAGGCTCACCTCTCCCTGATCCAAATTTTTGGCTCTCTTGTTCGGATCGATCTTGGTTTCCTTGAGAATCCTTTTGGAAACTGTCGGTCCGATTCCGTAAATATAAGTAAGCGCCACCTCGATGCGCTTTTCGTCCGGAATATTTATGCCTATCAATCTCATTTAACTATCCTTGTCTCTGCTTATGTTTTGGAGTTTTTTTGCAAACCACATAAATCCGCCCTCGGCGGCGGACAATCTTGCAATCCTTACAAATTTTTTTCACCGATGGTCTGACTTTCATACCGATGATCTTAACGCGGATTTTTAAAGCCTCCTTGTCACGCGCCCTCTTTTGTCGTCGTAAGGAGACAATTCCACCGTCACTTTGTCGCCGGGCAAAACCTTAATGTGATTCTGCCTCATGCGGCCAGATAGATACGCGAGGACTTCTTTTCCGCTTTCCAACTCAACCCGAAAGTTCGCCGCCGGAAGAGCTTCGAGAACAACTCCTTTTTCTATCATGTGCATGGATTCTACCACAAGGGACCGCCCGGAGTCAATATCCGAGGCCCTTATTCGAGGGTTAGGGTGACGCGACCGAAGTCGGCCGGAATGCTTCTCACCCAGAAAGGCCAAAGCGTGACGACCGCCGCCTGGATCTCCTCGTCTCCGGCGACATAAAGGCTAAAGTCTTCTGCTGATTTTCCGGCAACAACCGATTTGAATGCTTCGGCATCAAAGACCCTAGACCACTCCGAGACGATGGTTACGGGAATGATCGCCTTGCCCGTATCGAAATTGACGCTCGCTTCTCCGTAATCGATCTCGTAGCTCTTCATTTCGTAATCCTCGCCCGGACCGCTCGTTTGGAGCTTTTCCTCGACCACTTTGCGGACGCTCGCCTCGTCAAAGGCCATGATTTTGGTTTCGGCGGCGAGCATCAATCCGAAATTCCCTTTTTCGTCGATATCATCGATCACCTCTTCTTTGACAATGGCATAGGAGGTCGCTCCTTCTATTCGCCGGAGTGTTTCCGGAACAGTGATGCCTTCGGCCGCCTTTACCATAGCCAAAAGCTCCTGCCTGGATTTTTCTTTGAGGCTCGCGATATCCGCCTCGGTCGGTACTTTGACGTCGCCCACGAATCCGCCGGACATGGCTTCCTTGGATTCGCCGTAAAATCCGTTGAATTTCGGCGTACCCTCGAATCCGGGTATGCGCCAGCTTTGTCCGGCCGGAAGATTGTAATCGCTCCCCGGTTTTTCCGCCGTCACTTTGACGTCGATCGACGAAGCCACTATTTTGCCTTCGCTGATCGCCGCCCCGGGAATAATGATCGCCTCGTTTGTTTTGAAAATCTTGCCGCCGGTGGTGATGAAACGCGTTCCTTTGACGATCGACTGCTTGCTCGAACTGTAAGCGTTGTAAACCGTGATGACGCCTTCAGCGCTCTCTTCCACTCTTTTGGTGCCGCTCGCCGGAGCGCTGAAAACATTGTTTTTATCGATCGAGAATATTTGGCCGGGAATGGTGAATCCGGTTTCGGCGCTCGCCTTGATCGAAGCGGTGATGGCGATCGGCGTTTCCCAGCGCGTTTTCACGAGCGTCAGACGCGCCTCCGCCTTCGGCAAAACGAAAACGGCGGCGTAAGCCAAAAGTCCGGCGAAAAGGATCCCCCCGGACGAGAAAACGATTATTTTAATATTTCTTGATTTCCGCGGCCGATACTCGGACGCGGGCTTGGGCGACGGTTCGGGATCGTATTCGCGGATAATCGGTTCTGTTTCCGGGACTTTTTCTTCTTCCGGTTGAGTTTTTATCGCGGGTTCTTCCCGAATAAAGGGAACGCGCGTTGGTCGCGGCTTTACTCGAGCGGAGACCGGAATGATGTCGGCCACGGCCCGTTTCACTTTTTTGAAAACAGGGTTGATCACCTGGAAACCCGAAGCCAAAGCGAGATCGACGATATCTTCGTCGCTTGATTCGATAATCACCTGTTTTCCCATGGCCGAAGCCTCGCGGAAAATCAGATAAAAATTGTTTCCGTTTTCTCCGAGCAGAGAATATCTCGGAACGGCCAAAATAACCTTGGACTCGCGGCTGTTCAAGATTCTCTGGATGACCGCGGCCGCGGAATCGGTTTTCTTGAGGTATATTTTTTTGTTTTCTGGTTTTTCCATCAGTTTATATTGAGCCACTTGATGCGCTGCTTGGCGAAACGGTTAAAATTCTTATTCGAAGAAAACTGGACGAATTCGCGCTTCAGGATGTCCCCGGGCTTTTCCCAGGGCAAAAACGCGAACTTGGCTCCGGCGCCGAAAGTAAAGGGCTTGGCCGAAGCGGTTATCTGATCGCACATGACGAACGCTGTCGGCTTTACCATTTTAGCATTATGAATCGCCGCTGACACGCCTTTTTCGAAAACGGAAAAATGCTTGTTGAAAACGAATCTGAATTTCTTCAGAAAATCGGGTGAAGCGTCGTTTTGGAGATAACGGTTCAATACCGGCGCCACCGAATCCTTCGGAACCGTCAAGTCATCGTGGAACGATTGGAGAAGATTATCGAGACCCCACTCGAAATCCCCGGCCGGCCGGATGTCTCCGTTTTCCTTGGCTGCGCAAACGTGGGTTTTATCCCTCAAGACGTTAACGAAAACAAAGTTTTTGCAGCGGCTTTCTTCCCGGAGCAAATGGGATTTGACCGAGGTCGGTTCGCTCACAAATATTATTTCTCCGTTTTTCGGCAATCCTTGCCGGATTTTTTGGAACGTGTCGCGACTCGCCAAAGTTTCCGCCACTCCGACCTCGATTCTTTTGGCCGGGAAACCGATCGGGTTCAGAACTTTCGATCCGTCCACCCTGGCCGAGACGATGCGGGCGTCGATCAGAAGGACGTCGATCTCCGGCACGCCGAGCTTGAAGCTCGCCGGAGTCCGCTCCCGGTCGAACACCTTCCAAATCGCCTGGGAGACTATGTTTGACAATTCGGCTTCGTCGATTTCTTCGCGCGGCCGATCGCGTTCCTCGATGATCCTCGTGTAGACCGTGAGGCTCTGTGAAGCGGGCGCGATGACGATGTACTTCCCGTCGGCTATCTCCAAGAATTCAGTCTCCACGACTGAATTATAAAATAACCGCTCTGATGCGTCTAATTCCCGCGGCCACGGATTCTTCTTTTTGAATCTTGAATTTTCCCAAGATTCCGGTGTGAGTCACGTGCGGACCGCCGCAGATCTCGCGACTGTAGGGAGAAATATCGTAAACTTTCACCTTATTCCCGTATTTATCGTCGAAAACCCCCATGGCCCCGGATTTTTTCGCTTCTTCGTAATCCATTTCTTCGCAAACCACCGGTTTGTCCGCCAAAATGGCCTCATTCACAAAATCCTCCACTTTTTTGATTTCCTCGTCGGTCAATTTCTCCGAATGGGAAAAGTCGAAACGAAGTCTCTCGGCGGTGATGTTGCTTCCTTTCTGGATAACGTGTTCGCCCAATACTTGCCGCAGTCCGGCCAAGAGCAAATGGGCGGCCGTGTGGAGCTTGGTCGTTTCTTCGCTCTGGTCAGCCAAGCCGCCCTTGAACATTCCGGCCGAAGCGGTGCGGGAAAGCTCTTGGTGTTCTTTCATTTTTCTTTCGAATCCTTCTTTATCGACGGAGGTACTTTTTTCCTTGGCCAGCTCTTCGATGATCTCTATCGGAAAACCGAACGTCTGATAAAGATCGAATGCTTCTTCTCCGGAGACGCCGTCCGATTGATCGATTTTGGAAAACTCCTTCAATCCTTTTTCCAAAGTTTTCGTGAATTTTTGTTCTTCTTTTTCGAGTTCGGCGTCGACAAAATCTTTGTTTTCCTCGAGTTCGGGATAAATACCCTTGTAAATCCTCCGGACAATGTCGCCGATTTGTCTTATCCAGACCGGATCGGATATGCCGAGCTCGCGGCCGTAAACCGCGGCCCGCCTGATCAAACGCCGGACAATATAACCCTGATCCTTGTTCGAAGGGCCGATACCGGCCGGCTCGGACATGATGAATACGGCCGCTTTCAGATGATCGCTTACAATCTCGAAAGCCTGTCTGTCTTCATCATATTTTTTTCCGGACAAATCTTCGATTTTCTCGATAATCGGCCGGAAAAGCTCGGATTCGAAAATATTTTGAAGATTGTTCGCCACCATGGCTATTCTCTCGAGTCCGCCGCCGAAATCGACGTTTTTGTTTTGAAGCGGTTCCCAATCTTCGGCGGTTTTCTTGAACTGCATGAAAACCGAATTGCCGATTTCGAGGAATCGGCCGCAATCGCAGTTCAGATGGCAATGTTTTCCGAATTTCGGATCGTGCGGCTTGCCGGTATCGTAGAAAGTTTCCGAGTCCGGTCCGCCCAATTCGCCCAAGGCATCTCCCCTCTGCCACCAGTTCTTGTCGCGGTAAGCGAAAATCCTCTCGCGGTCGAAATCGATTTCTTGTCCCGGGCCCTCTTCTCCTTTTTCAGTTGTCGCCGGACCTTCTTCGGCTTCAATACCGTATTTCTTGAAAATACCTTTGACTATTCCGACGACCTCGTCGTCTTTTCCGAGTCCGATTGCGGGATCTCCGGCGTAAACCGTCTGGTAAAGTTTTTTCGGATCGAGTTTAAGCTCTTCGATCAAAAACTCATACCACCACTCGAGTTGCTCTTTTTTGAAATAATCTCCCAAAGACCAATTGCCGAGCATTTCGAAAAAAGTGTCGTGCCGGCTGTCTCCGACGGATTCGATGTCTTCGGCCCGGAAGCATTTCTGGGAATTGACGAGTCTATTCCCCGCCGGATGGCGCTCGCCCGCGAGATAAGGCACGAGTGGGAACATACCCGAGTTCGTGAAAAGCAAAGTGGAATCGTTTTCCGGAATCAAGGAAGCCGAAGGAATGACCGCGTGCCCCCGGGCCTTGAAAAACTCCAGATATTTTTTCCGAATCTCGTTGGCTTGTATCATCGAGAAGGATTGTCTAGTATTCTCCGAATTTCACGGATTTCTGGTGCTGCCTGATTTTTTCCAAAGCTTTGGCCTCGATCTGTCTGATGCGTTCCCGAGTGACGCCGAAAATCTTTCCGACTTCTTCCAAGGTATGCGGCGTGCTGTCGCGGAGTCCGAATCTCAACTCCAGTATTTTTCGCTCCCTTTCTGTAAGGTCGTTTAAAACTTCTCTAATCTGGTCTTTCAGAAGCTCCCGCGAAACCACCTGCGAGGGAGAAAGCGTTTTTTCGTCTTCGATGAATTCCGAAAGCGTCGAGTCCTCCTCTTCGCCGACCGGCGACTCCAAAGAGATCACTTCCTGGGAAATTTTCTGGATGTGGCGGATCTTCTCCACGTTCACGCCCATTTCGATGGCCACTTCCTCGGCCAAGGGTTCGCGTCCAAGCTCCTGCATCAGCTTCCGGCGCGCCTGGGTGTATTTAGAGATCGTTTCCACCATATGGACCGGGATCCTGATGGTGCGCGAATGATCGGCCAAGGCGCGGGTGATCGCCTGCCTGATCCACCAAGTGGCGTAAGTCGAAAACTTGAATCCCTTGCGGTAGTCGAATTTCTGGACCGCTCGGAAAAGCCCGAGATTTCCTTCCTGGATAAGATCGAGTATGCCGAGCTGGGGGCTACGGTTCACGTAACGCTTGGCAATAGAAACCACGAGCCTCAGATTCGCCTTGATGAGCTTTTGCCTCGCCTCTTCGTCTCCGCGAGCCACTCTTTTCGCGATTTCTCTTTCTTCAATGGTCGTAAGGAGCGGGGTCTTGCCGATCTCTTTAAGGTAGATCTGGACATTGTCCGGAAGCTCTCCGGTGATCAAGGTCGCGTCCTCGAGTTCTTTTTGGGTGATTTCGTCTCCCGGAAGCTCGATCAAATTGCCGACGTCGATGACGCGGAGTCCCGCTTCTTCGATCCGGTCGTAGATATGCTCGAGGAAAGGAACGTCGGTTTCGATCCGCGGAAAGAATTTCAGAATCTCGAGATCGGTGACAAATCCCTTGGCCTTACCCTGGTTGATAAGCTCGTCCAAGACTCCCAAATCAAATTTGAATTTGCGGGGTTTTTCTTTTTTCCGAACCGACGGTTTGGCGGTCTTTTTGGAAACTTTTTTGGCGATCTTCGGCTTGGCCGGTTTTCTGGATTTCTTCGGCCTAACTATTTTCCGCGAAGCCTTGGCCGGCTTCTTTGTTTTACGCACCGGTTTTCTCGCGGATCTTTTCTTCTTGTTTTTAGCCATTGTTCAAAAATTTCTGGTTTTTTAAAAATTCTATTCTCGCGGTGATGTTTTGGAAATCCGCGATGTATTCGACGATTTTAGCGTCCTCCTTCTCTTCCGCCGTCTGGATCAACGATTTCAAATGGTCGCGCTTTTCCGTCCAGAACTCCATTTCCAAATTCCGGCAAAGTTCTTCCATTTCCACGGCTCTGGAGACTTCGGCCGCCGAATCGTCAGCGAGGCCGGATCGTAGATTGATCAGATTGGCGAGGCCGGTCAATTCCTCGCTTTCCGGAAGCCTTCCTTCGGAAAGACAATAATACACTTCGAGATACTTTTGCGGGAGGAATTCTTTGACTTTTTCCACGGAATTTTTCGAGTCGTCGTCTCCGGAAAAACAGCCAAGCAGCCTTTCGCTGATCAACTCCCGTCTTGATAGCTTAATATCCCGTAAATCCGTTGTCGTGTCAACTTTTTTGAGCGACTGGCCAGAGGCCATTCCCGGCTTTTCCATCTCTTCCCGCAGGCTCGCTTCCCTGACGCCGGTCCGGTCGCTTATCTGTTTCAGCCAATAGTCTTTTTCGATAGCGCTCGCTATTTTTCTCACTTTCTGGAGCGCCATTCTGATGCCCTGTTTTCTGTCGCCGATATCGCCGTCTTTCAGAAACTCCCGGCAATAATATTCCATTCCGCTCACGCTCTGACCGACGAGTTCCTTCAAAATCCCCGATTTCAACAAAACCAGATCGGCCGTGTCCTTGATTTTCAGGTCTTTTTCTGCGGCCAGCTGGCCAAGGTCGAGAACCCGCGCCTCGAAATCGTTTTCGAGGGCGAGATCGATGCTCCGTTCGGTCGCCTGCTTGCCGGCCGGATCGTTATCGAGATTGAAAACCAATTTGTTGGTGTGCCGATGAAGCAATTTCAACTGGTCGAGCGTCAGAGCGGTCCCCGAAATGCCGATCGTGTTTTTCACTCCGTCCTGATGGCTCGCGATCACATCCATCATTCCTTCGACAACAAGGACGAATCCCGCTTCGCGGATCGCCTCTTTCGCCTGAATCAGTCCATAGATGATTTTCGATTTGGAGAAAATCGGAGTTTCCGGAGAATTCAAATACTTGGCCGTTTCCTCGGTTTCGTATTCCGGCAAAATCCGGCCGGAAAAACCGACCGGTTTTCCGAAAGCGTTCCAAAGAGGGAACATGATCCGTCCGCGGAAACGGTCGAAATATTTCCCTTTTTCGCTTTTAATGGTCATTCCGGAACGCGTCAAATCTTTAACGTCGAAGCCGGCATTGATCAGATGGAGCGTCAAGTCTTCGAAACTCTGCCCGGCGAAACCGATCTCGAAGTTTTCGATGCTTTCGACGGTCAATCCCCTTTTCTCCAGATACTTCCGGGCGATTTCCGACGCCTCGAGATTTTTCCGGTAAAATTCCGCGGATATCCTCGCGATATCGTAAAGCACGCCGAATTCGCGCTGATCCGCCGGACTGATGCGCCGGAGTTCCACCCCGGCTTTTTCCGCGAGAACCTGGAGCGCTTCGTAAAACTCCAGATTCTCGTATTTCATCAAGAACTTGAAAATATCGCCGCCTTCGTTGCAGCCGAAGCAATGCCAAATCTGTCTGTCCGGCGAAACCATGAAAGATGGCGTCCGTTCCTTGTGAAACGGACAATTCGCCTTCAGATTTTTTCCGGCCGGCTTCAAATCAAGATAACCCCGGAGAAAATCGACCAGGTCGAGCTTAGATTTTATTTCTTCAATCGGAGAGGCCATATTTGCGGAAAGCCGCTTGGACGACGTGATCCAAGAACTCCGGAAAACTCATTCCGCAAGCCAAAGCTTCTTGCGGCAAAAGGCTCGTCGGCGTCATT
Organism: Patescibacteria group bacterium; assembly: GCA_022705565.1. Lineage (GTDB taxonomy): Bacteria > Patescibacteriota > Minisyncoccia > UBA6257 > Colwellbacteraceae > JAMCQZ01. Next base: position 33,351 of record JAKJEF010000005.1, read on the forward strand.
CCCGGGATGGTGTTTATCTCCAATATATACAATTTGCCGTAGGGGGACAAAATCATGTCCGTCCTCGACAATCCCGAGGCTTTGATCGCCTGATGGGCGGCGAGAGCCGTTTTTTGGATAAGCTGGATAAAGTCTATCGGCAAATCCGGAGGCGTTATTTCTTCGGAAGCGCCGGGAATATATTTGGATTCGTAGTCGAAAAACCCGGCCGATTTCGGGACGATCTCCGTCGGGGGTAAAGCCCTCGCGTTTCCGAGTCCGTCGTCGATGACACCGCAGGTGAGTTCTCGGCCTTTGACGAATTCCTGGATCATCACGTTATGGGAAAAAGCGAAAGCCTGTTCCAGGGCCGGATATAATTCTTCCGGAGACTGGACGATCGACACGCCGACGGACGAACCTTTATCTGCCGGTTTGACCACGAGCGGCCAGCCGAAATCTATGCGCAGATTTCCTAAATCTCCGAAATGCTGGAGTAAAAGCGATTCCGGGGGATTCAGTCCGGCGGTTCGGAAAACCCTTTCCGACATCACTTTGTTCATACCGAGGGCGCTCGAAGCCGGACCGCTTCCGGTATAAGGCAAGCCCGCTTCCTCGAGAACAGACTGGATCGCGCCGTCCTCGCCGTATTCGCCGTGCATGGCGATGAAAGCGAGATCGATCAGATCTTTCAGCTGGCGCGGATCCTCATCCCATTTTCCTTTTTTGTCGATCAAAACCGGAAAAACTTCGTATTTTTTCCTGTCCAAAAGTTTGGCCACGGTCTTGCCGCTCGACAAAGACACTTCGTGTTCGGACGAAGGTCCTCCCATCAAAACCGCGATTCGTTTTTTCGGAGACATCACAATTCTCCCCTGGCTTGCATGGCTTTGACGACCTTTTGAACGGCCAAAGAATAAGCCGCCTGCCTCAGAGTCGCCTTCTTCGTCGTTTTCGACATCCGTTCGTACTCGGCCCAGACCGAAGTAAAAGCGGAGTCCATCAGTTTTTTAAGCTTCGCGCAGATCTCTTCTTTTTCCCAATAATAATTTTGGAGATTCTGGACCCATTCGAAATAAGAAACCGCCACGCCGCCGGCGTTCGCCAATACGTCGGGAACGATCAAGACCTTCTTGTTGGTCAGGATCTCTTCGGCTTTCGGAGTCACCGGGCCGTTGGCCATCTCGAGAATCTGCTTGGCGTTGATCTTGGAAACGTTTTCTTCGTTAATGGCGTTTTCCAAAGCGGCCGGCACGAGAATATCGACGTTCAAGCCCAAAACCGCCTCCGAAGGTAAAAGCTTTCCTCCGACAAATCCTTTAAAAGCGTCGTTTTTCGCTTTGTAATCGAAAGCTTTTCCGATATCCAATCCTTTTTCGTTGTAAAGGGTGTTTTTGCTGTCGGAGACCGCCACTACTTTGTATCCGCTCTCGTGGACGAACTTGGCGAAATACGATCCGACATTCCCGAATCCCTGGATGGCCACGGAAACGGCTTTTTTCTGTTTTTTTAGTTTTTTGACGAAAGAATCGAGAATATAAGAACCACCCAAACCCGTGGCTTCGGTGCGACCTTTGGAGCCGCCGAGCTCCAAAGGCTTGCCCGTGAGCGCTCCCGGATCTTTGTGGCCGATGATTTTTTCGTATTCGTCGAGCATCCAGCCCATGATTTCGGCGTTCGTGTTCACGTCCGGCGCCGGAATGTCTTTGTCGCTGCCGATCGATTTCGCGATCAACCGGATATATCCACGGCTCAATCTTTGAAGCTCGGATTTGGAAAGGGTTTTCGGATTCACCGCCACTCCGCCTTTGCCGCCGCCGTAGGGAATGCCGATAATGGCCGTTTTCCAGGTCATCCACATCGAAAGCGCCTTCACTTCTTCTTCGGTCGTTTCCTCGTGGAATCTGATTCCGCCCTTATAGGGTCCGATGGCGTTGTTGTGCTGGCTCCTCCAAGCTTTGAATTTTTTGATTTTGCCGTTGTCGAGCTTTACCGGAATCTCTCCGGAAACCAAATTCTCTATTTTAAGCAACCGATCGATGGTTTTTTTATCGAGCTCAAGGATTTTGGCTATATCAAAGAGCTGCTGCCTGGCGTTTTCGAGCGGATTATTTTTCATAAGTGATTTAATTCTAACCCCGATTCGGAAAAGCCCCAAATAGAAATAAACTATCAAAAAAGCCTTTATTGGAGTTTATTTCTGCCTCTTGACAAAACAAACCAATATATGTTGTAATAAAATTACAAAAATTGAGGAGCGACAAAAACGAACGCTCCAGGTCTTCAAAAGTAGCGAAGCGGAGTCTAAAAACCAGGCTCCAGCCAGACGGCGCGCAGGTTCTCATTCATACCAAGAGCGGAGAAAGAACCTGTCGCGCCGTTTCCATATCCGCACGGATATTTTACTTGCAATCTATTCCTTAAATTGCTATTTTAAAAATCTGTTCTCAATATTTTCCAATATATAAGGAGGGTCTTGTTGATGGAGTCGTCGCCCCGAAGAACTTCGTCCAAAGCCTGTCTTTTTCCCAGACTGCTTCCCAAAGATCGGGAAGCCTTGCCGGCGGAAATCTCCAAGCTGGAAAAGGCCATCGCTAAACTTCAGGAGGATTTCGAGACCGCTAAGGAGGATGGCGAAGAGGCCTGTCGCATTCGCGATGAGATCACTAAGAAGAGAGAGGAGCTGAAATATCTCTTTGATCTTCAAAGATGCGCCGTTCTGGTCGAGAAACCCCAAAACGACGAGGTCGCGACGATAGGCCACAGAGTGACCTATCATAATGCCCGTAACGGAGAATCTAGGACCATCGTCCTCTGCGGCGATTGGACTCCCGACGAGGAAAGATGCCGACGGACGAGAATCAAGACGCCTCTTTTCGCCGCGCTCGAAGGAGCCAAACGCGGCGAAGAAAGGAATCTCTTTACCAACGAATCCCAGAGAATCGTCATCGATCGCATCGAGGCCGCCGACGACGAATAAGCAAATCGTTCCTTGCCGCGCAAAACATAACGCTCCGGAAAATTCCGGAGCGTCTTTATTTTCGCGGAAAATGTTTTTAAAAAAAATATTAGTCTTCGATTGTCTTCGCGGTCTTTTTGGACTCCAAAGGAATAATGATCGCGGAAATCAAATAGATCAAAATTCCGCTGGCCATAAAAGCGAATAACACGAAAAGTAATCGGAAGATCACCGGATCCACTTCGAAATATTCTCCGAGTCCGCCACAGACCCCGAAGATAATCCTATCGGTTCTCGACCTGTATATTTTTCTTATTTTTTCAGGCATGTTGATTGATATTACTTTCCATAATTATATCACAAAAGAAAACCGCGCGAACTTGGTATAGATCCGCGCGGCCAGAACTTGTTTCCCGGAAATTAAAAAAGGACAACCTCTTCTTGATCGCGGATAACGCATTTTTCGCAGGGCTGGCCGCAGAGGCATTCGGCCTTTTCCCCTCCATATAGACAATACTGCGTTTCGGATTCGTCGTCTTCGAGGAAATAGAAAGGACAAACGTCCATATCTATCCCCCATTCTTTCTGGATCCGGAATATGAGCTCCCGGGCCGGCATGATCGGCCAGGAACAAGTCTCGGGAAGGAGCTTTTCCAAAATACCGAGTCTTTCGTTGTCGTTTGATCCACGAAGCATTTCTTCTCCGCCGATCCGGTCTAATTCTCGAAGAGCGGCCTGCACGCGGTCGGAACGCACGATCGAACACCTCCAAAACTATATTCGGATAATTAACAAAATAATGTTTTTGCGAACCGCGGTCAAGCCCCTTATTGAGAAAAAGGCCGTAAAAGTATAAGCTGAATACGCTTGGAGAGGTCGCATAGCGGTCTAGTGCGTTCGCTTGGAAAGCGAATATACCGCAAGGTATCCAGGGTTCGAATCCCTGCCTCTCCGCCAAGTTTTACATTCAGCGAAATTGAAAGAGTTTGCCTCGGCGCTTCGCGCCTCGGCATGGTATTTTTCCGCAATTTTGAAGGTATTTTTGAAATCCAAAAACAAAGTGCGGTCGGCAATGCGGAAGTTCG
>JAKJEF010000006.1 GCA_022705565.1 Patescibacteria group bacterium
CAAACGGAGCCGATCGATTCGGAGAAAAAATATCGAATATCAATTTGCGTCCGCGGATATAAGGAGCCCGGGTCGTTCTCTCGATATGTCTTTTGACGCAGCATTCGGGATATCCAAGAAGCTTTCCAAGCTCGGAACTATTCAAAATATTTTCTGCCGCTTGCTCCGCTAAATATTTATCCTTGGAGATCAGGGCGATTTGTCTTATTTCCCCTAAGATGTTCTTGCTTGCTTTGACGATATGCGCTTCCGGAAAAATAGAGCGAAAATTCTCGATTTCAACTTCGCGATAATCCGCGTAAATTACCGGTTTTATACCGATAATGAAACTAATCAGTTCGGATATATAAATGTCCGGGGTATATTCGGCGCTGTAACAGGAGATGATACGATCCCGGTCGCTCATTTGGTTTTATGTATCATGGCCGTATTTGCTTTCCGGGCGCCGGCATTGTTATGACGCATTTTACATAGATAAAATTACACGAAAAAGCCTTTTTTAACAACAAAAAGGCCATACAATTGTATGGCCTCGGTCCCGCTTCATTGGGCCAAGATTTCGGCCGCGAGCTTCTCTATCAAAAGTTCTGTCCAACCTTCCGGAGTATAGTCTCCGGAGGCGATCAGCCGTTCGTATTCGTCGAGAGTGATCATCCATCCTTCGACGCTTTCGTCTCCTTTGATCTCGACGGAAACATCCGCTTTAAGATAGACGACGCATACGAGGCCGAGGTGTACCTGGCCAACCTGATCCCTTTCGTCTTTGATCAGTCCGACAATATTGATCTTGTCGGGTGTCGGCAGCTCTTGGATCCTTCTCGTGAAAAGCAGCTTCTCATCCAATTCTCTCGGGAGAGAATCGACGAGGTCGGTGTCGTAGGGTTCGATATGCCCGCCGATTCCGGCGGAAAGCTTCAGGGCCAGCCTTGATTCGTCTACGGCGCCGCTTCTCTTGTAGACGAAGAATCGTCCTTTTTGGACAACGAGCGCGTAGAAAATGATTTGCTGCCATTCCGGATTTTGCTCGATTCCGTCTTTTCCGCTTCTCTCCAAGAATCGACCTTCTCTGCGCGCCGTCGCGAGGAGATCGTCAACTTCGTCGCTAGACAAGGTAATGGCCGATCTAATCACGTTGTCGTCTCTTTCCAATCTCTTCCAGAAATCCAACGCCTCCACAGCTCTTTGGGGCACCGCCAGACACTTTTTGGACATCTTAAAGACCCTCCTTCTTCACAATCCGAACGGGTTTTATTGTAGGGCAAAGCGGATGTTGCGGCAACGACTCCGTTTTTCTAAAAGAACCGAAAGGATGTTATATTGAAACCATGCAGCCCTGGATTATTTATTCTCTACTGTCGGCGATTTTCGCGGCTTTGGTCGCCATTCTAGGAAAGATCGGAATTCAGAATATCGACAGCACTTTAGCCACTACCGTTCGCGCCTTTATCATGGCCGGATTTTTATTCTTGACGGTTTTATTTTCCGGAAAATTGCCGTTATTGGGCACTATCCAAAGCGGCCCTTTGTTATTTATCGTGCTCTCGGGTATTGCCGGCGCCATATCCTGGCTCTTTTATTTTCTGGCTCTCAAACAAGGAACAGCCACTGGCGTGGCCGCTTTGGATCGTTTGAGCATCGTCTTTGTACTGATTTTTTCTTTGTTGTTTTTGGGCCAAAAACTTACCTGGAAGGCGGGCTTAGGAGCGACTCTTATGGCTATCGGCGCGATTCTAATGACTCTTCAATAAAGACATATTTGTCCTTCAAGGCTCTTGGAATCCGACCGTAAAAATATGATTGTCCAAATCTACGAAATCAACAGTCCCGAATCGGCCAAAGAAGTCTCGGAAATAGGAGTGGATCATATCGGTGTATTGGTCGGGAATGGAAAATATCCGAGAGAGATACCGATAGAAAAAGCGAAAGAAGTTTTTTCCGCCATTTCCGCTGGATCGAAAAAAGTCGCTCTGACTTTATCCGATAACCTCGAGGAGATATTCGAAATCGTTGATGAATTGAAACCCGATATTCTGCATTTGGGCGCGGACGAGGACGCGCTGCCATTAAGCAGGGCAAGGCAAATCCGCGAGAGATATCCAACCCTGAAAATAATGAGAACCGTCGCCGTCAGCGGGAAAGAAAGCATTGCCATCGCCAAGAGTTACGAGGAAATTGCTGATTATCTGCTTCTGGACACTTATAAATCCCGATTGGGAGCGACCGGACAAGTCCACGATTGGAATATAAGCAGGGAGATCGTTCGGACCGTGAAAATACCCGTAATTTTGGCCGGAGGATTGGGGTCGGACAATGTCGTCGAAGCTATTCAGAAGGTTAATCCGGCGGGAGTGGATTCAAAAACAAAGACCGATAAAGCCGGCAGCGATGGAAAAGATATAGAAAAAATAAGAGAATTCGTTAGAATCGCCAAATCTTCTTAAGAAGATAAGTATCTATTATATAGTTCGAGCAAACGGCGGAGAGGCAGGGATTCGAACCCTGGAAGCCCTTGCGAGCTTAACACGTTAGCACCGTGTCCCATTAGACCGCTCTGGCACCTCTCCTTGAACGCAAAAGCAAAACGTGATTTTGCTTTATTTTCGCTTGTTTTTATACCATTTTTCTGCTAATTTTACAAAGCGATGCCGGAAAATAAAGAAAATTTGGAAAAGAGATCGCCCGTAGTCGTGGTCTTGGGACACGTCGACCACGGCAAAACCACGCTTTTGGACTGGATCCGCAAAACCAAGACCGCCGAAAAAGAAGCCGGAGGTATTACCCAATCCATTGGCGCCTACGAAATCATCCATAACGGCGAAAGAATCACTTTTTTGGACACGCCGGGACACGAAGCTTTTAAGGCAATGCGGCTTAGGGGCGCGAAAGTGGCCGATATGGCCATTTTGGTCGTGGCGAGCGACGAAGGATTGAAACCCCAAACCGAAGAATCGATCAGGATTTTGAAAGAAACAAAAACTCCTTATGTTATCGCTTTCACGAAGACCGACCTTCCGACGGCCAATATCGAAAAGATCCAAAACGATTTGACGGCCAAAGAGGTTCTGCTCGAGGGCCGGGGCGGAGACGTGAGTTGGCAGGCGGTTTCCGGCAAAACCGGCGAAGGCGTGAACGAGCTTTTGGATTTGGTGTTGCTTTTGGCCGAGTTCTTGGATTTGACTTTTGATCCCGGAATCGATGCCCGGGGATTTGTGATCGAATGCCGTAAAGATCCGAGACAGGGAAATATCGCGACGGTCATCGTCAAAAACGGCGTTTTGAAGCCGGGAATCGTTATCAAGACTTTGACGGCCGACGGAAAAATAAAAATACTGGAGGATTATGCCGGCCGGACAGCGGAAGGCCTCAAGCCCTCAAGCCCGGCTTTGGTGATCGGTTTCAACAACCTTCCGCAGATCGGCGAAGAATTCGTCGTCGGGGAAGGAAAATTGACGCCTTTGATCGCGGAAGCGACTGTTTTGGCGGAAAAAGAAAAACAGGAATTGAAACCGGCGGTGCTCAAAGCTGATGTCTCCGGATCGCTCGAGGTTCTGAAAGATATTTTCAGCGACAAAGTGAACATTCTTGAGTCTTCGGCCGGAGAAATCACCGACGGCGACATCAAGACCGCCATTTCCGGAAAAGCCTTTATCATCGCTTTCAGGACAAAGATGAACCGTTTGGCCGAAGGATACGCCAAGAACCAGCAAGTAAAGATTATAGATTCGGATATTATCTACGATCTGATCGAGCAGGTAGGCGACTATCTCGATACTTTCAAGGAAGAAGAGGCGAGTGGAAAACTAAAGGTTCTGAAAATCTTCGGCAAAAGCGGCAGCGAGCAGACCATCGGCGGAGAAGTCGTCGAGGGCGCGATCCAAAACAATCGCCGAATCACTGTTTCCCGGAACAACATCGAGCTCGGCGAAGGCCGAATCATCAATCTTCAGGAAAATAAAGTCGATGTCCAGGAAGTGAAAGCCGGCAGCCAAGGCGGACTTCTCGTCGAATCATCGATCGTTATCAAGCCCGGAGATGAAATTTCGCAAAGAGCGGTTAAATAGCGTCCTTCGGGACGAGCTTTCGAAGATGATCCAAAAGGAGATCGAATTTCCGGCCGGGGTTTTGGCGACGATCACCGAAGTCGACACTGCGCCGGACTTTAGCGAATCCAAAGTCGGCGTGGCCGTTTTACCGTCGGATAAATCAAACGAAGTTTTGAAAATATTGAACGAACAGGCCGGTCATTTTTACAGCCTTATTTTCAAGAAGCTCAAGATTTACAGCGTTCCGAAAATAAAGTTTATTTACGACCCCGGATCGGAAAATGCCGCCAGGGTTGAGGAAATTTCCTTAAAACAATAGAATAAAATCAGTTTCGGCGTCGTAGCCAAGTGGTAAGGCAAGGGTCTGCAAAACCCTTATACGTGGGTTCGATTCCCGCCGACGCCTCCAGGCCCAGGTGCTGGAATGGTAGACAGCCAACACTTAAAATGTTGTGAGGTTTATCCTCGTGTGGGTTCGAGTCCCACCCTGGGCACCAGTATTAGGCTTTTAGGAATTTCGTTCGCCCCCCCCGCTTTCCGCCGCCGAGTTTCTTTATCTTTGCAAGTTCAAATATTAGAGACACATTGTTCCGTCGTCCGAAGAGGGTGGAATGGTATTCTTAATTTCTATTCCCGAAATTGGTTCATAATCTTCCATTGGTTTTACCGGACTAGGATTAACATATTTGACTTCTTTATTCATTGGGATTTCGATGTTCGGTAAAGTAACAATTCTTTGGTTCTTCAACCAATCGTCAAAACCATTCCACTTGATTTTATTGGATAATAGTATTCTTTGATATTGATTCCACCATTCCAATCTGGTTCCGCCTAAATAAGCGTGAGAAACTATGATCATATTATTTGGTTTTTTGGCGATGCTCTCGTCCAATATTTTACCGAATTCTTGAGAATCGGCCCCTCTGGCCCAAAGGCTATAATCACAGAGCGAACCCCGTCCCATCGGTTCGCCAACATCCACATTGGTTACCGAAATTATTTTTGTCTTATATTCTTTTGGCTGATACACCGTTGCTTCAACGTCGTTGACTCCGCGGCCTAAAATATATTCAATTCCCAAGGCGTCAGCCGCCTTCAGGGTGGTTTCGTCGTAGGCGAAATAGCGGCTGCCAAAAACTCTCATTTTTTCCCCGGTAATCCTCTCTATCTTTTCTTTTGATTCTTTTAAGCGTTTATATTGCTCGTCATACGACATGTCCCAAAAAGGAGCTTCATCGTAACCGCCGGCTACCTCGTATCCTTTATCGGCCAATCTTTTGAATGTTTCCGGATTTTTTTCCAAAACGTTATCTTGAACCTTGACTAAGGCGGTCAGATCTCTCTTATCTAGTTCTTTTTCCCATTGTAAAATTCCATCCACTTTTTCAAACTCAATCAACATTAACATGGTGTTGATCGGCCGATTTTTTACAGCGATAGCCGATATTGAAGCTATCGCCAAAATAACTAATCCCAAAATCAAAAGATGTTTTTTCATAGTTCCTCTATTATTGCTTGATAATTTTAATCGCTTTGCCGTTTATCAAAGCGTCGGCAATTTTTTTATAAGCCGAATATAGAATCCTTTGATATGTGCTTTGCGAAGTGCGCATTTTGTCAGCCGCTTGTTTTTGTTCCAAGTTGTTAATATGTCGCAAACGATATGCTTCCATTTCTTCGGTAGTGAGTTCCACAATTTCAAGATATCTCAGCGGTACGCCTTGAGGTTTGAAATAAGTTATATTCGGATCAAATTCTATTTTTCTGCAAAGTCTCGGTCTTGGCATATTCCTATATTTTATGATAAATTATTCTTGAAAGAAGGCCACCCGGCCCCTTTTTGCAAAGAGGCCGGTTCCCGCGCCTTCTTTTATTTTTGCTGGTTTTTAAGGGCTGCTTTTTCTTCTTTAATCGCCGCTAATTCTTCTTCAAGCATTTTTTCTTCATCTTCTAATGCGGCCAGTTCGTTTTTGGGAGAAATAAATTTCCTGAAGCCGAATCCATAGCCGCCACACCAACCCCAGCCTCGTCTCATTCCGCCTCCGCAAGGGCCGAGGCCACGGCCGGTTCTCGCGCCTTGTCCCATTGGACCAGTTCCGTCAAATCTTGGCATATTTTTTTAATTTCCTTTCTTAATTTTAATAAATAGCTCGACCTTTATTTACTATCTGTTATGAATATACACCCATAACATTCCATTGTCAATAATTTAAAAATCTGATTAAAAAAGTTCGGATAAACGTACTAAATTTATTCTTCTTAAAGTCACTTGATTTTTGGCTCTTAACTGTATTTTTTTTGTCCACTCGCCGCCGGTTGACTGGCGACGAGTTTGTGTTATAGAGAAAGTGATCCAACCGATCGGGTTGGATTCGGACATTGAAATCATCAATGGGAAGGAGGGTTAGAGATGGATTTTTTTGAGGAATTGCGACAGAGGGCGATGAACGAGGGAGTCAGTCCCGTTCTGATGAAGGCGGTACTGAACCGGCTGGAAAACAGCGATGTCGGAAAACGGTTGCAGTTTATTGTCTCCATCAACAGTCACGGCCCCCCGCTGGTTGCCTACGCGGTGGAATTCGTCCGTTTCCGTGAAGAAATTATTCGCGGTAAAAACGGCAATTCCGATCGGGTTTCGGCGGCTTGGAAAAGACTGATCGAGAAGGGCTTTAGTCAAGATCTTCTCATGACTCTCAACAAAGAGATCTTGAAAGCCACCCCGTCTCCGGTGTCGATCTCCGCTGCTCGGACCCCGCGACGTTTCCCGCACTAACATCGAATTTGCTAGGAGGGTTTGATTTATGGAAGATCCAGTGTGTCCGCAACAAAGTTCCTTTTAAAAGGCCCTTTCGTTCAACGAAGGGGCCTTACTATTTCTACTCTTCTTGTTTTATTTTCAGTTTTTTTACCCGGCCGCGATTCAGCTTCGGCAGTCTGATTTTCAGGATGCCGTTTTTGAAATCCGCCCGCGCTTTGTCCGGATCGATTTCCTGGGGAAGGATGACCGACCTCGAAAATCTCCCCCAATAGCATTCCTGGTGAAGATAGTCTTCGTCGGCGATCACTTCTTCTTTCCGGCGTTCGCCTTTGATGGTGACGGATTCGTTGGTGATATCGATGTCGAGATCTTCGGGTTCGACGCCGGCGATGGTCGATTCGACGAAAATCTCGTCGGGCGTCTGATAAACGTCGATCGTCAATTGTCCCTCGCTTTCTTCGGCAATCTTCGCCAGATCAAAATTATTTTCTTCGTTCATATGGTTTCTCTAAGTTTATCAAAATAACCGAACAATAAAAAGGACAGGACAATCAAGAAGATCGTCGGCATGAGGGCCGGGCCGGATTTCAAAATCATTTCGTTGAATCCGGCGTGTATCAGAATGGCGCCGGCGACGCCCCAGACGATTTTCTTGCGCGACCAGAAATATCCCAAGAATCCCGAGGCGATGGCGTGCATCAGGGTGGCCCCAATGAACCGAAGCAGGGCTAAATTGACGAGCTCGTTCATGTTCATCGCAACCGAGAGGAAGAAAAGCAGATTTTCCATAGTGGCGAATCCGAGACTCGCGGTGATCATGTAGATCATCCGGTCGATGGGTTCGTCGAAAAACCGGGATTTGCGGATGAATATCCAGATCACGCCGAACTTGATCGATTCCTCGATGAAGCTGTTCACCACGAGCGAAAGCCGGGAATAATTGGCGATTCCCCAAGCCGGAGAGTGCACGGCGAAAATCTGTTCGCAGGCTATGGCCACCCAGGCCGAAGCGAGGCCGAGAACAAAAGTGGCGAAAAGCAGGCTTTTCGGTTCCGGATGTTCGTCGTCTTCCAAAAGGAAGAAGGAAAGCCAAACAATGCCGAGAGCAAGGCCGATGCCTCCGGAAATCAAAAACTTGAGAAAAGTCAGTTCCATGATTCCGCCATCAAACAGGTTTGTTTTTTATCCGGAAGGGATTGATAGACTTCTTCGGTCGTGAAAGGCATGAAGGGGTGAAGCATCTTGATAAGCTCCCGAAGCATGCGAAGAAGGGTTTCGCCGGCCGCGGCTTTATCCGCCGCGTCTTTGTTTTCCTTGAGTCTCGGTTTGGATTCCTCGATTATCTTGTCCGCGAAAACGTGCCAGAAATAGTGATATAGCTTGTTCGACGCTTCGTGGAGCCGGAAATTCTCGATGTCGCGCTCGATTTCTTTTTTGAAGATTTTCAATTCCCTCAAATTGTCCAAGTCTTTTTTGGAAAAACGGGGTTTGATTTTCGAGTCCGGTTCGATATAGGTCAAGACGAATTTGGCCGCGTTCCTGATCTTGGTCGCGAAATTGCGGTAGGCGCGTATTTTGTCTTCGGAAACGACCGGATCGAGTCCCGGAGTGTTGCCGACGATAAGCGCCATTCTCACGGCGTCGGCTCCGTAGATCTCGGCCACGCCCAAGGGATCGATAACGTTGCCCTTGGACTTCGACATTTTCTGGCGGTCTTTATCCCGCACCATCCCGTGGAAATAAACGTTCCGGAACGGAGGTTTCTTGGTTCGCCAGAGCCCAAGCATGATCATGCGGCTCACCCAGAAGAAAACAAGGTCGTATCCGGTTTCCATGAGATCGGTCGGGTAATAGGTTTTGAAGTCGCGGGATTTCGGGAACCCCAAAGCGAGAAACGGCCATTGCCCGGAAGAAAACCAGGTATCCAAAACATCCGGATCCTGCTCAAGAATCGAACCATTGCATTTCGGGCAGCGCTCCGGGATTTTTTCGGAGACGACGGCCTCTCCGCATTTGGCGCAGAACCAGGCGGGGATCCTGATGCCCCAGACAATCTGCCTCGAAATGTTCCAGTCGTGGATATTCTCGAGCCAGTGGATATAGATTTTTTCGAAGTGCTCGGTGACGAATTTTATTTTTCCGGATTTGACCGCTTCCAAACCTTTCGCGGCCAGGGGTTTCATTTTGACGTACCATTGGGGGAGGATAGCGGGTTCGATCAAACTGCCGCATTTGTAGCAGGTGGCGACGCTGTGACGATAATTCTCGTCGATTTTTTCGATGCGGCCGGCTTTTTCGAGATCAACGACCACGGCCGCTCTCGCCTCGGCGACTTTCATTCCTTTATAGGGGCCGGTAAATTCGTTCATTTTTCCGTAGCGATCGATGACGGATTTGGCGGGAAGATCGTGCTTCAACCCGGTTTCGAAATCGGTCATGTCGTGCGCCGGCGTCACTTTGACGACTCCGGTCCCGAAATCCGGATCAACCGATTCGTCGGCAACCACCGGCAGTTTGACTTTTCCAAGCAAGCCGTCGAACTCGATATCCTTACCGATATAATCTTGGTATCGTTTATCTTTGGGATTGACCGCGAGGCCGGTGTCTCCGAAGATCGTCTCCGGTCGGGCCGTGGCCACGCTCAAGGGGCCGTATTTGACGTAATAGAGGGGATCGACGCGCTCGACATATTTCACTTCCAGTTCCGAAAAAGCGGTCTGGTGTTTCGGGCACCAGTTCACCAGCCGGCTGCCGCGATAGATCAATCCTTGTTTATGAAGTTCGACGAAAGATCTTTGCGTTTCCCGGATGATGTCTTCGTCGAGAGTGAATTTTTTCCGGGACCAGTCGCAGGAAGCACCGAGCTTGCGGAGCTGGTTTTCCATGGTTTTTCTGTTTTCCTGGGTAAAGGCGTACATTTCCCGCCAAAGCTCTTCACGGGGAATATCGAAGCGGTTACGGCCTTCTTTTTCCAGTTTTTTCTCGAAAACCACCTGGGTTTCGAATCCGGCGTGGTCCGCGCCCGGAACCCAAAGGGCTTTGCGGCCCATCAGGCGATAAAAACGGATAAAAGCGTCTTCGATGGCGATTCCCAAAGCGTGCCCCAAATGCAGGGCGCCGTTAGCATTCGGCGGCGGCATGATAATCGTGTAGGGCTTGCGATTTTTCCGGGGAAGGTTGTCCGGGTTGAAATACCCGGATTTTTCCCAAAGTTCGTAGATTTCGTCCTCTTTCAGGGATTTGAGTTCGATCATATATTATGAATTATAAGCCGAGATTGGGTTGAGCTTCAATTTTGAGTCTTTTTCTGTTCAAAAAATTGATATAACCGGCGACGGCGATCATGGCGGCGTTGTCCGTGTTCCATCTTTTACTTGCCGACAGGAAAGCGATGTCGAGTTTTTTCGATTCTTTCCTTAAAGAGTTCCTCAAAAGGCTGTTGGCGGCTACGCCGCCGGAAACACCGATGGATTTTACTTTGAACTCTTTGGCCGCTTTCACGGTTTTATAAACCAGGGAATCGACCAAGGCTTGTTCGAAGCTCGCGGCCACGTCGTTCAGATTTTCCAATTTTATTTTGTTTTGGCCGTAGTTTTTATTGAATTCTTTCCAGTCTGCTTTGAAGCTTTGCTTGAGATAGTAAAGCAGGCTGGTTTTGAGTCCCGAGAAGCTGAAATCGTAGTTTTTGTCGTGGATCATCGGCCGCGGAAAAGCCACGGCTTTGGGGTTTCCTTTTTTGGCGGCTTTTTCTATTTCCGGCCCGCCGGGATAGGGAAGCCGGAGCAGTCTCGCGGCTTTATCAAAGGCTTCGCCCGCGGCATCATCCCTGGTTTCTCCGAGTTTTTTGTATTTGACGAGGCTCTGGAGTAGAAGAAGAATGGTGTGGCCGCCGGAGACGACCAAAGCCGCGGACGGAAAAACATCTTCGAGGTTTTCTTGCGGCTCGAGAAGAAAACTGTAGAGATGACCCTGGAGATGGCTCGCTCCGATCAAAGGCTTTTTCCAGCGCTTGGCCAAACTTTTAGCGAATTCGATCCCGGTCCACAAAGCCGGTTCGAGTCCCGGACCAACGGTGACGACCACGGCGTCGGTTTTGTCTCTGAGAGATTCGCCGCCGATTTTCCGGAAAATTATCGGCAGGTTTTTCAGATGTTCCCGTTTGGCGAGACTCGGCACCACGCCTCCGAATCGCCGATGAAGCGGTATTTGCGAAGCGACGACACTTCGGAGGACTTTGAAGCGCGGGTTTTCCAAATCTTCCGAACACTCCACCAGGGCCAGGGCTGTTTCGTCGCAGCTTGTTTCGACGGCTAATAATCTCATGCCTTTCAATATATAATATAGTCATGAACAAAGAAGCAATAATAGTGGCGGTGGTGGTGCTTTATTCTTTTATTCTCGCGGGGATCGTTTGGGGGATAATGCCGCCGATGATGGCGAGCCATTGGAATGTGGCGGGCGAGGTCGACGGATTCGCACCCAAGGCTTTGGCTCTGCTCGCGATGCCGGTTCTGGGTCTCGCTCTCGCCGGATTATTCTGGCTTTTGCCGCGGCTCGATCCTTTGAAAGAGAATATCGTCAAGTTCGAAGACGTTTACAAAAAAACCGTGGTCGCGATTTTCGCTTTTCTTTTTTACGTCTATATTCTCACCATAGCCTGGAATCTCGGCTATTCCTTCAGCCTGCCGAAGTTTTTTGTTCCGGCTTTCGCGGCGCTTTTCTTCATTCTCGGCCAAGCTCTCAAAAAAACAAAAAGGAATTGGGTGCTGGGAATCAGGACGCCCTGGACTATGTCGAGCGACCGGGTTTGGAAAAAGACTCATGATGCCGCCTCAAAAATCTTCACCTGGCTCGGAACTTTGACTCTTGCTAGTCTGTTTTTCCGGCCGGAAATCATTTTCGCGGTGATCATCGGAGGAACATTAATCGCGGCCTTGTATCTTTTCGCTTATTCTTATCTCGAATTCCGGAAAGAAAACCGATAAATTCCGGTAATCGCGTAGCTGCGCTGATCATAGCGTGCTAAAATATCCAATATGGATATGGACGTAAAGCCGGGGAAATATAAACATTTCAAAGGATTCGACGTCGAGGTCATCGGCTGCGGCAAGCACACCGAAACTTTGGAAGAATTCGTGATCTATCGCGATCATCTCTGTGGCGATCTTTGGGTCAGACCGAAAGCGATGTTCACGGACATCGTGGAACGCAACGGAGAGACAAAACCGAGATTCAGATATCTGGACAATTAGGTGTTAATGGAAAAAACGACCGCGGTTGCCTAAACCGCAGCCGTTAAGTTATAAGTAAAGCAGATCGATCTTTTCAAAAAGGGGGCGAAGATAATGTTGGCCCGTGTTAGAACTTTTGTTGTCGGTACTTTGCCCCGGGAAATCAGCCGCGAAGTGCTACTGCGTTTGTACGCTCTCGGAGCCGATTTGCAACGTTCATTCGCGTCTTCATCCGATTTTGTCCCGGGCGAGAAAGTGGAGATCGTTTTCCACAAAGATTTGCCGGAACCGGAAATGAGACGGATCTGCCTTAGCTTCGTAAGAAGAGTTAAGAAGCTCGAGCCGAGATTCGAGGAGCAGGAATTCTCGTAGGCCAACCGTTTTTTCGAAAGGAGGTGACAATGTGTCCGGCATCAAATCGATAACCAAATATGTTTGTCCGGAGTGCGGCTTTATTCACCAAAACTTCACGCCATCGATCTGTAAAGCCTGCGGCAATCCCATGGAGGCCGCGGAGTTTATGAGGGTCAAAGTGGGGTTGGAGAAAGCAGAAGGTTTCTTTGATCCCGACGCTCCGATAAAGATCCATCCGGCTATATCAACCCCGTCGTAAGGCGGGGATTTGTTTAATGGATCTCTCTTGACAAATCATAACAATTATGTTATAATTAATTTATAAGATTAGTTCTACGGTAGCAGCCTTAGCCGCCATTGTCATTGTTTTGGCGGTGTCGGCCGTTTCAGTCTCTCGACTTCAAGATGATATTGACAAGTTGACCGCTCAGATCGACGCATTGCAGATAGGATTGGTGCATAGGATACGATTGCTTCAAGATCTTTCTTCTTTATTAAAAGAAGAAAGAATCACAGTTACAGAGAAAGCCGACGGCGGCCTCGTGGTGGAAACTCCACATGGTATAACAGAGATTACACCATACTACGGACACTAGTAGAAAAAGGTCCGGCTAGAACCTCAATCTAGCCTTTATCTTTAAATTCAGGATATCGATCGTGGATTTAAACAATAAAGCATTTAGAGCCCCTCTTTATAAGAGGGGCTTTCCGATTTCGTTAAAGTGAATTGACAATCTTCGACGTTGTTTTAGGTTGAAATCATAGAAGTACCTCGAAAACCTAAAGAGGGGGGGCAAGACTCATGTGGCCGAAGGGAACAATGAAGATCGAGATTAAGTGGTGGGTGGTTTGCGTGATCGTCTGGACAGCTTGTTTTCTTGTCGTGGATTTCTCCATTCAAGACTTCAGAGAAGACAGGAGGCAATTAGAGGAGATTTATTGGTGGCGGACAATGGCTTTATCCCGCGTGGAGATGAAGATAGACGAGGATACCATTCCCGGCTTCGGGATAGTCTATTTTGAAGGTGGAGATAAAGCCTTGGTGCTTCCCAAACGATCCGGGGGCGAGTCGTTTTTCGTCGACTTAAAGTTGCGCCGGCTCGATAACGGAAAAATCATCGACACAAAGTAAGGACCTTTTAAGGTCCTTTTTCTTTGGTGCTCCCGGGAGGAATCGAACCCCCAACAGCTGGTTCGAAGCCAGCCGTGATATCCGTTTCACCACAGGAGCGTCATCCAATTCTAACAAATAAAAGTCCGAAAACGATAGGCTTTAAAAAAACAAAAAACTCCTCATGGATATTGGATCCACAAAGAGCTTATAGCTTGGATTATTCTCTTTTTAGAATCAGAAACGAGAAGGCGAAATGCAACACTGAACCGATGATGTAAGAACAACTTCTTTCCTCTAAAGAAGAAGAGATAAAAATGGCAAGAAAGATGATCGCTATAGTAAAAGCCAAAGCGGCGCGGAAAGCACGAAACAACACAGATTTATCGATAGACGTAAGGAAACGAATATCCGGAAACCACTCGAGGGCAGAGGACAAAGCAATCTCGATAGAGACATAAATCAACATTAGGCCGATAGCCGCATCGATTAACTCCACGGTGATCCTTCCTTTCTGGGAATGTACATGAGCTTTATAGCTCAATTTCTGTCATCTCTATAGAACATTTTACGTCGCAAGTCAAGCCATAGCTCTTGAATAAGCACAATACTTATGAAATTAATCTGGTCCCCCCACTAGGACTCGAACCTAGGACCTTCTCCTTAAGAGGGAGCAGCTCTACCAACTGAGCTATGGGGGGATATGAAAAATATAATCCGTTTTTTTGTTTTTTTCAATCGTCTTTACATCGAAATCCGGCCGTGATAGATCTTATTAAGATTCCGGAAAGGAGAATTTATATGTTTGTCATTCTCCAAAGAATCAAGGTCGCTTTGCGAAAAACAACAAAAGCGGCTTTCGGAGGTCTTTTCTGTCTTTCTCCGGCCTCTTCCGATCCAGAGATCCGTCAATTTTACTCATCTTGTTGCGTTCCGTTTTTCTTCGGAGACAGCGAAGCGCTTGACGCGTATCTGAAGCATCAAATCAGCAAAGGCCGCTTCTGACCAGCACCAGGCCGCTCGAAAGGGCGGCCTTATTTATGTTTTTGCCGGTGCGGCTTATCATTAAATCAAATGAGCTTGATTTCCCTCAAAACTCCGCTTTCGACCATCAAAGGTATCGGGCCGAAGTTTCTCGACAAACTCGAAAAGATCAATATCAAAACCGCCGGCGACCTTTTGTGGCATTTTCCGGTCAGGTACGATGATTGGAGTCATCTCACCGACATTAAAGATCTGCGTCCGGGCGAATACGCGGTCATCCGCGCCAGAGTCGGGAAAATCGGCTTTCGCAAAAGCTGGGTTCAGAAACTCGCCATTGTCGAAGCCATTCTCGAAGACGAATCGGGGAGTGTCCGGACGATCTGGTTTGGTCAGCCTTTCATCAAAAGAGTTTTGAGCGAAGGGAAACAGGCTTTTTTCTCCGGAAAAGTTTTGGCCGGCAAAAAAGGGATTTTCCTTTCCAATCCCGCTTACGAAACCGTTTCCGACGAAGAAAACATCAACGGGCTTTTTCCGAAACGTGAGCTTCTCGCCATTTATCCGGAAACAAAAGGCCTTACTTCCAAAGGCATCAGGTTTTTGATCAACAAAGTCTTACCCGATCTCGAAAAAGTTCCGGATTTTATCCCGGAAGAGATCCTGCGGAAAAACGATTTTCCGGAAATCAACCGAGCTTTGCGGGATGTCCATATCCCTAAAAGCTCGGCCGAGGCGAATGCCGCCAAAGAACGTTTCGCTTTCGAGGAGCTATTCTTACTCCAGCTCGGCAATCTGCTCGAGAAAAAAAGACTGGCGAAGACCAAGGCGCCGTCCATCGAATTCAATCTTGATTTCGTGAAGTGGGCGCTCGACAAGCTTCCTTATGGTCTGACCTTTTCCCAAAAAAGAAGCCTTTACGAAGTTTTGAAGGATATCGAACGCCACCAGCCGATGAATCGGCTGCTCCAGGGAGACGTTGGTTCCGGAAAAACAGTCATCGCCCTGATCGCCGCCATGGAAACCGCGGAAAGCGGTTATCAGGCGGTTTTTATGGCGCCGACGGAAATTCTGGCCAATCAGCATTACCAGACTTTCAAGAAACTGTTTTCCGATTTCGGGCACCCGATCGGGCTCATGACCGCCAAATCAAAACTGGCTTTTTACGGCGACAATCTGGAATCGGAAATGAAGAAAAAAGATTTGTTCCAGGAAGTGGAAAACGGAAGAATCAAAATCCTGATCGGTACTCATGCTTTGATCGCCAAATCTTCTGGAGAGAACAGAATCAGATTCAACAATTTGGGATTGATCGTCGTCGACGAACAGCATCGCTTCGGCGTTCGCCAGAGAGCCGAGCTTGTTAAGAATCAGGCGCGGAAATCTCCCGGCCTCACTCCGCACTTTTTGAGCATGTCGGCGACGCCCATTCCCCGCACTTTGGCGATCACTATTTTCGGCGATTTGGATCTGTCGACGATTGACGAATTGCCGCAAGGCAGAAAACCGATAATCACCAAAGTGGTCGACCCGCTGAACCGGGACAAAGCTTATGCTTTTATCCGGGGCGAGATCAGAAAAGGACGCCAGGCTTTTGTCGTCTGTCCGCGGATAGAATCCGAAGAAGATACTGACTACGAATACTCGGAACCCGTAAAAAAAGACGCCCGCAAATCCGGATGGTCGGAGACGAAGACCGTCAAAAAAGAATACGAAAGGCTTTCCAAAAAAGTTTTTCCCGATCTTAAGGTGGCCATGATACACGGGAAAATGAAGGCCGAAGAAAAACAGAAAACGATGGAAGATTTCAAAACGAGAAGATCGGATATTCTCGTTTCCACGTCGGTCATCGAGGTCGGCGTGGACATCCCGAACGCCACGATCATGATGATCGAAGGCGCCGAAAGATTCGGCCTGGCCCAGCTCTACCAATTCCGGGGAAGGGTCGGCCGCGGCGAACATCAGTCGTTCTGTTTTCTTTTCACGGAGTCTTTAAACGAAACAACCCACCAACGACTGAAAGCCCTGCTCGAAGCCAAAAACGGATTCGAATTGGCGGAAAAAGATTTGGAGATCAGGGGTCCGGGCGCCCTGCTCGGAGCCGAACAGACCGGGCTTCCGGACACGACCATGAGAGCCTTGCGTAATCCCGCGATGATCAAGCTCGGCCGGCAATCGGCGGAACAAATCATAGCGAAAGATCCGACCTTGAGATCTTATCCGGCATTGAAAGACCGGCTGGAAAAATTCAAAGAGAACATCCATTTGGAATGACGCGGATTTATTGCCAACTCTTGTTTTTTTTGGCAGTATGAGATCACGCTCCTATCGTCTAGTGGCCTAGGACATCAGGTTTTCATCCTGGAAACCCGGGTTCGATTCCCGGTGGGAGCGCCAAAGAATTCTTATCGTTCTCTCCCCGGAATAGGGTATTATTAAGAATAAGAAAATCATGAATATACCGGCGGAAGTCAGCGCCATCATCGAAAGGCTCGAAAAAGCCGGATTCAAAGCCTATGTCGTCGGCGGTTCGGTCCGCGATTTTTTGCTCGGCAAAAAGCCGAAGGATTGGGACGTGGCGACCGACGCCGCGCCTGAAGAGATCCAGGAGATATTCAAGGAGAGCGTTTACGAGAATACTTTCGGGACCGTCGGCGTCAAAACCGGATCCGAAGATCCGGATTTGAAAGTCATCGAGGTAACCACTTTCCGGATAGAAGGGAAATATTCGGACAAAAGGCATCCGGATAAGGTTAAATTCGCCAAAACGATCGAGGAAGATCTGGCGCGGCGCGATTTCACCATAAACGCCATGGCCATGTCCGCGGCAAAAGGCAAGGCAAACGGCATCATCGATCCTTTCGAAGGAGAGATTGATCTGAAAAAGAAAATCATCCGGACCGTGGGCGATCCGGACAAGCGTTTCGAGGAAGACGCTTTGCGTCTGATGCGGGCCGTCAGGTTTTCCGCGGAACTCGGATTCGAGATTGAAACCAAAACTTTCTCCGCCATGAAAAAGAACGCCGATTTGCTCGAATCGGTTTCGGAAGAGAGGATTCGCGACGAATTCGAAAAAATCATTATGTCCGAACGAGCAGCCCAAGGTGTGGAACTGCTCGAGGCGGCCGGACTTCTGCGGCATATTCTTCCGGAACTCAGGGAAGGCATCGGTGTTGGTCAGAACAAGCACCATATCTATTCCATCTGGGAGCACTCGATAAAGGCGCTCGATTACGCCGCCAAGAAAAATTATTCTCTGGAAGTACGGCTCGCGGCTTTACTACACGATATCGGCAAACCGGACACCAAAAGAGGCGATGGCCCGGATTCCACTTTTTACAATCACGAAATGGTTGGCGCGAAAATCGCCAAAAAAATCATGGAGCGGCTGAAGTTTCCGAAAAAGACGAGCGACAAAGTCGTCCATTTGGTGCGACATCATCTTTTTTATTACAACGTCGACGAAGTGACTCCGGCCGGAGTGAGAAGGTTTATCGCTCGCGTCGGCGAAGAGCATATCGACGATCTTCTGAAACTGCGCGAAGCCGACCGCATCGGTTCGGGAGTGCCGAAGGCGGTGCCCTACAAAACGAGACATCTGCTTTTTATGATCGACAAGGTGAAGCGGGACCCGATTTCCCCGAAGATGATCAAATTGAACGGAAGCGATCTGATGGATTCGCTCCGGATCGAGCCCGGACCGCGGATCGGATGGATTTTAAACATTCTTCTCGAAGAAGTTTTGGACAATCCGGAATTAAACGTCAAATCCAAGCTCGAAAAACGCGCCGAAGAATTGAACGAGCTATCCGACAAAGAACTTGCGGCCATGGCCGACAAAGCCAAAGAAGCCAAACAGGAATTCGAGGAGGGGATCGAATCGGAGATGAAGAAAAGACACTACGTGAAATAATGAAGATCCGCATAAAAAGATTCGACAAGAGTCTGTCTCTTCCGGAATACAAAACGAGCGGCGCCGGAGCTTTTGATCTGACGAGCCGCGAACGTATGGAAATCGATCCCGGAGAGATCGGCTATATTCCTTTGAATGTCGCGATCGAAACGCCCGAAGGATTCGTTACTCTTCTTGTCGCCCGGAGTTCGCTCCACAAAAAGGGCTTGTGGCTTGCGAACGGCTTGGGCGTCATCGATGCGGATTTTTGCGGAGACGAGGACGAACTGAAAGCGGTTTGTTTCAATTTCACGGATAAGCCGATAATGGTGGAAAAAGGCGACCGCGTCTGCCAGGCAATCATTTTGAAACGCGAAAAAGCCGAATGGGAAGAAGTCGATCGCATGGCGGGGAAAACCCGGGGAGGATTCGGAACCACCGGCGAAAAGTAGACGAAAAGCGCTTTTTGCGATTAAATAGGATAGTCGCGGGCTGTAGTATACCGGTAGTACGTGCGCTTCGGGTGCGTAAAGACCGAGTTCGATTCTCGGCAGCCCGACAATCGAGGTTCATCCACAATTTCTTTTCGACAAAGCGAGAATGAAATATAATAATAAGTACTATGCCCAGGAAGCCTAAAAAAGAAGACAAAAAAGAAAGCGGATTGAATGTCCGCGTAATCAAAGCCGAGCCCGAAAACGAAAAGATCGAAGAGCCGGCGGTTTCCGCCGAAGAAACGGTCTTGTTCCTGAAAAAACACGCCGTGAGCGCTTGCCCCGAACCGGAAACAAACGACAAGCCGGACGACGGCTACGAAGATTGGGAGGACAACGAGCCGAACAACCGCAAAAAGAGAAAATTGTCGATAATAACGAGAACCGTCGTTTTCCTGTTTATGGTCGCGGCCGTCTGGTTCGGACTGAAACTGGCCAACAAAAGCGGATACAGCGCCTGCCTTTCGGACAACGGAGTGGATGCCGGGAATTGCGGCGTCGCTCTACAGAAACTGAAAGACGATCAGGTTATCGACAAGACAAGACTGGCCGATGCCGGAAGCATCATCGCCGGCCTCCAAAAATACAGCCTCGAAAAAAGAGCTTTGCCGGAAAATCTGTCGACTCTTTTGTCCGGCGGATACATTCCCAAAACTTACAGCGATCCCGAATTCGACAAACCCTATTTCTACAAGAGACAAAACAACACTTCTTACAGCTTTTGCGTTTATCTTTCTTCCGGGGCCTGGGGAGTGAATCCGGCCGGGTGTCCGAGCAGGGAAAGTTATTTGAGCGGGATTTACGAAGAAGAGACGCCGCCGGTGCCGGAGACAAGAACCGTTACCGTCCAAGAAACGTCGATCGGCTGGCTGAACGTGCGACAGTCTCCGACCACGGATTCGTCGATCATCACCAAGGCTTATGCCGGAGAACAATACCGGGTGCTTGAAGAAAAAGGAGATTGGCTTCGCATTCCGCTGAAGTCATCGGTACTTATAAACGGCGAACAGGTGATCGAGGGTTGGGTTTACAAGAGCTACGTCAAATAACGCCTGGTTTTGTGGTATAATTCGTCAAAGGTTGAAAGCCGTGTCCGCGGACGGGTTCTCTATCCTTGTCCGGGAGGCGGAAAAATATAAAAATGTTATTTATCGCCCTAATTCATTTGACGGGATCTATTCTCGGAGCGGTAATGGCTGTTTTCAATTATCGGCAGAGTCGGACTTTGATCGGATCTTTTTTTAAGAGATACTACCAACTGACAGTTCTTGCCTCAACACTCCTCGCTATCGGATTCGCCGGAAAGTGTTTTGTTTTGGATAAACCCGGAAGCGTCGCCGACGGCTTGGTGCAGTTCATTCTTTTGGCCGCCGCCGGCATTTATGCCATGGCAATCATCGTTTGGCCGAAAGAAGCCAACAAATATCTGAGCTGTAAGCTTTAATCTATCTGGAAGCGCTTTATCAAAGCCTTGGTAAAAGGCGCGTTTTCGCCTAAACTTAATCTTATGAAGATTTCTTTTTTCGAGATCGAGGATTGGGAAGCGGAATATCTGAAATCCAAACTTCCCGGACACGAACTTTTTTTCTCCCCGAACCGGATCGATAAAAACAATCTCACGGAAGCCGGGAATTTCGACGTGATTTCGGTTTTCACCGGCTCCAAAATCGATGATCCG
Organism: Patescibacteria group bacterium; assembly: GCA_022705565.1. Lineage (GTDB taxonomy): Bacteria > Patescibacteriota > Minisyncoccia > UBA6257 > Colwellbacteraceae > JAMCQZ01. The sequence continues at coordinate 20,540 of JAKJEF010000006.1, forward strand.
GTTCTCGAAGCTTTACCGAATCTGAAACTGATCGCCACCCGGACCACGGGATTCGACCATATCGATCTTGTCGCTACCGCGGCGAAAAACATCGTCGTTAGCAATGTTCCGTCATACGGGGAAAACACCGTCGCCGAGCACGCTTTCGCGCTTTTGCTCTCTATCTCGAGAAAGATTTTCCAATCTTTCGATCGCATCAAAGAAACCGGATCGTTCGACCAGAAAGGACTCCAGGGGTTTGATCTGAAAGGAAAGACGATTGGCGTGGTCGGCGTCGGCCGTATCGGCCAGTACGCGATTCGCATCGCCAAGGGATTCGGAATGGATGTCATCGCTTACGACGCTTTCCCGAGAGCCGGTTTGGAGGCGGAACTCGGGTTCAGATACGTCAGTTTCGAGGAGCTTCTGAAGAATTCGGACGTGATCACCTTGCATGTGCCGCTTTTGCCGGAGACAACGCATATGATCAACAAGGAGACTCTATCCATGGTTAAAAAAGGCTGCGTTTTGATCAATACCGCGAGGGGAGCGGTCGTGGACACGACTGCCTTGATCGAAGCTTTGCATGAAGGTAGACTCGGAGGCGTCGGACTCGATGTTTTGGAAGAAGAAGTGCCGACACAGGACGAAAGGCAGTTTTTGCTTTACGGACGACCGGAAGAGCACGATTTGAAAAAGATCCTCGAGAATCATGTTTTGATCGACATGGAAAACGTTGTCATCACTCCGCACAACGCTTTCAACACCAAAGAGGCTTTGCGAAGGATTCTCGACACGACCGCGGAAAATATCGAAAAGTTCGCTGCCGGAACTCCGCAGAGCCTGGTTAAATAATTCGTACATGGATTACAGGGAAACGGGGATCAAGCTCCTTCGGGAGAACATCAAGAACGAAAATCTCATCAAGCATAATCTGGCCGCCGGAGCTTTGATGAAAGAACTCGCGGATTATTTTAACGAGTCTGACCAAAAAGACCTTTGGGAGCTTTCCGGATTGCTCCACGATATCGACTGGGAAAAGACGAGCGAGCGGCCGGAAGAGCATGGTAAAATCGGCGCAACGATCATCCGCGAAGCCGGTTTGCCGGAAGAGGTGGCTTTGGCCGTCCGGAGGCACAATTTTATGTCCGGGGTGGAGGCGCCGGAAAGTTTGATGGAAAAAGCGCTTTACTATTGTGAGGAGATCACCGGTCTCGTGGTCGCCGCTGCCTTGGTTCTGCCGAGCAGAAAACTCGCGGACGTCACCCCGGAAACGGTCTTGAAAAGATTCAAGGAAAAAGCTTTTGCCCGCGGCGTGAATCGGGAGCTTCTGCTTGAGGCGCCGAAACATCTTGAAATCACTTTGGAGAAAATGGCAGAATTGGCCGTGCGGTCGATGCAGAATATTCACGAAGAATTGGGATTATAAATTATTATGGGATTTTTTGATCAAATGAAGGCGGCCCAGGATTTAATGAAGGATATGTCTCCGGATGATTTGCGGAACATGATGAAGCAGGCCGAGGACAGCAAGAAAATGCTCGAGGATATGGTAAAGAAAACGGTTGAAGATGAAATCGAGAAAAGGGATTTGATTTCCCGGAGCGAAGCCGAAAAACTTATCCGGGAGAATCGTTTTGAAAAATAACTCGAGGACTGCTAATCTGAATTGGCAGTTCGGGCCTATGGTCTAGTGGCAGAACACGGCATTCGCATTGCCGGGACGGCGGTTCGATTCCGCCTAGGTCCACCAAGTTATTTCTCGGCGAATAAGCGACGGCGATTAGGGCCGTTTTTCAGGGTTTTTTCGCTATTGTGTGGAAATATCACAAAAGTTATTATTTCAATAAATCATGATTGAAGTCGAGATAAGAGCTAAAATCGGGGATTTGGAACAAGTTAAAAACGAGCTTCAAAAAATAGGAGCCGAATTCGTAAAGAAGGAAAGACAGTCGGACCATATTTTCGGGCGCGAAAAAGATCTCGACGGCGAACATAAAATAATCGAAGGACATTTTTCGGCGCGAATCAGGGAAAAAGGAGAAAAGAAGCTGATCGAATTCAAGGAAATAAACAGAAACGGAATCGGGATGGAATTCAGCTCTCCTCTTTCCAGCATGGGATCCGGCTTCAATTTCCTGGAAAAGCTCGATTTCACGAAAGCTTTTTCTATCGTAAAAAACAGAGAAGTTTATAAATATCAGAATTTCGAAATCTGTCTGGACGATGTCGAACAATTGGGATGTTTTATCGAAATAGAGTCTTCTTCCCACGAGGACGGGGATAGATCTGAAGAAATAAAAAAATGCCGGGATCTGATGGGTTTGATCGCCCCGGGCGCGATATCTGAGTCCAAAAAATACGGCGATCTGATGCAGGAATTGATCAATAAAAATCAATAAACGATTCATGGCAGAAGATCCATCAAAATTAATCGGGTTTTTACACAAAGCGGGCGGAATGAAAGACGCGGTAAGATTCAAGGATTCTAAAAAAATGATCGGCGATTCCGCGGCCGAACACTCTTGGAGAACGGCTTTGATGGTATTCGTTCTCGCCGACGAGTTAAAGATCAAAATAAACCTGACAAAGGCGCTGGAAATGGCCTTGGTTCACGATATTGTCGAATCGGTGGCGGGAAATATCGATCATGTTTCCATCGTCAAGGGGAAAATCACCGAAAAACAAAAAGCGAATCTGGAGAATAAGGCGATCAATCAGTTGAAAAAAACAATGCCTCGATTCTCCGGCAATAAAATTCCCGCTTTGTGGCAAGAATATGAAAAAGGGACGACTAGAGAGGCGAAGTTCGTCAAAGCCGCAAACAAGCTGGAAACTTTGATGTATCTTTTGGAGAGCGGTTCCAAAAGCTACGATGAACCGGAAATCATATTCCATTATGCCGATCACGCGGTGAACAATTTCCCGGAGCTGAAACCTGTTTTGGAAGAACTGAAAAAAGAGTTGAAAAAGGAATTCAAGAAAGGAAGGATTTCTCTTGAAAGAAGCCGCTGAAAGACGAAATCAAAATAAGAATCAATGCCCGGTTCGGCCGGGCTTTTAACTTGCTCGGAACTCATCGGTGCTTGACAAATCATATATTTTATGCTGTAAAAACAGTATTAGTTCTTTGAAAGGAATGATGAGCTTTGGAGATAATCCTTTTGGTTATCGTGGCGTTGGTTGTCTTCGCGTCCTGGATCAAGCTTGTCTCGTTCGGCGGCCCGTCGGTGATTCTCAACGGGGTTTTACTTATACCCCTGACCAAGTCTCCGCATCGTCGCGGCAGGCTTGGGTCTAGGGAAAGCCAGGATTGGTATGCGAGCGTGCGTCAGATCAGCCGCGTCTTCGACAGATTGACGTGCAAACGTCATAGGATTCCCGAGAAAGATATCGTCCTAATCTGCGATTTCCAAGAAGCATCGGACCAAGCCGAAGCTGATCTCTATGCCGTGGCTATGGAAGAGTTCGGGATATATAACCCGAGGATCATCCGGGACGGCTTGGAAACCATAAGACAGGTCGACGTCGCCTTTGATCTGGCGGCGTTCGAGGGGAAAAGGATAATCTTCTTTGGGACGTGGTTCCATTATCTGCGGATTCTCTGGATCATCCGGAGACATCCGAAATCCAAGGAAGTCCCTTGGGAGCTTCGAGGCGCCTTCGGGATTCCTCGGCCGAAAGAAGCGGTCACGGATATTATTCTGACCCTCGTCTTCCCGATATTGGACCTTTTCGGCTTGCGGTCGTGGTTCGTGGAATTGACCAACCGCCGCCGAGCCGAAGGAAGGCATTGAAGTTCTCCACACGGTCCCTGATGGGCATATGAGTATATGCTTATCAGGGGCTTTTTTGTTTTTGTATGCTAAAGTATTCTTATGAATTTGGTCGAAATCACCTCGGAAAAAGAATTCGATCCGCTGGCCGTAAATCAAAGCGTGCCTTTTACCCAAAGCTGGTTTTACGGGGACTGGCAAGCCGAAGAGAAAAGAGAAGTAAGGCGTTTTTCGATCGAAGACGGGGACGAGATTGTCGGAAGTCTGCAAGCCATCCGTTATCCTCTTCCTCTTAACAAAAGCTACATATATATACCTTACGGTCCGGTATTGAAAAACAATCTAACGGAAAAAACCGCCGCTTTTTTGAAAAAATCATTGAAAGAGGTTTTTAACGACGGAAAAACGGTCTTTATCCGGCTGGATTTTTGGCCGGCGCTAAAAGACCGCTTGGAAAAAACCGCCGGGAAGTTTTTCGTCAAATCTCCGAGAAGCTCTTATCGCGGATCGAATTTCCAGCCACGGGCCGAACGGGTGATCGATTTGAAGCAGCCGGAAAACGAGATCTTCTTCGCCATGGAGCCGAAGGCGAGATATAACGTCAGGCTGGCATTGAAAAAAGGTGTTGTCGTTAAAACCATCACCAAGAATTTCTTGGATTATTTCGAGGATTTTTATTCTTTGATGACGGAAACCGCCAATCGGGATGGTTTCAGCCTTCATCCCCGAAGCTACTACGAAGAAATATTCAACAGCGCCGAAAAGCGCAAAAACGCGTTTTTGGCCCTGGCGTTTTACGGAGACACCCTGCTCGTGGCGAACCTCGTCGTTCTTTACGGAGAAACCGCTTTTTTTCTTTTCGGGTCATCTTCGTCCGAATACCGCGAACTGATGCCTTCTTATCTTTGCCAATGGCAAAGCGTGAGAAAAGCGAAAGAGCTTGGGTTTTCCTATTACAGTTTCGGAGGAATAAGCCACAAAGGACTGAACAGAAGTTGGGAGGGGATTTCCGTTTATAAAAAGAAGTTCGGCGGGTTTGTCAGGGAATATTCTCCTTTTTACGATCTGGCCATCCAACCGTTTTGGTATTATCTTTATATCTTGAGAAAAGCTTTTTTCGGCCGATAAACGGCAAATCATGAAATCTTTCTTGAGAAAACTGATACCGCCGCCGATCCTCGAAGCTTATCACTATTCGATGGCCAAGCTTGGCGCTTTGGTTTACGGATTCCCATCGAGGAAAATGCTTATTATCGGCGTCACCGGCACCAAGGGAAAAACCTCGACCGCCAATTTCATCTGGGGCGTTCTCAATTCCTCGGGTTGGAAAACAGGCATTGTCAGTACGGCCAACATGAGGATCGGAGACGAGGAATATCCGAACGTTTACCACATGACCATGCCGGGGAGATTCGAAATCCAGAAGTGGCTCAAAAAAATGCTCGAGGCCGATTGCCGGGCAGCGGTCGTCGAAACCACTTCCGAGGGGATTAACCAGTATCGGCACAAAGGCATCGAATACGATTTTCTGGTTTTCACCAATTTGACTCCGGAACATTTACCTTCCCACGGCGGCAGTTTCGAAAAATACAAGGAAGCCAAAGGGAAGATCTTCGTTGATCTCGCGAAAACCAAAAGAAAAGTTCTTCAAGACCTTGTCCTTAAGAAAATCTTCATAGTCAATAACGACAGCGAATACAAAGACTATTTTTTGAATTTCGAGGCGGATAAAAAAATCACTTTCGGAATTAGGGGACAGGCGGACTATTTGGCGGAAAACATCAAGACTTTGAACGAAGAAACGAGCTTTGATATCGGCCCGGGTCATTACGTTATTTCCATTCCGGGGAATTTCAACGTCTATAACGCTTTGCCCGGAATTGTCATCGGGAAAGAACTCGGTTTCTCTTCCGCAAACATAGCCGTCGGATTGAAGCAGCTCAAAAACATTCCCGGCCGGATGGAAAAAATTGACGAAGGTCAGGATTTCGCGGTTTTTGTCGATTACGCCCACGAGAAAGAAAGCCTGACCGCAGTTTTGGAGACGGCCAAATCCATGTCTCCGAACCGCATCGTCATTCTTCTCGGAGCCGAAGGCGGAGGCCGGGACAAATCCAAGCGGCCGGTGATGGGAAAACTCGCCGGAGAAAAAGCGGATTACGTTGTCGTCTCGAACGTCGACCCTTACGAAGACGAGCCTGGTCCGATCATCGAAGATATCGCGAAGGCGGCCGAAGAAACCGGCAAGGTCCGTGATCAAAATTTGTTTTCTATCGAAGACCGTCGGACAGGCATCAGAAAGGCGCTTTCTCTCGCGAGAAAAGGAGATGTGGTTTTGATCACCGGCAAGGGAGCGGAGCAGTCGATCATCATCGGCGGCAAAAAGTACTCCTGGGACGATAGAAAGGTCGTCAGAGAAGAATTGGAAAAAATTTTAAACAAAAATTAAACATGAACAAAATCAAAAAAATATTATTCGTTGTTTTGCTTATAGGAATTTTCTGTTGGGTTCTTTACGACTGGAGCGATTGGAAAATAGAAATGAACCAGGAAAAAGTTTTGTCGGACGAGAAAAATTATACGGAACCGGCCGGAGAGAGTGAAAAACCCGGAGCGGCCATCGATCCCCAAACGCTTGTTTGGGAAAAAGCTTTGTCCAACGCCCCCTGGGGACCGAGGGATTCGCAGGGAGGAATTGTTTTCGACGGTAAGATGTGGATCTTCGGAGGGCTTCGCGGATTTCCCGAAGCCGAAAACAATTACGGCGTGGCACCGCATTTTAACGACATATGGAGTTCGGAAGACGGCGCGAATTGGATCCTCGAAAAAGAACACGCTGCCTGGTCTCCGCGAAGATCAATGTCCGTCGAATATTTCAAAGGAAAGCTTTGGATGTTCGGCGGCTGGAGCACGACGACCGGTTATCGCACCGGCATCTGGGTTTCTGACGACGCCGTCAATTGGAAACAGGTCCTGAAAGACGCGCCCTGGGGCGGCCGCGAAGGCCAGACCTCGGCCGTATTCCAAGGAAAGCTTTGGATGTTCGGCGGATTGAGTTTCGGCGCCAGGCTCGGAGATCAGAACCTCAAAAACGATGTCTGGAATTCTGAAGACGGAATCCATTGGAATCTGGTGACCGAAAATGCCGGATGGGCTCCGCGCTACGATCACGGAACAGCAGTATTCCAAGACAAATTATGGGTAGCTGGAGGCGTAGGCCACGGTAAAGCCATGAACGATGTTTGGAGTTCGAGCGACGGAGTGAATTGGGTCTTGGAAAACGGGAACGCTCCGTGGGAAGAAAGGCATGGAATGCCTTTGGTGAATTACAAGGATCGTCTTTGGCTCGTGAGCGGTTGGGGAACCGTGAACGAAGCCGGAACCCAGGATGTCTGGTATTCCGCGAACGGAAAAGATTGGCAAAAAGCCGGAATCGATTTTTCCTGGCCCGGCCGGGAAGACCACGAGGTGATGGTTTTCCAAGACAAACTTTGGGTGATGGCGGGTATGGGTCCTTTCTGGGTTTGGAACAGCGATGTCTGGTATTCGGATTTCGGCAGATAGTCCTATAATGAATTTATGCCGCAGATAGAATGCGAGATTCGCAGTTTTATCGATAAGCAAAAATACGAGGAGCTAATCGAGAAGTTCAAAAAAGAAGCGGAGTTTTTGGGCGAGCGGGACGAAACCACTTATTATCTCGACGTGCCGCAGGATTTGCGGATCCAGCGAAACGACGCTTACGCCAAGATATGGCTCAAAAAAGGCAAACTTCACGACGACGCGAGAGAGGAAATCGAGGTCCGTTTCTCGAAAGAGGATTTCGGGAAAATGGAAGAAATGTTGTCCGAGATCGGCATCGACCCGGAAATAAAATGGTTCCGCCACCGGAACGAATTCTTGTGGAACAAAATCCGTGTTTCCGTCGATCATACCAAAGGGTACGGATATATTTTGGAGTTCGAGCGGATTGTTCCCGCCGAAGAACAAGAAGCCGCGATTGCGGATCTAGAAACGGAGATGTTAAAACTCGGTGTGGAAGAGACTCCGAAAGAAGTCTTTAATAAGGCATTCGAGGATTACAAGAAGCTCTGGCCTTCGCTTGTGGAGAAAGAATAATAGTCCGGATGGTTGTTTTTTGATATAATAAATAGGTAATCACAGCAAAGGTCGATTTACTTTAAATTAAAGAAAAATATAAATGACTGTTTTAAATTGGTTGGAGCCGTTCGGATGGGCGATCGCGAGATTCTGGTACGAATATCTGTCGCAGCCGTTTATGACTTTACTCGGCGCGGCGGTCTTGTTCGTCATCGGACTTTTCATCGCGCGCCTTATCGAAAGGTTGGTCGCCCAGGCGGTCAGAGCCTTGAGAATAGACTCGCTTTTGAAGAAAGCCGGAATCGAGCCGTATCTCGATCGAGCGAACGTTAAGCTCGACAGCGGGAAGTTCTTCGGAAAGCTGGTCTATTGGTTCATCGTCGGCGCTTTGCTTTTGGTGATCGCCGACAAGTTCGGCCTTCCGGTGGTGTCGCAATTCATCAGCACCATCTTAAGTCAGGCGACCAGTTTCGTCGGCGCCATCGTCATTCTGGTGCTCGCGGTCATCGTGGCGAATTTCGTCCGGAGCGTTATCCGGGCCGCGGCCATGGGTGCGAAAATGCAGTCGGCGAAACTCATCAGCGTTTTGAGCTGGTGGATCATCATTTACTTCGGTTTGGAGAACGCCTTGAGCAAATTGGGCATTGATATCAGTTTACTCAAGAACTTGATCTACATTCTCGGAGTCGGACTCAGCTTTGCAATCGCCATCGCTTTCGGCATGGCCGGCAAGGATTACGCCAATTCTCTGATCGAGAAGTGGCGGGATCAGGTGGATAGGGATTAATCCCGAAGACCTTGATTTTAAAGGAAAACAGCTCCGTTTAACGCGGGGCTGTTCCTGTTTTCGGGCGGCCGGGCCGGGGGTTGACACGGCCAAGGACCCGCCTGTATAATTCTTCTCAGATGATGATGCGAAAGATTCACATAAAACGCGGCTCATGAAGTCTTAGTTTTGGTGACTGAATGAACCGCGAAAGCGGTTTTTTTGTTGAAACGACTGGTATTAAAAAAATGAATATAATTTGCGCCGATCGATATCGGCGCAAAGCAGGAGTCCGCGAGTTCAAACTGGCGGACTTAATTGGCATTTAAATGACCGGTTTATTTTTTTAAGGGCGCATGGAGGATGCCTTGACACAAAGTGACGACGAAGGACGCGGCGTAGCGGCGATACGCCTCGGGGAGGCGCGTAGCAGCCTTCGATCCGGGGATTTCCGAATGGGGAAACCTAATCCCGCAATCCGGGATTGATTCCAGCCGTAAGTGCTGGGATAGTCGACCCGCTGAAGTGAAACATCTTAGTAAGCGGAGGAATAGAGAACAATCGTTATTCCCTTAGTAGCGGCGAGTGAAAAGGGAAGAGCCCAAACTTGTTTGAAGTTTACGGCGCAAGCCGGAAGCGGAAGGCAAGGGTAGTAAGATAGAGACATTCTATTTATGAAGCCGCTCGATGAGAAATCGGAGAGCGACTTTATAAATAGAGGAAAGTTACAAAATGGTTCGTTAGCCGAACGGACTGGAAAGTCCGGCCAAAGGGAGTGAAAGCCTCGTAGGCGAAAACGAATCATCTTTCTTGTTTTTAATCTTGAGTACTTCGATGACAGGAAGCTTCGAAGGAAACATCCCGAACTATCGGGAAAGGCTAAATACACTTTGTGATCGATAGTGAACAAGTACCGCGAGGGAAAGGTGAAAAGCAGCCCGGTGAGGGCGGTGAAATAGAACTGAAACCATGTGCTTACAAGGACTCGGAGTCCCGCTTCGGCGGGATGACGTGGTGCCTATTGAAGAATGAGCCAACGACTTTATATCGACTGCTCGGTTAATCCCGCTTTGCGGGAGCAGCCACAGGGAAACCTAGTGTTAAAAGCGCGAACGTCCGCAAGGACAAGGTAGTCGATATAAGACCCGAAGCCAAGCGAGCTTACCTTGGTCAGGATGAACTTCCGCGAAAGCGGGAGGGAGGTCCGCACCAGTTGATTGTGCAAAATCTTTGGATGAACTGAGGTAAGTAGTGAAAAGCTAATCGAGCTTGGTAATAGCTGGTTCTCTCCGAAATAGTTTTAGGACTAGCGCCAAGAACCGCTTCAGCGGGGGTAGAGCTACTGGTTTGGTGGTAAAGGGCGAAAGCTCGGCCACCGAGTCAAACTCCGAATACCGCTGTAGAAAAACTTGGTAGTCAGACTGCGGAGGCTAAGCCCCGTGGTCGAAAGGGAAACAGCCCTGACCGTCATCTAAGGTCCCCAAATTCTTGCTAAGTGTTAAAGGCAGTGCCATGCCATCGACAGATAGGAGGTTGGCTCAGAGGTAGCCATCCTTTAAAGAGTGTGTAACAACTCACTATTCGAATCCCGTTTTGCGGGAGTGGCGTGACGCGCCGAAAATGTACCGGGGCTAAGCAAGATACCGAAGATACGGATGTCTCGCGCAAGCGAGGCGTGGTAGGAGAGCATTTGGAGCGCGCCGAAGGTCGACCCGCGAGGGCGACTGGAGTGCTCTGAAGAGAGAATGTTGGCATGAGTAACCCACTTAACCGGTGGGAAACCGGTTCCCCGAAAATCCTAGGTTTCCGTGGCAATGGCAATCATCCACGGGTTAGGCGGCCCTAAGGCAATGGCGAAAGCCGCAGCCGATGGACTGTTGGTTAATATTCCAACCCTTCCATTTCGAAGGGAGGACGAAGAGGGTTAGATTAAGCATCTTAATGGTTTGGTGTCCGTGGTCTAAGGATGGCATTCTGGTAAATCCAAGTGTCTGCCTTCAATGGCGAATCCAAGGACAGCGGCGAATCAAAGCATTTACTTTGGTGAGTTGGTTGAGCGCGTTTCCGCGAAAAATCTCTAAGGTTAAAGGAATGGAATCCGTACCGGAAACCGACACAGGTGGATAGGGCGAGTAGCCCAAGGGGTACGAGTGATTTCTCTTTAAGGAACTCGGCAAACAAGCGACCGTAAGTTAGC
>JAKJEF010000007.1 GCA_022705565.1 Patescibacteria group bacterium
GGAGAAGACGATTTGAACCTCGCCAAGAAAATCAATCTGAAAAAGTTCCCGACGACCGTGAGCGACGACGGCCGCATGGCTTCCGGGTTTCCCGGAGCCGGAAAACTCATCAAAGAGGCTGATCCGGAAATCGTCGGCGATCTCGAAAAAAGAGGCTTGGTTTACAAATTCGACTCGATCGAGCACGAATATCCTCATTGCTGGAGATGCGGCACTCCCTTGATCTATATGGCGAGGCACTCGTGGTTTTTCGAAGTCAGTCGCCTTCGTAAGGAGCTCGTCAAAGCGAACGAAAACGTTAATTGGATCCCGGAGCACATCAAAGAGGGCCGTTTCGGCGAGTGGATCAAAGAAGCCAAGGACTGGGCGATCTCGAGAGAGCGCTATTGGGGCACGCCGATTCCGGTTTGGAAATGCGGCAAATGCGAGCACGAAGAAGTGATCGGCGGAATCGACGATCTCGTCAGGCTGTCGAAACAGCCGACCAACCGCTGTTTTCTCCTTCGCCACGGCGAATCCCAGTCGAATGTTTTGAACGTCTCTTCCGCCGCTCCGGAGAAATTCGATAATCCTTTGACCGACAAGGGTCGGAAAGACATCGAATCCCTTTTGCCGCGGCTCAAAAAAGAAAAGATCGATCTTATATTTTCTTCGCCTTTGAAGCGTTCTAAAGAAACGAGCGAGATCATCGCCAAAGGACTCCAGATCGACGTCAAATACGACGATCGCCTGACCGAGTACCGCACCGGCGTTTTCAATGGCCAACCGGCCGAAGAATTCGAAGGATTTTTCGCGAATCAAGAGGAGAAGTTCTTCAAGGCGCCGGAACAAGGCGAGACTTTAACCGACATCAGGGCGAGAATGATGAATTTTGTCCGGGAATTGAACGAAAATCATTCTGAGAAGAATATCCTGATCGTGGGTCACGGCGATCCGCTCTGGGCTCTCCAGGCGGCACTAAAGGGCTTGGACGAGCGCTTCTCGGCCGAAGCCAAAGCCGACCTTTATTTGAAACCCGGAGAGTTGAGAAAGATCGAGGTTCGAAATCTTCCTTTTGATCGGACGGGCAAACTCGATCTTCATAAGCCTTATATCGACGAATTCAAACTGATCTGTCCGGACTGCGGAGCGGAAATGACGCGGACCAAAGAAGTGGCCGATGTCTGGTTCGATTCCGGGGCCATGCCTTTTGCCGGCAATTACTACCCGCAATATTATCCGGCCGATTTCATCTGCGAAGCGGTGGACCAGACTCGGGGCTGGTTTTACACTCTGCTTGCCGTCTCCGCTTTGCTCGGAGAAAAAGCGCCTTATCGGAACGTCATTTGTCTCGGTTTGGTGCTCGACAAAAACGGACTCAAAATGTCCAAATCCAAAGGAAACATCGTCGACCCCTGGTCGATGATAGAGAAATACGGAGTCGATCCGATCCGTTGGTATTTCTACACCGTGAACGATCCAGGAGAGCCGAAGCGATTCGACGAGGCGGACCTCGGTAAAGCTTTGAGGCAGTTTTTCTTCATTATTTTCAACGTCTTTTCCTTCTACGAGCTTTACGCGGATAAATCCGTCGAGTTGAAGAAAAAACCGAAAGCGGTTCTCGACCGTTGGATCCTGGCGCGGATGTACGAAACAGAAAAAACCGTTTCCCGGAATCTTGACGCCTACAATATCGGCGACGCCGGACGCGAAATGGAAAAATTCGTCGAAGATTTGAGCCGTTGGTATTTGAGGCGTTCGCGCGAGCGTTTCCAGCGTCCGCGTTCGGAAGAAGACTTTAAGGAAGCCTCGGCCGTGCTTTTGGAATGCTTGAAGTCTTTGAGTCAAATTCTCGCTCCGTTCACTCCTTTCTGGAGCGAAGCTTTGTATCTTTCCTTGCCTTTGAAGAAAAAAGCGGTTTCGGTTCATTTGACCGATTGGCCCCGCTTGCCGCATTCTTGGGCCGATTCCAAACTCTTGCGGCTGATGGTCGAAGCAAGAGAGATCGTCGCCGAAGCTCTGGCCGAAAGAAACGCCAAAGCCATCAAAGTAAGACAGCCTTTGCAGACTTTGAAGTTCCGAAACAAGAGTCTGGAGAAATACCCGGAAATCCTGGAGCTGGTGAAAGAAGAGGTGAACGTCAAAGAAGCGGTTTTCGACGAGAGTCTGAAAACCCCGATTTGGCTCGACGATAAAATCACGGCCGACCTCAAAGCCGAAGGCTTGGTCCGCGAACTCATGCGCATGGCGCAGGACCTTCGCCAGAAATCCGGATTAAAGCCCGGAGAATCGATTGAGCTTTTCGTCGACGCCTCCCAAGAGCTCACCGATGTCTTTTCTTTCCGGACCAAAGAATTGGAATCTAAACTCTTCGCCAAAAAAATAGAATTCAAGAAATCCGAAGCGATTTTCACGGGAGAAAGCGAAGATACGCTCGACGGAAACCCGGTCTGGATCGGGATCAGAAAAATAAGCGACTAGCCCGGGTCCGGTAGCCATCCGATGAAAAAACTCCCCGTAAGGGGAGTTTTTATTGATCAGACTTCGATAATCACCGGTAGGATCATCGGCCGGCGGTTGGTCTTGTTGTAGACGAATTGGCCGATCTGGTCCCGGAAAAGGGATTTTAGATAATCTCCGTCCAATGGCTGGTGCCTCGGAATACGGCTGACAATGCCGCGTGTTTTGGTGCGGATGTCTTCGAGAAGTTTCTGGTTTTCTTTGAGATAGATGAACCCGCGGGAAATGATGTCCGGATTCTTCACGAGCCGGCCGTCGCGGCGACTCACCGTGGCGATGATGACGATCATCCCTTCCTGGGCAAGGAGTCTTCGATCACGGAGTACCACTTCGCCGACGTCGCCGACGCCAAGACCATCCACGAGGACATAGGAAGCGGGAATGGTTTTATCGGTGATCTTCGCCGAAGTCTTGGTGATTTCCACCACTTGGCCGTTGTCCGGAAGAAGGATGTTTTCTTTGGGAACGCCGGATTCGACGCCGTTCAAGGCGTTTTGCGATCTCATGAAAAAGTATCCGTGGATCGGAACGAAGAACTTGGGATTCATGATTTTGATGATATCCCGGAGTTCGTCCTGGGAAGCGTGCCCCGAAGAATGGATGTCGACGATTTCCGAATGGTAGACAATGGCTCCTTGTCTCGCCAGGTTGTCTTTAAGTATCTGGACGCTCCGTTCGTTTCCCGGGATGACCGAAGAGGAGAAAATGACCGTGTCTCCGGGTTTGATGGTGATGTACTTATGCTCGCCGTTCGAGATTCTCATCAGACTTGCCTTGGGTTCGCCCTGGGCGCCGGTCGAGAGGACCATCACCTTGTCGTCCTTGTACTTATGGATGTCCTCGATCGGAACAATGGTTCCTTTTTTCGGCTTGATGTATCCGAGATTCCTGGAGATTTCGATATTTTCCTTCATCGAGCGGCCGGAAATGGCCACTTTTTTGCCCATTTTCTCGGCGATCTTGATGATTTCGGCGATTCTCGTGAGTAAAGAGGCGAAAGTGCCGATGATGATCCGACCTTCGGCTTTTTGGAAAAGCTCTTCGAGATTTTTCTCCACCATTTTTTCCGAAAGCGAACGTCCGGGAGCTTCGGCTCTGGTACTGTCGAGGAAAAGAACGTGGATTTTTTCCTTGGCCGCGGCCCTGAATTCCTCGAGGTTGGTCGGTTTGCCTTCGGCGTCGTAGTCGATTTTGACGTCCGCCAAGTTGGCGAAATTGCCGGCCGGAGTCCTTAAGATGACGGCGGTCGTGTCCGGAATGTTGTGGGGGACGGCGAAGAATTTGGCTTCGAAATGTTCGGAGAACTTGATGACGTCCCCGTTTTTGACAATCCGGATGTTCAATTTCGGAGCGTTCAGGAATTCTTCCTGACGCTTGTTGATGATTTCCTTGGTGAGGGCGGTCGTGTAGATCGGAGGATTGCCGAGTTTTTTCGAGAGATAGGGAATGGCGCCGATGTGGTCGTAATGGGCATGGGTCAGAATGACCGCCTTGATGTTTTGTCTTTTTGGTTCGAAATAAGAAGTGTTCGGGATGATGAAATCTATTCCCGGGGTTTCTTCTTCGGGGAACTGAAGGCCCATGTCGATTAAAATAATCTCTTCCTTGTATTCGAAGGCCATCATGTTCCGGCCGATCTCCTCGAATCCTCCCACGGGGATGAATCTCACCGGTTCGTCTTTTTTAGTTGTTTTGTTGTTCATTAAAAATCAAACTCTTGATTGGTTTTTGTCGACTTTTTTTCTGATGTAAAAACAAGAATTTATTTGGTGCCGAAGGGGAGATTTGAACTCCCAAGGGTTTCCCCGCAGAGCCCTGAACCCTGTGCGTTTACCAATTTCGCCACTTCGGCTTTCTCTTTTATTAGAAGTTATCCAAGCTTGGCTTCAGAATATCAGCAAGCGGTTTTTTCCGCAAGCCGTTATTTGAGCTGTCTCGTGGTTTTGATATACCAGGTTTCTATGTTTTCGAGGCGGTCGGTCGGGGTGATCACAGATGCGGATTCGAATCCTTTCAGTTTCGGCGAAGCGATATAGAGGTAATCCGGAGAATAGAGGAAAATGGCCGGAAAATCCGAAGCGATGAGATCCCCGAGCCTCGCCACGTCGACCAGCCTTTGACCGGGATCGACTTCGGCCCGGATTCTTTCGATCAGGCTGTCGACCCGGGAATTCTGGTAAAGCGCCAGGTTCAGTCCCGGATAGAATCTTTTCGACGAGTGCCAGAACGAATAGAAATCTTCCGGGTTGTTCAGAATGTTTCCGAAAAGAATCATCTGGTAGTCGCGTTTTCTGATGGATTCGCTGATTTCCGTAATGCTCAAGGGCACGATGTTCGTTTCGACGCCGATCTTCTGCCAGTCTGCTTTGATCGCTTCGGCGGTTTTCCGGAGAACGGGGATGTCGGCGATCGTCAAATTGAAAGTCGATCCTTCGGGGATCAGACCTTCGACTTCCGTCGGCTCGGCGTCTTTGGTTGGGCCTTTGATCGGAACGGCGAATCCTTTGAAGATGTTTTCGACGAGAGCTTGTTTGTCGATCGCCTGGTCCAGGGCCGCTCTGGCTTTCAGGTCTTTCAGGCTCGAAGCCAGACTCTGGTTTATGAAAACAGCATAGTATCTCGGCGCCGCAAGACGCTCCACCGAATGGCGGACCCGGATCTGGTCGAGATTTTCCGGATCGGACACGGTAAGTCCGTCGATCGTCCCGGCGTTATAAGCGGCGATGGCTTCGGCTTCGCTCGTGAAAAACTTGAAAACGAAACGCGAGATATAGGGCTTCGGCGAATAATCGGGATTGACTTTCAGACGATACTCCTCGATAAAGCCGTTCTTGTTCTTTTTGTAGGAGTCGAAAACATAAGGTCCGGAAGCGATCGGCTCGAGTACGTAGTTCGACAATCGGAAATTCAAAGCCGGAATATTGCCGAAAATATGTTTCGGGATCGGCTCCAGGTTTTTAAGCGTGGTTTCGAAGAAAACATAGGGCGCAGGAAGAGTGAACCTGGTTTCGAGCTCGCTCACCCGGGAAACCACCGCTCCTTCGAAGCTTTGGTAAAGCGGGGAATGGGAGTCGGGATTCAAAATGGTCTCGATCGTGAAAATGATGTCGTCGCTCGTGATCTTGGTTTTGTCCTGCCATTTCAGATCTTCTTTCAAGCGGACCACCCATTCTTTGGCGTTGTTTTCCTGTCTGATTTCGGCGAGCGTTCCGAGATTGGCGAAAACCAGTTTCGAGATGTCGCGGTCGGCGTCGTTTCCCGAGACCACTGGATTCACGAAAATCGGCTGGCCGACAACGCCTTCGCGCCATTCGCCGCCGGGCACGGGTATTTCCACGGTCTTTTGGACGAAAATTACTCCGGCCAAAATAGTGCCGGAAACAACGAAGACGGCCAAGGCTCCGTAAAGAGAGTAGAGCTCCCGTTGAGAGAGCTTTTTCAGAAGTTTAGCTATTTGATAAAGCAAGTTGGTAGATAACAAGTCCCAAAAACACCAGCACCATGACGATCGTGAGGATAAAGAGGACTTTTTCCATTCCGCGACGTTTGCTGTAAAATTCGCCGCTTCCACCAGTACCGAGGATGGCGCCCCCGCCTTCACCCGATCTGTCCTGGAGAAGAATTAACCCGATGATGGAGATGGCGGTTATGATTTCCGCAACAGTAATCGCTCGCATAATATATTAGTTAAACTTACAACCAAAGTGGCCAAAAGTAAAGATTCGACGTTTGCGATGCTGACGCCTTCAGTCAATCGGCTTACCGCGTAAAGGCAGAAAGCGTTCAAAATAAAGCTTGCCAAACCGAAGGTTATGAGAATGATCGGCGCAAGCAGGATTTTGAGGATCGGCTTCACGATAAGGTTAATCAACGTGAGTAGTCCGGCGGTTTCGGCGAGGGTTTTGGGATCGAGGGAAATTTGGAATCCCGGAATAAATCGGTGGCTCAAATAAAGCCCCAACCCGTTTATGAGGAAGAGAAAAATCAATTTTCCCAGTTTGGTCATGAATTCAGATAAGAAAGCAGGCTTTCTCCGGTCATTTCCGTTGGTTTCGGAATGTCCATTAATTCTAAAATAGTCGGAGCAATGTCCGCCAGGCTGCCGGCGACTTCTTTCTCCCTTTGGTCGGCCTCAACCGGGGTTTTCGGCTGACGAAAAGCTTCGGAAACAAGGTAGAACGGCACCGGGTTCGGGTCGTGCTTGGTTTCCGGCTCGCCGGTATGAGGGTTCAGCAGCCGTTCGATGTTGCCGTGGTCGGCGGTGATGATGAGCGGGGTATCGGTCTTGAGACCGGCGTCGACAAGAGCCCGGAGACTTTTGTCGATCGAGGCCACGGCTTTGAGGCAGGCTTCGAAATCTCCGGTGTGGGCGACCATGTCCGGATTGGCGTAATTTATGAGAATGAAGTTATAGATTCCTTCTTCGATGGCCGTGGTCGCCCTGGCGGTGATCTCTTCAGACATCATTTCCGGAAAAAGCGCGTGATTCGCCGTTTTTCGCGAAGGAATGATGACCCGGTATTCGTTCGGGTAGGCTTCGGTTTTCTGGCCGTCGAAAAAGAAAGTGACATGAGCTTCTTTTTCGCTTTCGGCGATCCGCAGCTGGGTGAGACCGCGATCGCTCAAAACTTTGGCGAGCGGCTGTTCGACTTTCTCCGCCGGGAAAGCCACCGGAATCTTGAAAGAAGGATCGTATTCGACAAAGGAAACGAGCCGGGAATCCGGGAGATTGTCGATCGCCATTCTGACGAGCTGTTTCATGCGCTCTTCGCGGAAATTGAAAAAAACGACAACATCTCCGTTTTTGACGCTTTTCCCCGGGTCGCCGATCGTCGTCGGCCGGATAAACTCGTCGGTGATTTTCTCGCTGTACATTTTTCTAAGGAAAGACGCCGCGTCCGGCTCGTTTTCCGATTGGCCGATCATCGCCCTGAATCCGGCGGCGGTCCGATCGAGATAATTGTCGCGGTCCATGGAGAAGAATCTTCCGGAAACGCTCGAAATATTTCCTTGGGGAATTTGTCCCAAAAGCTTCAGACCGGCTTCGGGAGGGCCGTCGCGTCCGTCGGTGATGAGATGCAGCCGGAAATCGGGGAATCCGTTATCCGTCGCCATTTTGACGAGCGCCTGGAGATGCTCCAAAGAAGAATGGACATTGGCTTCTCCGAAAAGCCCGACAAAATGAAGACCGACTTTGTTTTCTCTGGCGTAGTTTACGGCGTCGAGAAGAACCTTGTTTTGGAAAAAACTACCGTCTTTCACGGCCATGGTGATCTTCGGGAAAGGCTGGTAAATCACCCGGCCGCTGCCGATCGTGAGATGGCCGATCTCGCTGTTTCCTTCTTCTTGCCAGGGGAGTCCGACGGCGATGCCCGAAGCCTGAAGGCTGACCAAGGGGAAGTTCTCTTTGATGTAGGCGATCGATTGCGGGTTGGCCGTCCAGATGGGGTTGGAGCGGTCTTTAGGGCCGACGCCCCAGCCGTCCAAAACCACCAAGACGACTTTTTTGAAGCCTGTTTTTTTTGACACCGCGTTTCTTTCCGAGTTATGATTAGCCAAGGTCATGCAATCTAATACATTAATCTTAATACATGAGTTACGAAAATCCACTTTTTGTGGCCGGGATTGCGGTTGCGAGCCTTGCTTTAGGGTATCTTATTCGCCAAAGTTTAGGAATTCGATTTTTAAGGCAGGAAGCGGACAAAAAAGCTAAAGAAGCGCTCGAAGCCGCGGATTTGGAGGCCAAAAACCTTGTTTTGAAAGCCAAAGACAGGGCTGTTTTCATAGTCGAAGAAGCCAAAAGAGAAGAGAAAGAGGTCAAATCCAATCTCGACCGGATGGAAAACAGGCTTCTCCGCAAAGAAGAGACTTTGGAGAAAGACGCCGCGGATCTGAAGGAACAGACGGAAAATCTGAAAAAATCCGAAGAAGAGATCGCCACGGAAAAATCCGAAGTCGACAATCTTCGGGAAGACCTCAAAAAAGAGCTGGTCAAGTTGAGCGGCCTCACTCCCCAGGAAGCCAAGGAAAAGCTTATCAAGGAAGTGGAAGACCAGCACCGGAGCGAGCTCAAGGATTTGCTTCAGAAGTTCGAAAAAGAAAAACGCGACGAGGTCGAGAAAAAGAGTTTGGAGGTGATCACCACTTCCATCCAGCGTTACGCCCGATCGCACGTGTCCGATATCACCACCACTTCCTACACTCTTCCGAACGAAGATTTGAAAGGCAAGATCATCGGCCGCGAGGGCCGGAACATCAGGACACTCGAAAGATTGACCGGCGTCGAGCTTATCATCGACGAAGCGCCGGATACGATCATTATTTCTTCGTTCGATCCGATGCGGCGCGAAATTTGCCGCATGGCTTTGGAAAAACTGATCAAAGATGGACGCATCCAGCCGGCCAAGATCGAGGAGAAAGTCGAGGAAGCGAGACTCGAACTCGACAAAAGGATGTACGAGATCGGCGAAGCGGCCGCTTACGAAGCCGGTGTCGTCGATTTGCCGAAAGAAATCATCCAGCTTTTGGGAAGACTTAATTTCCGGACGAGCTTTGGCCAGAACGTGCTTTCCCATTCGATCGAGGTGGCGGCCATCGCCGGCATGATCGCCGAAGAATTGGGGATCAACGCCGACGTCACGAGAAAGGCGGCTTTGCTCCACGACATCGGTAAGGCGATCGATCACGAGGTCGCCGGCAACCACGTCGAACTCGGCATCAAGATCCTGAAAAAATACAGCGTCGACGACCGCGTTATCACGGCCATGCAATCTCACCACGAGGATTACCCGTTTTCTTCCCCGGAATCGTTCATCGTGGCCACGGCCGATATTGTCTCGGCGGCTCGTCCCGGGGCGAGAAGGGGGACCCTCGAGAATTACCTGAAAAGACTGGAAGACCTCGAAAAGATCGCTTCCACCTTTGAGGGAGTAAAGAATTCTTACGCCATTTCCGCCGGCCGGGAGCTCCGGGTGTTCGTCGTACCGGAGAAAATCGACGATTTCGGGGCTTTACAACTCGCCAAAAACATTGCGGCGAAAATCGAGGCCGAGCTTAAATACCCGGGCGACATCAAAGTGAACATTATCCGGGAAGTCAGGGCCGTGGAATACGCGAGATAGCTCTATGCTTGGCTTTTTGCCCTTGGTTTGCTATTATTGGCTTAATAAATCGGAAAAGGTCGATTGATAAAAAGCCCAACTTATTCATGAAAAAATCAGGACTTGTCGAGGCAGTGATGAAAGCCGCCAACATTGATACGAAAAAACAGGCCGAGATGGCGGTGGAAGCTGTTTTCGATACCATCGTAAAGACCATGAGCCGCGGCGAAGAAGTGGCTATCACCGGATTTGGCACTTTCAGAGTCGCCAAACGCGCAGCGCGAATGGGAATAAATCCGAAAACCGGAGAAAAGATCCATATCGCGGCTTCGGTCAAACCGAAATTCCGCGCCGGCAAAATGTTGAAAGAAGCCGTTTTGTAAACGCTTCCATACTTATTCCGAAAAAATCCTCCGGATTACTGGAGGATTTTTTTGACGCTCTGGCTGATTTTGAGAAAAATGTCGTAGCTCGATTTCAGATTGGTGAGGCTGGCTTCGGCCAGTTCTTTCGGATTCACCACTTTCGGCGCAATCTCAGGGGTATTGTCTTGAACTTGGGCTTTGTCTTCCGAAGGCGAAGCCGCTGTCAAAGATAATTTTTCCTCGGCCGATATTTTTTCGGCTTCGAATTCTTTCAAGATTTGCTCTTTGGCGTCGGCTCCGAGATTTGTCGCGTCGCTGATATATTTTTTCGCTTTCTGCATATTGGCGTCGAAATATCCGGGACTGACAAAAGCTCCCCGTTCGAGCTTTTTCAGATCGGAATCGATTTTCTGCCAGCGGGTTTCGGCCGTGGCGATCAGGCCGTCGATCTGATTCAGAAGAAGGAAATTGGTAACGCGCTCGATTTTCTTGTTGTAGCCCGCATCCCGATAATCTTTTATTTTCTGGGCCAAAGCTTTCACTTCGTCCATGCTCGCGAGTTTATCGACGACGTCGGACTGTTCTTCGTAAAAGGTTTTAGCTGATTCGAGATACTCGAGCGAAGAGCTTTGGAAATCGAGAACGCGTTCGTCTTTGGTTTTCAGGGCCTTCAGTGATGTCTCCAGGCTCGAGATTTCCTTAAGAGAAAGCGACAGGGCGTCTTTGACCACTTGTTTTCTGGCTTCCAGTTCTTTGGCTAGACGTTCAGGATCGCTCATCGATTTGTCGTCTTTCACCTCGATCAGCTGATTGACGCTCGTTGTCAAATTCTCGGCGTTAGCCTTGATTTCGGCTCCAAAAACCGGCTTCGGGAAAAACACGATAAGAGAGACGAGGCCACTGGCGATTAAAAAGTTTGTTTTCTTCATTTTATAAAATCACTTGGTCCAAAAGAATATCGACGTTGTCCGGAGCGGAATCTATTTTCAGACTTTCGGCTTCTTTCATCAGAAGGTTTTGATTCAAATGGGACGGGCCTTCGGCCGCGGCTTCGGAAAGGGCCATCGAGGTTTTCGAAGCCAGGTCCGAATGGTAATTGATCTCGGCCAGGGTGATGTTTATCTGATCCCGGGACAAGGTGGTTTCTTCTTCGAATTTTTCCAGGCTGGCGATGGAATAGGAAGAAACAGCCGCGTTTTGGGCCACGAATACGATGAGCATGGCGGTCAGGGCAAGAGAAAGGCTCAAACCGAGATTTCTCCAAAGGTCGATTCCGGGTTTAACAACCGTCGAAGAGAGCAGATCCTCCCGGCACATCAAAGCGAAACCTTTGTCTGGCCGGATTTTACGCAAATTCTTCAATTGGGATTCTATTTGCTTCATTTCTTATTTTTCTTCGGTCATCAGTTTTTTCAGTTTTTGAATGGCTCGATGTTGGATCAATTTGACGGCTCCTTCGCTTTTTTCGATGGCGGCCGCGGTTTCTTTGATGGAAAGTTCGTCCACGAACCTCATAATGATGACTGTTTGTTCCGTATCTCTGAGCTTTCCGACGGCCCGGGCGAGTTTTTCCGTTTCCCGCGAAAGATCGAGATCGGTTTCCGGATCAACTTCGTCGGCGGGGAAGACCCGGCAGTCTTCGAGAGAAACGTTCGGCCGCAAGCGGCGATAATAATCGACAACGAGGTTTTTGGCTATGCGATAAAGCCAGCTCGAAAAGGGATAACCCCGGTCGTCGTAATTCCGGATATTTCTCCAGGCTTGTAAAAAAACTTGGTGGGTAAGGTCTTCGGCTTCCTCACGATGACCTGTTTTCAGCAGGACGAAACGATATATCTTCGGCAAGTATTCGTCGTACAGCAGGCCAAAAGCCTCGGCCTCCCCACCTTTTGCACGGATAATTAAATTTCGCTCGTCCTCTAACATAGGAAACGTTTAGACTGGAAAAGAGTTACAAGGTTTCCCGGAGTTCTTCAAGGGGGTTAAGCTCCGCTTCCAAACCGCTTAAAGATTCCAGATCAAGGTCCGGCTTTGCCGGTTCTTCGGGAGTCGGAAGCCCTTGGTTCGCGTTTCCGACAAGGGCGGCCTCTTCTATTTCCTGATTTTCCGGGGTCACGATCGATTGTGGATGGAGCGAGTCGTAAAGATAGAACATTCCCATGAACACGGCCAAGATAACAATGATGCCCCAAGAGTTTTTCATAACTTGATCTTAACAGATTTTCGGCAGCTAAGGAAGACGGCTGCGCTCCGGAGAATTTCTTTTTGGAAACCGGTTTTTTCGATATACTTAAACCATGTTCGACGTGATCAGTATCGGTTCGGCCGTATACGACGGCTTTATGGAAACGGACTTGAAAGAGATCAAGGATAAAACGACCGCTTTCGGGAAATCGCTTAGGCTGCCTCTCGGCGAAAAAATATCCGGAAGAAATGTTTCTTTCGAGATCGGCGGCAACGCCGTAAACGCCGCCATCACTTTCAGCCGACAGGGATATCGCACGGGAATCTTTGCGAGAATCGGCCGGGATATTCAGGGAGAGGAAATCCGCCGCCGGCTGGCCGAAGAAAAAATAAAACTCGATTTTATGGAATTCGACTCCCGGATCCAAACCAGTTTCTCGGCCATTTTCCTTTCTAAAGGAGAACGGACGATCATCAATTTTCCGGGAAGCGGCAACAACTTGTCGCTTGCCGGGCTTTTGAAGGCAAAACCCAAAACCAAATGGTTTTACGTATCTTTACCCGGAGATTCCTATAAGGCGTTGCCAAACATCGTCTCTCTGGCGAAAAAACAGTCGGCCAAAATCGCTTTTAATCCGACCATGCGCCATATCCGGGAATCCAAGCAAACCATTTTGAAGCTTTTGCCGAAAATGGACTTTCTGGTTTTGAACGAAACCGAAGCCTCGATCTTGACCGGAATCGATTTCGAGAATCCGATCAAATCTTTCCGCAAACTCGACAAAGCCATGCCCGGAATCCTCGCCGTCACTTACGGCCAAAAAGGCGCGGCTGTTTCCGACGGCCGATTCGTCTACCGGACGGGAATTTTCCAAAACAGGAAAACCGTGGATCGTACCGGCGCCGGAGACGCTTTCGGATCGGGTTTTGTCTCCGGTTTGATGAGGGGCGATATCAAGCTTGCCATCAGGCTGGGGCTCGCGAACGCCGCTTCGGTTGTCGAGGCGATTGGCGCGAACAAAAATAGCCTCACGAGAAATGATTTCGAGAAGTCCAACCGTTGGTCAAAGGTCTCGATAAAAACGGAAAAGATCAATCCATAAATCATGTCCGCTTCGGAAAAAATCGGTCAAATATTGCGAACGCCGGTCGGTGTTCTTGAAAAAGCCGACCAGGGCTTGATCGCGGTTTCCGGCAAAACCGATATTCTCGAGAGGATCGTCGAAGAAAACGAAAAAAGGATCAGAACCAGGCTCGACGCCTTGGGCCTCGGAAGGAACGTTTACGCGAGCGAGGTCTACGACAGCCTTATCAGCCGTATCGAGTTCGACGACAACAAACTTTTCGAGGCTTTGGGAAGTCCTTCGTTCAAGTCGTCCGGCGATTGGCAAAAAGTGCTCGACGCGGCCAAACAAGCGGCCGGATCGCCCAAAGGATTTTTCATCAAAGAAGAAAAGGCCAAAGAACTCATTTTGAGCGAGCCGCCGCAAAACATAATGAATCTCCTCGGCTACGGCTCGGCTTCGGAGATGCTCGGCAAAGAGAATCTTTTCGAGGTTTTCGCGGCTTTGCGTTTCGTCGAAGGAAACGAGTGGCTGAATAACGTTTTCTTCAAACAATACGAGTCTCTGATCGCTTCGGATTTCGAAGAGCGTCCGGTCGAGGCGATCGCCTTGTCCGACCGCTGGCTCAAGGCGAGCGAGGGATTTATCAAGAAGAAATATCACAACATCAGCCATTTGAAAGAACTCGGAGTGATCTTCAGCCTGCCCCTACACCTCGTGATCTCCGGAGAGCTTTTGCGGAATTTCAGCTTGATCCTTCACTATTTTAACGAAGTCGATTTCTACTCGGATATTTTCAGAGGCTACAAAGACGACGTCGATTTCGCCAAGAAGATAATCGTTCTTTTGAAAGGCGAAAGCGACGAACCGCGTCCGGCTTTTAACGGCCAAAATTGGCTTATTCTGCCGCGCTATCTCGCCAAAGACGACGCGAACGATCCGAGGCTTTTCATGCCTCACGTGAACCCCGAGGCTTTTCATTGGAAAAAGGCGGAAAAAATGCTTTCCCTGATGGGAAAGAACGTCTGGAACATAGATTTTTCTTTTTGGGACGAATTGAACTGGGTCGGCGACATGTTCCGCGACAACAGCCAGGGAGAAAAACTGGTGAGCTTCAATCTGGTGGATACGGTCATGTCTCTCGTCAAGGAAAAAGAAATGATAAAGTATCTTTACCACCACCAGGAAGCGCTTTGGAACCGGATCATCATCGAACACCTCGGTGAGGCTTTGGTCGAAGAAGCCGCGAGAAACAACCTGGTTTACGGATGGTTCGATATATCAAAATGAAAACACTGATCGAATACATCGCCGAAGCCAAAAAAGGCGGTTATGCCCTGGGGCATTTTAATTTTTCCGACCTCGCCACTTTGAAAGGGATCGTCGTTGGTTTTGAAAAAGCGCAAAAAGATGTTTCTAGAGAGACAGCTCTGATTGTCGGACTTTCCGAAGGCGAAAGGGACTTTGTCGGATCAAGACAAGCCGTAAGCCTTATCAAGAGTTATCGCGAGGCGGGTATTCCGGTGTTTTTGAACGCGGACCACACCAAGTCATTGGAAAAGGCGATCGAAGCGGCCAAAGCCGGATTCGACGCCGTGCTTTTCGATGCCGGACGCGAGCCGATCGAGGAAAACATCAAACGCACCAAAGAAGCGGTCGCGGCCATTCGAAACATCGATCCGGAAATCGTCGCCGAGGGTGAACTTGGATTCTTGGGCGAAGGTTCGAGGATTTTGTCCGTTGTTCCGGAAAACGCGGATTGGTCCCCGGAAAAAATGACGACACCCGAAGAAACGGCCAGATTTGTCGAAGAAACCAAGGTGGATCTCGTGGCTCCGGCCGTCGGCAATATCCACGGATTGATCGCGAAAAAAGACGGGGTTTTCGAGAATCCTAAAATCGATCTCGACCGGATCGAGAAAATCAAAGAAGCGGTTAACGTAGCCATGGTGCTTCACGGCGGCTCCGGAATCAAAGACGACGAGTTGAAAGCCGCTGTTTCACGGGGTATGGCCGTCGTCCACATCAGTTCCGAGCTTCGGCTCGCCTGGAGAAGAGGATTGGAGAAGAGCTTTGCCGAAAATCCGGGAGAAATCGCGCCTTACAAGCTTTTGCGGCCGTCAACGGAAGCGATCGCGGACCTGGTTTTCCGAAAGTTGAAATTACTGAACTCTGTGTTATACTGAACCGCGTAAAATATCATGGCTATTTTGTTGAAAGCGGAAAAAAGAGACATTTTCGGGAAAAAGACCGAAGCTTTGCGCCAGGCCGGAAAAGTGCCGGCCGAGCTTTACGGCCACGACACCGATAACCTGCATTTGGCGGTTTTGGCCAGCGATCTTCGCAAGGTCTTCGGGGAAGCCGGCGGAAACGTCGTTGTTGATTTGGAAATCGAAGGTGTGAAGCACCCGGTCCTGATCCACGACACCTCCGTCGATCCGTTGAGCGATGAATTCAAGAGCGTGGATTTCTACAAAGTGAGAATGGACGAAGAAATCGTTTCTTCCGTGCCTTTGGAATTCGTGGGTATCGCTCCGGCGGTGAAAGACCTCGGCGGCATTCTGGTGAAAGCGATGGACGAAGTGGAAGTCGAAGCTTTGCCCGCCAATCTGCCCAAGGCTCTCGAGATCGACGTTTCGGGACTAATCGAGCTCGGCCAGAGCCTGTTCGTGAAAGATATCCCCGTGCGGGGAGATTTCAAGATCGTCGTTGACCCGGAGACCGTGATCGCCACGATTTCCGAACCGAAAGAAGAAGTCGAAGTCGCTCCCGCGACCGTCGAGTCCGTGGTTGTCGAAACCGAAGAGAAGAAAGCCGCTAGAGAATCCGAGCAAGCGGCCGAGGCTGAGGAATAATCCGAAATCTGCTAAAATTATCTTATGAGACTTAAACCGAAAGTCTTGGTTGACGTTAAGTGTAAGATAAACGCTTTTTCCGGTTTGAAGCCGATTCTCAATTTGTCTTTCCGGCCGGTCTTGAGAAGCGTTCCCGATATTTTGAAAAAAACCGCCGTCTTCGGCGTTCTTCTCGGAGTTTTGATGTTTAATCTAGCGTCGGCCCCGACCGCCGAATTCACGGCCGCCGCCGTGAGCTCGGTCGAGGAAAGAGCGGCTTTACAAGCCGAGCTCGACGCCCTCGAAAGCCAGATCGCCGAATACGAGAAAACCATTTCTGCTTATCAGGCCCAAGGAAAGACTTTGACGAGCGAGATCAACAAGCTGGTCGCCAAAGTCGACCAGCTGAATCTGCAGATCAAGTCGGTCAATCTCCAAATCAGGAAATTGGACGACGACATCGTCGTCACCGCCAACAAGATTTCCGAAACTTCGGAAGAGATTAAAAATACCCAAGGGGTGATCGCCGTCGCTTTACAGAAAATCGCCATGAGCGAAGACCACAGCGTTCTCGAGATCCTGCTCCAAAATCCCCAGCTTTCCGATTTTTTCACGAACATCAATAACCTGATGGACATGGAAGACAGCCTGCGTTTGGCGGTGAGGCAACTTAATGCTTTGAAACAGGACTATGTCGATCAAAACGAACAGCTCAAGATCGCCAAAAGCGACGCCGCCGAATTGAAGCAGTATCAGGAATCCCAGAAAAGTTCTTTGGAATCCCTGAAAACGGAAAAAGACACTCTTCTCAAGGAAACCAAGGGAAAGGAAAGCGTCTATCAGCAAATACTCACGGAAAAGAAAAAGACGGCGGCCGAGATCAGGAGCCGGATATTCGAGATTTTGGGCGGTGGCGAGCTTACTTTCGAGAAAGCTTACGAGCTGGCGTCGGCCGCGGAAAAAGCGACCGGTGTCCGGGCGGCCCTGATCCTCGCGGTTCTCGATCGGGAATCGGCTCTCGGCCGGAACACGGGACGATGCAATTACAAAACCGCCATGCATCCGACCCGGGACATTCCGGCGTTTCTCCAGATAACGAGCGAGCTTAATCTCGACCCGAACAGCACTCTGGTTTCTTGTCCGATTGTCGCCGACGGCGCTTACGGCGGCGCCATCGGGCCGGCGCAATTCTTGCCGTCGACCTGGATGCTCTACAAAACCCGGCTGGCGGCGCTCGTCGGCGTGGCTGTTCCGAATCCTTGGAACAACAGCCATGCTTTCTTCGCCACGGCGCTTTACTTGAAAGACGCCGGAGCGTCTTCAAACGAGAGAATGGCGGCGGCCAAGTATTACTGCGGCTCCAATTGGTCGAGATATGTCTGCACCAATGTTTACGCCGCCGCGGTTTTAAAAAAAGCCACCGAATTCCAGGACGATATTGACGTTTTGAACAGCTGATATTCTTAAATGAAACATCCCCGCTGTAAGCGGGGATTGTTATTTCTGGAGCGGGTAAGGGGAATCGAACCCCTCTCTTCAGCTTGGAAAGCTGAGGTATTGCCACTATACGATACCCGCGTCTTTGTAATTACGAAGTTTAATAAGGCGGAGCAATCGGACCTTTAACCATCGGTTCGCTGTTCGGGCCGATTATTTGACCTGGAACATTCGGGGTTTCCGGAGCGTTTATACGAATCGTCCGCCATTTATAATAAGCGGCAAAAACCAAGATCGCAATGGCCGCCAGAATCAAGATGATCAAAGCTTTTCTGGAGTTCATGGATTTAGTTTATAACAGAAAACAAAAACTGGAAAACAAAATGGCCCGCGAAGTGATTCGCGGGCCGATCGGTCAGTACGACTTTCGGAAGAGCAGGACGTAGACGGCTCGGAGTATGGAGGCTGATCCGGAGAACCACAATATGCGTCCCCAGGTGCCTAGCGTGGCGAGTGAAAGCCCCATGAAATATACATGTGATGTTTTCATGAGACACGCTCCCATAACCAAGCAACAGAAGCCGACGTAAAAGAGATCGAGCGGGGTGTGAAGAGAAGACACGACCCAAGCCTTTAGATATGCGGCCCTTTCGTGGGGCAGCATCGGGTATTCGGTCGTGTAGAACCTGGGATTTCTTTGCATCCTGTCCACCTTCCTCCCTCAAAGAACCTAGTGTCTAATAAGTACAATAAACCCGTTAGGCTGTCAATCAAGGCATTTTCAGTTCTTCGATCAGCTCGATTATTTCAAACGGGTGGGCTTTCAAATAATTCCCTTCTTTTTTGGACTTGATTTTCGGTTTTAACGAAGCCGGAAGCATTTCCGGGATCAGACTTATGATTTTATCCGGAGCGAGGATGTAAATGCTGTCGATTTTTTCATTTTTCAGGGTTTGGTTGAAAACCTCTCCGAAATTCTTGGTAAATTCTTTTATGGCGATTTTTTGGTAATCGTTGTCGTACGACAACCCTCCTCTGATACCGGTTTCCGGAACGGCCTTCAGATAAATACTCTTTTCGTTTTCGTATTTCACTTTGTCGAATTCGAATCCGGCCGCTTTGTTTATTTCTCCGGCCGAAGCTAGGTAGAAGTCGGCCTCAAAAACGCCGGCGACGACAATCAAGGCGTTTTCTTTATTGAATTGGAAAAGTTTTGAGGATATTTGCATGTCTTTATTATACATTTTATTCGATAAGAAAAGGCCCCACCATAGGCGGGGCTGAAGATCTGACTAGAGCATGCGGATGGCGTTAGGATCATGGTATCTATCGATGATTCTGAACGCCGTCGCAGGGATATCGCCCTGCTTAGCCAGGTTTTCAAGGACCCGGATAATCGAATCGAGATTGCCTTTCCTGTTGATTATCCTTTTCGCTTCGGCTGCGAGGTCTCGAAGCCGTCTCTGGGGAGAACCGCGTGTCTCGGTAATCAAATCAGTTAATGCCCGAAGGAATTCTTGTTCCTTCGCCATAACTGTCATGGGTTTCACCTCTTTTCGTTCTCGGGTTTCCCTTGGGGCTACCATACCTTAGGCCTGTAATTTGTCAAGCGAGTTTTTTATAATACAAGCATGAAAGGTTTCATCAATTTTATCAGGGAGCAGAAGGTAATGGGGCTCGCGGTCGGGTTTATCCTCGGCGGCAGCGTTTCAAAGGTCGTTTCCTCTTTAGTGGCGGATATCATCAATCCTATTCTGTCTGTGGTCTTGGGGGCGGCGGACGATCTGAAAAACGCCATCCTCCAAATCGGTCCGGTCCGCATACTTTACGGCAACTTTTTGAGCGCCCTTATCGATTTTATGGTAGTCGCCGCGGTTGTCTATTTCGGAGTGAATCTAATCGGCATAAACAAACTCGACAAAAAGAAAGAATAATTCTTTTTGAAAACAGCCCCGATTCGGGGCTGTTTTTTATTCCTAGAATCTGACGGATGAAACCATATTTTCCACCGTTTCCGCGTAATCCGTTCCGTAGATCGCGATGAACAAATATTCGGTCGGACTTTTCTCTATGTAGTATCCGGGTCCGTCCGGGCCGTCGCCTCCGGAATGATCGACTTTCAGGACTTGAAGATTATGGAGTTCGGTTGCAACCAGATTGCCGCTCGGACGCATGTCTCCGCCTGCGGCGATTCTGTCTCTGATGAAAGACAAAAGATTGTTATCCGCCGATTTGGTATTGATCCCGGGAATCTCGAGGACAACCCGGTCGGCCTCGGTCTGGTCTCCTTCGGGATAATTGGAAATCAGGAGGTCTGATTCGTCGATCGGATCGATGAGTCCCCAGGAAGGAGGGTATTTGATGGAATAACCTTGAGAGGCATTCTCGTATGTCCGCCAGCCGGCCACGGGATTCATCGACCTTCTTATGACCATTATCGTGAAAACAACAACCACGACGACCAAAAGAATTAAAAGCAATATATTGATGGTTCTTTGGTTCATAAGATGATTATACAATTTTTATCGAAATCCGAAAAAATATAAATAGAAAAGACCGATGTGCGCGTGGCACATCGGTCTAGACCGCCTTTACCGATTCTCGGAGAGTTATAACATTATCCGAGATAAGGAGACAGCGATTAGCTGTTAGCGGACGCGGAGCGTCGCCCAGGCGTTTGCCGTTCTCATCCTTCTGCCACATCGTTACCGGCCGGCCGTCGGGATGAAAGAGGGGTTGACGCGCTTCAAGATTGATGCTCACGGCGCGTTGGTCGGGAATCTCTTCTCCGTTTTTGTAGAACGGATTGGAGAACGATCTGATTCGCCACATCGCGGCCTCGCAGATGTTCCGGAGTTCGGCGCGGATGACGTCACGTACCTTCTTGAACTCGTCGGAGAGCTCAACGAACTCGCGGCGAGCGAACAAGAAGCGTACCATGTGATACGTCCTTTTGCCGCACAGGTCTTTGCCGTCGATACGTTCCTTATAGAGCGCATCGACCATCTCGTATCCCGCCGCTTCGAGTTCTCCGAGAAACTCCACGAGGGAGCACTTCTCGGCTGGCTCGATGACCATAATGCCGCTCGAATGACTCTTTCTTTCCGCCCGCTCCTCGGGAGTTTCTCGATACTGGCGTTTCACCGTCATCGGTATTACGTCAGGGTTCGAGAAACTGAACTGTAGTGTAACCAGACGGACCCCGTTCAGTGCGACCACGACGGACACTCTCTCCTTTCGTAGGTGTTTTTAGATTAATTCGTGCAGTTTTGCCAATAAAAACTTAGGAATTACAAGCAAAACTGCACGAAGTATCTTATTAAAAAGAGCGATAGTCTTATATTAAAATAACAGCATATTATGTTATATTTGTCAAACCTTTTGAGATGATAAAGGAATTTCAGCTTAAAAGATTTTTTAATAAATAAATTTCTTCTTTTAAAGTTTCTCTAAAAAGACATAAAAACGCCTTACGGCGGAATATATGGTGCCCCCGGGAGGAATCGAACCCCCATTACGAGATCCGCAATCTCGCGTCCTATCCGTTGAACGACAAGGGCAACGATTAAAGATTAGGCGCTTTAGAGCCAAAAATCAACGAGTCCGCATTGCGACAACTCTTGGATTCCGATATTCTTGTTTATGTATCATGGCCAAAAACTACAAAAAAGACTTTTCCTATTCGTACGCCATCGGGGTTTTTCCGGTGATCGAACTTTTGAGGAACAAGCCCGATAAAGCCACCAGGGTTTATATTCATCCGAAAGGAGAAAGGAGCGCCGGCATAAAAGAGATATTGGATATTTGCGGAAAAGAGAATATTCCGGTCGAGGAAAACGGCCGCTTCATCGAGAAAGTCTCTTCGAGCGAGAATGTTTATGCGGCCGCTGTTTTCAACAAATACGAAAGCCGCTTAAACTTGGAAGCCAACCACGTGGTTTTGGTGAATCCGAGCGATCCGGGAAATCTGGGAACGATCTGCCGGACCATGCTCGGGTTCGGTTTCTCCGACCTCGGGATCATCAAACCGGGAACGGATATTTTTAACCCGAAAACGATCCGGGCGTCCATGGGCGCGATTTTCCAATTGAATTTCCAATATTTTTCTTCATTCGAGGATTATCGAAAGAATTTCTCGCAGAATGTTTACGTTTTTATGACCGACGGCAAAGAAACTTTGGGGAGATTCTCTTTCAAGAAACCCTATGTCTTTGTTTTTGGGAATGAGGGAGAAGGACTTGATCAGAAGTTCAAAAAAATCGGAGAAAGCATAAGAATCCCGCAAAGCGGCAAAGTGGATTCTTTGAATCTTTCGGCGGCCGTGGCCGTCAGCCTCTACGAGGCGATGAAAACGAATAAATAAGTCGGCCGACGCTTTTTATATTTCACAATCTACAAAATTCATCAGGTAGCCGTCTTTTTCGTCTTTTTTGATATATTCAAAGACGGGCCGATCATCCTTAAAAATAACGATTTTGTCTTTATCCGCCTTCAATCTGTTTCCGAGATTCAGGTTTTGTTTTATTTGACTGTCGATAACGCCGAGCGGCGGAACGATTTTAAAATATCGGAGAAAGCCGTTTTCCACATTTCCTTCAAAGGCGATCCAGTCAAAGGTGTCGAAAACCAGAAAAGGCCTTTGCAAAGTATTTTTGAAAAAAACGAAAACTTCGGGAATGTTTTCTTTCATCCACTTGGCCACTTTGCGGCCGATCTTGACGCTTTTTTCGCAATCGTATCGACAGGGAAGATGAGAAATGAAGGAGATGGCGGCGAACCAAATTAAGCAGGGATTTACATCCGAGTCCAGATAAAAAAACTGGTTAAGATAGAAATTATTTTTTTGATGATAAAAAGAGTTTTGCTCCAGATCTTCTTTACTATCCAATCTCGTGGCGAAGTTCAGGAGATTATTCGTCAAAAAAAGGGCGGTTGATCGGGAGACGAAAGAATCAAATATGGTCTGGGCTCCTCTGACCGGGGGATCGGCGATAATATTCGTTAGATGTTTTTCGATACAACAATCAGGATAACCCAGTAAGGCGCCGAGGCATCTCGAATCTCGAAGACTCCGGGATGCTTTGATCGCCGAGTCATGACTTTTGGAGATTAAAGCGACTTCGCCGGCCTCACCGCACATTTCTTTACTCCCTTTTTCTATATAGGTGTCCGGAAAAAGCGATTGGAAAGCTTTTAACTCGTCTTCTTTATACGAGGTATAGATAACGGAACGGAGATCCAGGATAAAGGTTATCAACTCGGAAACGGGAATGTCCGGCGCCGCTTTCAAGGATTCCAAAACACGATCGCGGTCAGTCATTCAAGAAGTGTTATTTATCGAAAGCACGAAGAGGGTGGGCCGCTATTATTTGCTCAACTTCTTCGAAGCCCTCGGGAAAGGCGAAATTGTATCTTGCCGGCAAGGCGAAGACGTAATTTTGGTTCCGGCCGAGCTCCATCGGAGGGATCGGCGCCGCGGAGACAAAAAGATCGTCAGCTATTACTTTGTCCCATTGATCGATAGTGAAAACCATGATCGGAATGTCTTGCCTCGGTTTTTCTTCGGTCCATAGAGGATGTCTGACGGAGATAAGCGGCCCTTCTTCGGAAAAGATGTCTCCGGTTTCTCCGGGGATATGCCCCTGCCAAACGGATTCGACGATCGTGTATCCTTGCCAGCTTAGCGGCAGGTCGAACGAGAACCCGTATTGGCTGTTTTTATATTCGAGAGAAGCGGGTTTTGTTTTCAAAGCGTAATAGCTTATGAGACCGATCGCGGCGATCAAGACGAGGATGAAAATAATATTTTTGTTTTTCATAT
>JAKJEF010000008.1 GCA_022705565.1 Patescibacteria group bacterium
GATTTTCGGTCTGATCCGGCCGTTCAAGGAACTTGTCAAAAGATTCAGACCCAAACCGATCCAGCTGAAAATCATCAAGGCGGAAAGCATGTTCGCTTTTTCCGGACTTATCCACAGCTTGGCCATCAGTATCTGCGGAAAATCAAACCAGGAACAAATCCAGAAAATCTGGAAAGCGATCAAGGCCATGGCTCCGGCCAAGAGCCTGGCCCGCTTCGGATAGCTCGGAAGAATAATCGAGAAAAACTCCCGGAAAAGAATAAAAATCAACAATGCCAAAATCCAGGGGGAAATCGCTCCGGACAAAACCCCGAAAAACCCGGCGATCATGAGAACGGAGAAAAGCAATCCGTAAACCGATTTCTGGTTCAAAAAAACCATGTCTTTCACTCCGAGAAGCAAATAGAAAATAACGGCGGAGACGAGCCAAAGATCAGCCGCCGACATGATTCCGGAAAAAACAAATCCCAAAAACAAACTCGATAAAAAAGAGGCTAGGAGTTTTTCCGTATTCAGAGCCGGGTAA
Source organism: Patescibacteria group bacterium (assembly GCA_022705565.1). Classification (GTDB taxonomy): domain Bacteria; phylum Patescibacteriota; class Minisyncoccia; order UBA6257; family Colwellbacteraceae; genus JAMCQZ01. The sequence continues at coordinate 527 of JAKJEF010000008.1, forward strand.
AAATAAAACAGCGAGGCGAGCAAAGCCGAAGCCCAAAAAGGAAGATAGAAGAACGAAGCCGCCAAACAGGCGGCTTTAACTCCTAATCTTAATTTCGGAGTTTTCCAGACTGATTTTAATCTTTCCGCCATTTTTTATTTCTTTCCTGATAAGTTGGTCAGCCAGCCGGTCGAGGATGGTTTTCTGGATAAAGCGCTTCAAAGGCCTGGCGCCGAATTCCGGATCATAGCCTTTTTCGGCGATGTATTTTCTGGTTTCCTGGTCGATCGTCGCCTTGATTCCCCTTTCGGCAAGCTGTTTTCTCAATCCTTCGATCTGGATATCGACGATCTTCAGAATGTCCGTTTTGGTCAAAGAATGGAAAACAATAATCTCGTCCAAACGGTTCAAAAACTCCGGTCGGAAGCGATCGCGCAAGGCTTCCATCATTCTCGTCCGATAATCTTCTTCCTTGCTCTTGAACTCGTCGGCCGACATGTGGAATCCGACCCGCGAGATCTCGCGGTTCAATTCCGAGCCGACGTTCGAAGTCAGAATAATGATCGTGTTCTTGAAATTGACGGTTTTGCCTTTGCCGTCGGTAAGTCTTCCGTTGTCCAAAACCTGCAAAAGTACGTTGAAAACTTCGGGGTGGGCTTTTTCTATTTCGTCGAAAAGAATCAGGCTGTAAGGTTTGTGTCGCACGGTTTCGGTAAGTTGTCCCCCTTCTTCGTAGCCGACATATCCCGGAGGCGAACCGATCAAACGGGCCACCGAATGCTTTTCCATGTATTCGGACATGTCGATCCTCACAATGGCGTCGTCGCGATTGAACATAAAGTCAGCGAGAGCCCGGGCGAGCTCGGTTTTACCGACGCCGGTCGGACCCATGAACATGAACGATCCCAGGGGTCTATTCGGGTCGGCCAACCCGGCGCGACTCCGACGCAAAGCATTCGAAACCGCGGACACGGCTTCTTCCTGGCCAATGACCCGTTTTTCCAATTCTTCTTCGATCCGGGTCAGTTTCTCGGCTTCGGACTCGAGCATGTTCGCCACGGGCACGCCGGTCCAGCGGGAAATGACTTTGGCCACGTCCTCGGCATCGACTTGCTCCTTGATAAACCGTTCTTTTCGCGCTTTGGCGCCGAAATGCTTTTTCTCGTAGGCGTTGAATTCTTTTTCCGCCTGGGGCAATTCGCCGTAGCGGATCTTGGCCACGGTTTCCAGATCTCCGTCGCGTTCGGCCACTTCAGCCGAGCGCCGCAGATCCTCGATCCTTTTTCTCAAATTGTGGACGTTCTCGAAAACCATCCGTTCGGCCTGCCATTCTCCGGAAAGGTCGTCGTATTGCTTTTTCAGGTCTTTCAGGGATTTGTCGATAGTTTTTTGACGGGATTCGCTTCCGGTTTCTTTTTTCAAAGCCTTTTTTTCTATTTCCAGACTGGTGATCTGTTTTTTCAAAGAGTCGATCGATTGGGGCACGGATTCGGACTCGAGCTTCCTCGCGGCCGAAGCCTCGTCAATGACATCCACGGCCTTGTCCGGCAAAAACCTATCGGAAATATAGCGGGCGGAAAGATTGACGGCCGCGACCAAAGCTTCGTCCGAGATTTTCAAGCCGTGATGAACTTCGTATTTTTCCTTGAGCCCCCTCAAAATGGTGACGCTGTCTTCCAAAGACGGTTCTTCGACCATGATCGGTTGGAAACGGCGTTCCAAAGCCGCGTCTTTTTCTATGTGCCGCTGATATTCTTTGGTGGTCGTGGCGCCGATCGCGTGCAATTCGCCGCGGGCCAAGCTCGGTTTCAACAAATTGGAGGCGTCCATGGCGCCTTCAGCCGAACCGGCTCCGATGATCATGTGGATCTCGTCGATAAAAAGAATCAATTTACCGCTCGAATTCTTGATTTCCTTGATAAAAGCCTTTAATCGGTCTTCGAATTCTCCGCGGAACTTGGTGCCGGCGATCAAAGAGCCCAAATCGAGTGAAACGATCTCTTTTCCTTTCAAGGTTTCCGGAACGTCTCCGGAAACTATTTTCTGGGCCAAACCCTCGACAATGGCAGTTTTGCCCACACCCGGCTCGCCGATCAAAACCGGATTGTTTTTGGTGCGGCGGGACAAAACCTGGATCACTCGGCGCAACTCTTCGTCGCGGCCGATCAAAGGATCGAGTTTGCCTTCGCGGGCCTTGCTCGTCAGGTTTTCCGAATATTTTTCCAAAACCTGAAATTTGGATTCCGGAGTTTCGTCGGTCACTTTAGCGCTCCCTCTAAGCTCGGCCAAGGCCCGCATCAGTCCTTCGCGGGTGACGCCATGGCGTTCGAGAAGTATTTTGGCCGGAGAAACGACCTCGAAAACCCCCAAAAGAAGGTGTTCGCAGGAAATAAACTCGTCTTTGTTCACCTGGCTGAAGCGGACTCCGGCTTCGATCACCTTGACCACTTCCTGGGAAAGATACATCTGGGAAACGTTCGCCTCTCCGAAAATCTTCGGCAAACGGCGCAATTCGTTGTTGATGTCGTCTTCGAGAGCCGTGAAATCCACGTTCAGTTTTTCCAAAATCGGCTGGACCAAGGATTCGGAATCGCCGATCAGGGCGTACAAAAGATGAAGACTGCGGAATTCTCCGTGCTTCATGGACGAAGCAATATCCTGCGCCGACTGGAGAGCTTCCTGGGCTTTTAAAGTGAAACGATTGAAAGAATTCATGATGATTTACGCTAATTATGACACAACTCGGTTGAAATAAAATAACAATTTCGGATTCCGGATGTCAAATAATCCGTGCTTCCAAATCTCGACCAGATGCCTTTCGAGCGGTTTTTCCACAATTTTGTGTGTTAACGCTTGTTAAGCCATTGATCAATGGCTTAACAGCCGCTAAGGAACTTATTCTGCTTTTCCTTCCAAAAGACTCACCATGACCGTCTTTACCTTGTTGGCTGGAATGGCAAAGCCGATGTTCTCGGCGCCGGACACGATGGCCGTATTGATGCCGATGACCTCGGCCTTCAGGTTCAAGAGAGGGCCACCGGAGTTACCGGGGTTGATGGCCGTGTCCGTCTGTATGACATTGTCAATGGTAATTGTCCGGCCAGTCTGTCCGTCTTTGGCCGTGACATTCCTAGAGAGACCCGAAACAACACCGACAGACACTGTGTTTTCGAACTCGGCCAGGGCATTGCCAATGGCAATGGCCGTCTGTCCGAGTCTGACAGTGTCCGAGTCCGCGAGCGGCAAGGCGGACAGTCCGGTCATCGGGATCCGCATCAAGGCCAGGTCACTGTCCGGGTCTCGGACAAGGACAGTGGCCGCATACTTGTCCGTGTCATTCATTATGACCGTGTATTCGGCCTTGGTGTCCGAGACCACGTGGTTATTGGTGATAATGAGGCCGTCTTCGGAAACCACGAATCCGGTGCCGCCGCCGATTTCCCGCTTCTCGGTTTTGTCAGCCGAAGGACAAGGAATGGTGAAAGTAAGTCCGCGCCAACCCGAATCAAAGAAATCGTTCCGGAAAAAGCCGTTGAACGGATCGTAAAGACACTCTTCGAGAACGGGCAAATCCTTGGAAACGACAATGGAAACCACGCTCGGAGTCGCTTTTTCCACCGCCTTGATGACCGCGTTTTCGTAGGCGTCGGTCGGGCCGTAAAGCTCTATTTCTTCTTGTTTGACCGGTTTTTCGGGCAAAACAAAGAAAGATTTCAGATATTTGTCGTAAAAATCTCCGAAAACGCTTGCTTTGGCTTGGCTTGCGCCGAAAACCGTCAAGACAACGACTATTAAAGAAAAAACCGCCAATTTTTTATTCATGGATTTAAAAAACAAGATTGAGACCTTTTATAGGCGCTTGGTTGCCAAATAATTTTAAGATTCCTATAATTTGGGGTCAACTGGCTTTATTGTCCCACTTTATCCGGGATAAAGCTACATATATTATATATAAGACAAGATGCTCGCTTACATTGTTCAAATCACGGCTTATTCGGCGGAATTCGTGGCCCTTTTCATGGCTGTTTTCTATCTTCTCACTTTTATCGAGAACAAAGACGAAATCGACTCCTTGGAAGAGCCCGCGGATTATCCGAGCGTGGCCATAGTCATTCCGGCTTATAACGAAGAGGAAAACATCGCCCTGACCATCGCCTCGGCCGCCAATCTGGATTATCCGTCGGAAAAACTCAAAATTCTCGTCATGGACGACGGCTCCGAAGACAAAACTTTGGAAGCGGCCGAAGCGGAAGCCGAGAAACATCCGGCTAAAGATATCCGGGTGATCCCAAACCCCCACGGAGGCAAGGCGAAAACCATGAACTCCGCCATCAAGATAATCGACTCGGAAATAATGGTGACGCTCGACGCGGATTCGTGCGTTTCTCCGGACGCTTTGAAAAACATGATTCCCTATTTTTCGAAAAGCGACCGGGTGGCGGCGGTGGTCGCCGCCATGAAGATCCGCGATCCGAAAACGTTCCTCCAGAAAATCCAAAGCGCCGAATATCTTTTCTGTTTTTACATCAGGAAAATGAACTCTTTCGCCAACGGTTTGCTCGTGACGCCCGGACCGTTCAGCGCTTACAAGAGATCGATTTTCGACGAAGTCGGCGGATTCGACGAAGAAAACATCACCGAAGACGGCGAAATCGCCTTGAGGATCCAGAAGCACCAGTATTCGATCGAATATTGCCACAACGCCGAAGTTTTCACGAGCGCTCCCAAAACGATCAAGGCTCTGAAAAACCAAAGGGTCAGGTGGAACCGCGGCACCATCCGCAATTTCGTCAAATACCGCAAGTTTTTCGCGAATCCGGTATACGGAGATTTCGGATTATTCATTTTTCCGTCGACCGTCGTTCTTCTTAGCGTCGCCTTCGGACTGTTCCTCGTCTCGGCCGCGAACCTCATGGTCATCGCCGCCAAGAAATTCGAATACGGTACGCTCTTCCACGTGCCGCCGCTTAGTTTCGACAACTTTTTCCGGTTCGACAGATTCTTTATCCAGCCGACGGCCATGCAGATCATTTCCCTCGTTATTTTCGGCCTGTCGCTCGTTTCGCTATATTTCATCCGTAAATATTCGCCCAAGGATTTCAAAAACATGACCTTGTTCTACGTTCCCTATCTTCTCGTTTATTACCCTCTTTTCGTGCTCGGATTCTGGGCCATCACCGTTTTCTACGAACTGACTCACAGAAAACTCGCTTGGCACAAATAACCCATGGATAAAACCAAAAGACAATTCAGTCTGTTCAAATTCGCCGCGGCCTTTGCCATTTCCTTTACCATTTTCATCGCCGGATTCGCTTTCAGCGAAAGGTTGAGCCGCTCGCGGCTAGAAGATCTCCAAAACGATGTCCTCGCCCTTCAATCCGAATGGAACTCCCTCGAGATGCTTACCCTGATAGACAAGACTTCGAGCGTCAGCTGCGAAATGTACGAGGAGCAGATTTTGAACTTCACCAACGAAACCGACGTTTTCGGCCAGAAACTCGAATCGGTGGCGAACCGCTTGCCGACCGACAACCCCCAGGTGGTCAACATGAAAGTGAGCTACTGGCTGATGGAGATCCGCGACTTTTTCACCCTGAAGCAGATAGAAACAAAGTGCGGTAAGGAATACACGACCATTCTTTATTTTTTCGACCGGGCCTGCGTAGATTGCGTCTACCAGGGAGAAGTGCTTCGGCAGATCAAGCAGGAATATCCGGAAATCATGATTTATTCCTTCGACGTCTCGAATAAAGACATCTCCATCATCAAAATCCTTTCCCAAATCTACAATATCAAAACAACGCCGACTTTGATCATCGGCGATCGGAAAATAGAAAAAGAAACCTATCGCCAAGAATTGAATTCTATTTTGGGAATCGAATCCAAGCCGTTGATCGACGCCTTGAAACCCGAAAGCAAAACCCCGGAAGAATGATTCTTATCCTTCGAGTATTTTCTTGATGGCTTTGAGTCCGGCCGCAAGGTCGGATTTTTTAGTTTCCCGGCTGAAGCTGAAACGGACGCTTTCGGCCGTTTCTTTTTCCGGCAGGCCCGTGGCAAGAAGGCTGTGGGATAAGGTCAAGCTACGGCTCGAACAAGCCGAGCCGGCCGAAGCAGCGATACCCAACAAATCGAGCCGACCGATCATTTCTTCGGAGCTTATTCCTTGAAAACGGATATTCAAGATATGGGGGCTGCTTTTTTCGAGCGGAGTGTTCAAAGTGATTTTCCGGTCAAGGGTTTTCAGGTTTTTCGCGAAATAATCGCGGAGACCCAAAACTTTTTTGAAAGATTCTTTTCTTTTTCGGTCGCTGATTTCCGCGGCTGCGGTCAACCCCACTATTCCCGGAACGTTTTCCGTTCCCGAACGGAGACCGAACTCTTGTCCGCCGCCGGTAAGAATCGGCTTCAGACCGATGATCTTTCCGGCCTGGCGTTCCCTTCCGGAAACGATTCGGTCGAAATATAAAACTCCGACACCTTTCGGACCGAACATCTTGTGTCCGGATAAGGTGATGAGATCGGCGCCGATAGTTTTCGGGGAGCAATCGAAATACTGGAAAGCCTGGACGCAGTCCGAATGGAAAAGCGGAAAAATTTCTTTGCTTCCCAGATTCTCGCGAAAACTTTTTATGATTTTCCCGATTTCCATAATCGGTTCCATGACGCCGGTTTCGTTGTTGACGTAGTGAACCGAAACCAAAGCTGTTCTTTGATCGAGAGAGGCTTTTAATTTTCCGATGTCGACCAGACCTTTTCTGTCGACCGGAAGATAAACGACTTCGATTCCTTCGGCTTCCAAGTCTTCGGCGGTTTTTAGGACCGAATCGTGCTCCATGTTGGAGACGATTATTTTTACCGGAAGATATTTGTCGCTTCTTTTCAGATTGTAAAATTCCTTGACGCTTCCACGCAAAGCCAGATTGTTGGCTTCGGTGGCCGAACCGGTAAAAATAACGTTCCTGAAATCCTCCAAAATATTTCCTCCCAAAAGCCGGATTATTTTTTCCCGGGATTGATCGATCGCCTTCATCGCTTCCTGCCCGAAAGAATGGATCGCTCCCGGATTGCCGAAATATTCGGAAAAATACGGCCTCATTATTTTGAAGACCGCTTTGTCGAGAGGCGTGGTCGCGGCAAAGTCCAAATAAACGCGTTTCATATTATGAGCTTAAACCGAAACCCGGAAAAACAAAATCAGAAAAGGCTCGAGGGCGCGGATTCGAGATCGCGGATGACCCGGGAAAAATCAAGGCTGACTTTGGCGATCTCTCCGGTTTTTTTGTCCGGAACGAGAAGATATCCCTGATCTTTGGCCAATTCGTACAAATCCTTGGTCAATTTGACGTCGTTCTGGCAATAATTCTCGAGTTCTTTGTGCTGGCCTTCGTTCCAAAGCCTGATGGCCTCCAAACTGTGATGGGTTTTGCAAAGCCCGATGTTCGTCTGGGCCAAGAGATCGAGTCCGATGCGGCTGCCGAAACTCAACTCGATTTCCTCGAGAAGATCGAGGCGCTTCAAAGCCTTGGTGGAAAAAGGAAAATAGCGGTCCAGAACCGGCAGATCGAAGCGGTTGATGCTGAATCCGACAACCAATCCCGATTCCTTGAGCAGGTTTCCGAGCTCTTCCATGTTCGTTTCCCAAAAGCTCCGGAACTTGTTTTCGTTGTAGGAATAGACGCAGGCCACGGAAACTTCGAGTTCGTCAATGTGCTCGTCGCCGCCGACGTCGGCGAAGGTGTTTTTGGTTTCGATATCGATAACAATAATGTCTTTCATAGATTTAAGATATTGAAGAATAACGGGTTTTTCGGAAAAATTCAATCTTTTGAATAAAAAACCCCGTAAACGAATACAGGGGACTTCGATTCCATCAAAGTTCATGACGATAACAACAAATCCTCTGAGCGTCTTCACAAGTGATCAGCCTATAAGACAAAGATGCTTTGGCCATTATTTCCCGAAACTTTTGAAGCCGGTAACGGCCGATCCAAGCCTTTCCCTCCGCCTCGTGAATGACAAGGCCTATTTGACCGGCCGGAATCTCGGAGCTGATTCTCCAAAGCGCTATAATCGCCCTCTTGCGGATAATGCAATCCCGTTCAGACAACATAGACTCTTCGGGAATTTTGCCCTCGATGATGAAAACTGGTTCGTCGAACAAAGCAGCGACATCCGCCAAGTCTTGTAGCAGAAAAAGGAACTCTCTTGACGGAAGTTTGATGAAATTATCTTGTTCGAAATCCTGGCCCACAAGATAAAAATCACCTTCTTCCCAAAACGCTTCATCCACGGACACGGTAACCTTGTTGTGTTTGACGATGTCTAAAATGCTCTCCAGGAACAACCTATCGGGACTTATATCCGAAGTTACGCTCATTATTCTTCCTCCTTAAAGACCATTCTTATGGATAGAAGTAACATGCCCCTAACGGGTTGTCAAAAACAGATTCTAATAAAAACTATCCCGCGGATTAACGCAGGATAATAGTCGACATGTCTTAGGAACGGGGCTCGTAATAGAAAAGCCCCATCTCTATCATTTTGACGAAGATGAGACCGTATGGTTTTGATTTTTAAAAACAAAACGGCCCACAAGCATTGCTTGCGGGCCAAAGAACGAAATCTAGGAAAAGGCGGGGATGGAGATTTGAAGCTCGTCTTTCTCAGCCGCAGCCACAGCTGCAGCAAAAAAACGGCCTACGTCTTTGTTCATTAATACCTCCGCCGCGCAAACGGCGCGAGAACTAGAGGTAATAACTGCTCCTCCTCTAAAAACGGAGATCCATCCTCCGTTAGGAAGAGTGATTTTGACTGAACCAGAAATTGATGCATCGGCGGCACGGTAAGCGGCAAAGTAAGCGGCTCTAGCCGCTTCCGACGCCTCTTTCTTAGCCTCTTGATCCCTTTTGTCCGCTTCGACGACGGAGTTGAGTAATGCCTCGAACTTTTTCAATCCCTTTACCTCCTTAAGGAACTCTTATTATATTATATTTTAACTATAGCACACTTTGTCCACCTTGTCAAGACCAATTCATTTTTCTTGATTTTTACTATATAATGAGCCTGTTTATGTCCAAGAATAAGCATCGCAAGCAAAAGCCGGTCGAGCCCAAGCCAAACAGACTTACTCTTAGTCCGGAGGTTAAAAGAAGCATTGTCGGAGTCGCTTTTTGCGGACTCTCGGCTATTTTATTCCTCGCCTCAAGAGCCAAGGCCGGACCGGTCGGAGATTTTCTTTTCCATAATCTCTCCATTGCTTTCGGGGTCGGCTACTACTTTATTCCGACGATCTTCGCCATTTTGGGCATCGGTTTTCTCACTTCCGGAGAAAAAAGAGAATTCGGTCAAAATGCCTTTTTCGGCGCCGTATTGTTCGTTATTGCCGGACTTAGCCTACTTGATATTCTTTATCCGGAAAAAGGCGGAGCCGCCGGCAATATTTTCGGGGCAATTGAGATTCCTTTCGGGAAAATCGCCGGGATTATCATTTCGGTGAGCGTTTTCATCATCAGCGTCATCATCACCCTCGACATTCCGCTCAAGTTTTCTTTCCTCAAGAAAAAATCCGAAATCGGAACAATCAAACCGGTTTTTCCGGAAACCGTCTCCGAAAACAAATCCAGGATAATTTCTCCCATGGCCGAAGAAAAACAAACCGAAAAACCCAAAGAAGCCGAACTCGAAGTGAAAGAGCCGGAAGGATTCGGTGAAACCAAAAAACCCAGTAGCGGCAAAAAAATAAGTTTCAAGAATTATGTTCCGCCGCCGCTCGATCTTTTGAACAGCCAAAACGAAAAGCCCACGGCCGGAGATTTGCGGGCGAACGCCAACATCATCAGGCGGACGCTCGAGAGTTTCGGAATACCGGTCGAAATGGGAGAAATCACCATCGGCCCCAAGGTGACAAGATACACTTTGAAACCGGCCGAAGGCGTAAAGCTTTCGAGGATCACTGCCTTAAACCAAGATTTGGCTTTGGCTTTGGCGGCCCATCCTTTGAGGATCGAAGCGCCCATTCCGGGTAAGTCTTTGGTCGGCATCGAAGTACCGAACAAATCCGCGGCCATTGTCCGACTGGGAAGCCTCATGGCTTATCCGGAATTCGGAAGCTCGAGTATTTTGACTTTCGCTTTGGGAAGGGAAATTTCCGGGGATCCGGTTATGCCGAATATTGCCAAAATGCCGCATTTGCTCATCGCCGGAGCCACGGGTTCGGGAAAATCCGTCGTCATTCACAGCTTGATTGTTTCTTTGCTTTACAAAAACTCTCCGGAAACTTTGAAATTCATCATGATCGATCCGAAACGGGTCGAGCTCACCGCCTATAACAAACTCCCCCATCTCGTGGCGCCGGTCATCACCGAAGGCAAGAAAGCCGTGGCCGCGCTCCGTTGGGCTATTTCCGAAATGGATCACCGCTACGATACTCTGATGCAAAGCGGCAACCGCGACATCCAAAGCTACAACGCCGTCCATAAGGACGAACCCCTGAATTACATCGTCATCGTCATCGACGAATTGGCCGATCTTATGGCCGCTTACGGCCGGGAAATAGAAAGTTCGATCGTGAGGCTCGCCCAGATGGCGAGGGCGACCGGTATTCATCTCGTCGTCTCCACCCAGCGGCCTTCGGTCGAGGTCATCACCGGGCTTATCAAGGCGAATATCACGACGAGGATCGCCCTTCAGGTGGCGAGTCAGGTTGATTCGCGGACCATCCTCGACATGGCCGGAGCGGAAAAACTTTTGGGAGGCGGAGACATGCTTTTTATGACCTCGGATTTATCGAAGCCGAAAAGAATCCAAGGCACCTATATTACCGAAGGCGAGATCAAGGCTGTGGCCAAATTCATCTCCGAAAACAATGAGCCGGAAATGCGGGCTATTGTCGACGATTCCGGTTCCAATCCCGGGGCGGCGGTTTTCGATTTCGGGGGAGAAAACGACACGGACGACGAGCTTTATCCGGATGCCCTGGAGGTCGTGACCGAAGCCAAAAAAGCCTCGGCCTCGCTCTTGCAGCGAAGGCTGAAAATCGGTTATGCTCGGGCTGCGCGGCTCCTCGATATCATGGAGGACAAGGGCATTATCGGCCCTGGAGACGGAGCCAAACCGAGAGAAGTATATCTCGACCAGATCGAACACCACGAAGATAATGGATAACGAAAAATACAACGAAAAAACCTTGGCCGAATTAATGGAAGAATTGATGGCCGGCCAGGGACTCAATATCGACAAGCTGGGCGAAGCGACCAATATCCCCAAAAGATACCTCCTTGCCCTCATGGAGAATGACTCCAAAAATCTGCCGGCCGAGCCTTATGTCCGCGGTTATTTGCTGAAAATCGCCGAAGTAGCCGGAGTCGACCCGACCGGGCTCTACAGCGCCTACAAGAAACTAGGGGTTAAGACTTCGGGTAAAGAAGATTCTTTGCCGTCGAACCGATTCGCCATCAAAAAACCGGCGAGCCGCTGGTTGATTCCGGCGGTATTGGTACTTTGTTTGGTTATCGCTGTTTCTTTCAAGATAAAGGATATTTTGGGGATACCGAGCATCGAGGTCAATCTTCCGGAGACCGCCTTGATCGTCTATGCGCCCATGGCAGGGATCGAAGGCCGGATCGATCCCAAGGATTCCCTCGAATTGAACGGCGAACCGATCTATCCGGATTCGACCGGCGCTTTCAGCGAGCAGGTGCCGCTCGAACAGGGAATCAACACTTTCGAATTCAAAATAAAAAGGTTTCTCGGTCGGGAAACAAAAATACAAAGACAGATTATCTATGAAATCGGAGAAGAAATCCAAGGAGACGAAATTATCGAATAAAGAAGATCAGTCTAAAGCCCTCGACGCGCTCGTCGAGTCGCTTCGGGAAAAATACGGCGAAGAATCGATCATGAAGCTCGGCGAGACCAAGAGAGCCGACGTCGAGGTGATCGCGAGCGGATCGTTTTCTTTGGATCGAGCCTTGGGTGTCGGTGGTTTCCCCAAAGGAAGAATCGTCGAGATTTTCGGGCCGGAAATGTCCGGTAAAAGCACGCTCGGGCTCCAGGTCATCGCCGAAGCCCAAGCAGCCGGAGGCAAAGCCGCTTTTATCGACGCCGAGCACGCGCTCGATCCGGATCGCGCCAAAAAAATCGGGGTTAAGGTTTCCGAACTTCTTCTCTCACAGCCGGACAGCGGCGAAGAAGCCCTGAATATTATGGAAAGTCTGGTCAGGTCCGGAATGATCGACGTTATCGTCGTCGATTCCGTGGCCGCTCTCACCCCGAAAGCGGAAATCGAGGGAGAAATGGGAGACCAATTCATCGGACTCCAGGCGAGAATGATTAGCCAGGCCATGAGAAAAATCACGGCCATCGCCAACAAGTCCAAAACCTTGATCATTTTTATCAACCAGCTTCGGGAGAAAATCGGGATGATGGGCTACGGCGAACCGACAACCACTCCCGGCGGCCGGGCCTTGAAATTCTATTCGACGATCAGGATCGATCTCCGAAGGATCGCTCAGATCAAAAAGGGAGAAGAAGTGGTCGGCAACCGCGTCCGGGCCAAAGTGGCCAAAAACAAAGTGGCGGCGCCTTTCAAGACAGCCGAATTCGACATCATGTTCGCGGACGGCATTTCATACGAAGGAGACGTGATGAACGTGGCCATTGGCCAGGGAATCATCAAGAAATCCGGAAACACTTATTCTTTCGGGGAAGAAAAACTGGGAGTCGGCACCGAAGCGGCCAAGGCCAGATTAAAAGAAGACAAAAAGCTTTTCCGGGAAATAGAAAAGAAAACCCGGGAAGCGCTCGACGAAGCGGAAAAAAAGAACAAATAATCTATCGACAAAAACAGCGGCCACACAGCCGCTGTCTTTTACATTATATCGGATTACTCACCTTGCAGCAGAGCATGTAACCCGAAGTTAAGGCGACACCGGACCAGGTGTAGAAGCCGGCGGGACACTGGGTGGTACCTCCGCCTCCGGTGTAAGAAACCATATTGCAGGTATTGGAGTTTCCGGTGACGGTTAAGGTGCCGTCGATCAAGGCATTATTATCTCCGGGGTCGGAGTCGCCGCCGACGTGGAGACCGCCGTTTATGGCGAGTTTGGCTGCGGGGACGGTGGTGCCGATACCTAAGTTTCCGGCCGTCGTTATTCTCATCAATTCCCCGGTCGAAGAAGCATATTGGGTGCCGACAGCCGCCGGAGCGATTCGGTGGAAAGTAATGCCATTGGAATAATTCAACCTGAGATAAGTGGGGCCGTCGGCGGCGGAAGCGCTCACTTGAACGGTTTCGTCTACTCCGTCGGTGACTTTAATGTTGTTTCCCAAGATGGTGCTCGCTCCGCTTTCCGTTTCGCCCAAAGATAAATAATGTTGCAGAATATTAAGTCCTCTCGGGTTTGAGGCGTCGCCCATTTTAATATCGCCGCCGGCGACATTTAATTTGGCTCCGGGAGATACGGTTCCGATACCGACATTACCTTCTGAAGTGATTCTCATTCTTTCGGATAACGATCCCCCTCCATATGTGCCAAAAGCCAAATCTGTCAAATAGCCGGAACTATTGGTTAATAATGCGTGGATATAAGCGTTTGAAGTAGTATCGGTAGTGTTATCGAGGCCGAAGGAAAGACGAGCCGAATTACCCGTGGTGTTGGCTGCGGCATTGGTTATCCATAGATCTCCGCCGAGAGCTCCGACGTTAGCTTTATTTACATTCAATTGCCCTATAAAAGGCGCCGTCGTTCCGATATTGACGTTACCTCCAGAGGTAATCCTCATTCTTTCCGTCAAGCTAGTATCACCAAGGAGTGGCTTGGTCGAAAAAAGAATCGCCCCTATATCGCCATTTTGAGTATCTTCTCCCGTGACCAGGCCTTGAATCGAGGCGAATCTTCTTATAAGAGACGTATTGTTGAAACCGTAGAAATCGATATTGGAAGTATTGCCGTAACCGGATGTATTCGTTAGAGATATGCCCTTACCGTTTGTACCGGAAACCTCCAATAACTGAACCGGGCTGATAGTCCCTATTCCAATATTACCGTTTTGTAAGACATGTACTCTACTTTGTCCTCCGGTAAAAAGATCCAATCCGTAATAGCCGGACATGTAAGCTCCGGTGTAACCCGGGGTTCCCGAATCCGGACTATGGAAACCGAATCCATAATGGTTGATATAAGAACCATTGAACAAGAAATCGTCGTTTGCAACATATACCAAACCAGGCGAACCATTGTCCGTATCCGTGGCTTTGGGTATTTTTATCATTCCGCCGACAACGTCTAGTTTGGCTCCCGGAGTTGAGGTGCCGATCCCCACCTTCCCATCAGCTTTGATGTAAATCGTGTTTACGGGAGCACCGGACTCGATTACAAAGCTTCCTCCGCCACCGGGAGGATTTTGAGTCGGGTTTTGCCAAGCAAAAGCCACCGATTTTTCGATGGCAAAGATAAATAAAGCTGCGATAAGGGTTTTTTGGAGAAAAGTTAATCCTTTAACCCTCCCTCCCCCCGGATTTGAGGTGTTTTTATGGCTGATCATGGTTTGGTGAAGAAATTCTTTTATATTGGAGTTATTATAGCATCTTTCCCGTAGGCCATGAATTCAGGAAATCTAATTTCCGGGATTTTGATTCAATTCGCAGAAATTGAGAAGCAGTCGGGCCACGAGAACGGGACCGGTGCCGCCGGGAGTGGGTGTATAAAATCCTTCTTTTGTTTCCGCGTCGGCGACCATGAAATCCCCTTTCAGTTTCCCGTTTTTATCTTTTCCGTATCCGAAGTCGATGACCAAAGCACCGGGCTTCGCTTCCGATTCTTTGACTATTCCCGGAACGCCGGTTCCCAAAATCACGATGTCCGCGGTTTTGACCGGAGAAAAATCATCTCCTTTGTCTATCAAGAAAAGCTCGCGGCATTTGCCACGAAGCCAATCGCTTACGGGCCGGCCGACCAGGAATCCCAAACCGATTATGGCCGCGGATTTTTGCTTAATATCGATCTTCTGAAAATCCAAGATTTCTTTGACGACTCCGACGGCCGGAGGCAGAACCAAAGACTTCCCTTCCCGGAAAAGCTTGATCGATTCCGAACTCAAAACATCCGGATCTTTTTCTCGCGGCACCGCGTCGAGAATCGCCTGCTTGTCCAAATGATCCGGCAAAGGAAGCTGAACAATGATTCCTCCGCAATTTCGATCGGCGGCCAGGTTTTGGATTGCGGAAACCAAGTCCTTTTCCAAAACGCTCTCCGGAAACTCAAAAACCCGGAAATCGATACCGGTTTTTTCCGCGGCCTGCTGTTTTTGTTTTTTAACGAAGCTCAAAGAAGCCGGATTGTCGCCGACGAGGATCGCGGCCAAAAACTTGTTTTCGGGGACAATTGGCTTAATCCGTTCGTAAATATCCCGGCTGATCAAAGAGCCGTTAAGCGGGGTCATAAAATAAGCATAGCCTACAAAAGCTTTGTCTTAAAGAATCTTAGTTCGCTTGCCAAAACTTATAAAATATGGTATTTATTAAAATATAGGAGGTGAAATTAATGGAAGTTCTTTCTTTAAATATCGTTGACGTTCGCAGAAGACGAAAGAGCCAAGAACGCCTTTCTGATGATGCGTCTGCGTTTCTCCATACTGAAACGGTATTGGAACGCTACATCGACGATAAGAATCCTAGTTATAGCCAGAATTCAAAGGCGTATCAGGATCTCAGTCGCCGGCGAGCGGCGGAAAGACGCCAGTATCCTCGGTCCTAGTGGCCCGAAGCCGCCCACCACTTTCTAAACAGAGTGTCGGGCGGTATTTTTTTGTCTAACTTCTGTTTTTCAAAATATCGTAAATCTTCTTGGCGATCGCTTTCATGTCTTTTTCCTTCAGGCCGCGGCGCGTGACCGCCGGAGTGCCGATTCTGATTCCGGACGGCTTGAAAGCCGAAACATCTCCGGGAATGCTGTTCCGGTTCGCGAGAATATCGTTTTTCTCGAGCAGTTTTTCCGCGGTCAGTCCATCGATATTGAAATTCTTCAAATCCAAAAGCATCAAATGGTTGTCCGTGCCTCCGGTCACCAAGTCGAATCCGAGTTTTTTCAACTCTTCGGCCAAAGCTTTGGCGTTTTTCAGGATTTGCTCCTCGTATTTCTTGAATTGCGGCTTTTGGGCTTCGTAGAACATCTGGCATTTGGCCGCGGTGACATTGTTGTGCGGACCGCCTTGGAGTCCGGGAAAAACCGCTTTATCGATTTTCTCGGAAATTTCTTTCTTGGAAAAAATGATCGCCCCTCTTGGACCGGCCAAAGTTTTATGGGTAGTTGTCGTAACGACATCGCTATACGGAAAAGGCGAAGGATGGAGTCCGGCTAAAACCAATCCGGCGATATGGGAAATGTCGGCCATATGGTAAGCACCGACGGATTTGGCGATTTCTCCGATATGCTTGAAATTGATTTTTCGGGGATAAGCGGAAATGCCGGAGACGATTATCTTCGGACGGTGTTTTGCGGCCAGACGTTCGATCTCGTCGTAATCGATAAGCCCGGTTTTCTCATTAACGCCGTATTGAACCGAATTAAAGAATTTTCCGGAAAAAGAAACCTTGTGGCCGTGGGTTAAATGGCCTCCGGCCGCGAGCTTCATTCCCAAGATCGTGTCTCCGGGTTCCAAAAGCCCGCCGTAGACCGCGAAATTCGCCGGAGAGCCGGAATAAGGCTGAACATTCACGGACCATTTCGAGGGATTCAAGCGGAAAGCTTTTAAGGCGTTTTCCTGGCACAGTTTTTCGATTTCATCGTAATACTCGTTTCCCGGGTAATAACGTTTTCCCGGATAACCTTCGGAGTATTTATTAACCAACACCGACCCCAAAAGTTCTCTCACTTCGTCGGAAGCGTAATTCTCGGAAGCGATAAGATCGATGTCTCGAGCCTGTCTCTTTTCTTCTTTTTTGACTAGATTCCAAAGCTTTGGATATTTCATATATAGGAAGAATACAACAATTTTCTTCGGAAGCAAAAGTCCGAATAATTATCCACAGCCGAGCTCTTGCATCGATTCCCGTCAAACATAAAATTACTCCTAGTGCCTGGGCGACAAGGAAAACCAGAACCGCATTATCCATACAAATCCATTTCCAGAAATGAGCCGATCGGCTCATTTTTTTTGACTCGCGAAGCGTTCGCGCCGATTCCGCCGCCGATCTAATAAAAACGACGACCGCCGGAAATATCGGATTACAAACAAAAAACCTTCATGAACATCAACCATTTCAGAAACCTAATCAAGATCAATAATTCCATTTTCAGCGCCAGCCACGACCATTATCGTCAATCCGGGCTCACCTACGCCGAGGTGCCGCACATGGTCGGCATCACCGGCGCCTGCGAAAACGTGGACACGCTTTTCAGGGTGGAAAACCGGATGAATATTCCTTTGTTCTTCACCCAGACCGGACAATTATCGCTCGAACAGCTGCTCCAGTGCTTTCCCGGAATGTACACCATCATCCACAGCGGCCGCGATGAGGAAAGCGAAGATCCGAGGCACTTGCGGCAATTCATGCTGATCGAAGAAGAATTCGATTGGAGCCTCATCGATCAAGATGCCGCCGAATACGACGAAGAAAGAATGTACGAGGTTCTACTTCAACGCATCGAAGCGTCGGTCAAAGCCATGACAAGAAGAGCGATCGAAGAGAACAGCCAAGCGCTCGAGAAAGAATACAACCGGGATGTTGAAGATTTTTCCCAAAGCCTCGAAAAACCGTTTTGGAGAATCGACTACGAAGACGCTTTGAATCTCTTGCGGAAAAACGGATTTCCCGGACTCCAATGGGGCAACGATCTGAAGGCCGATCATGAAGCGACGGTCGTCAAAATTATGAACGCAAAAGAGAACGAGCCGCGGCCGGTATTCATCATGCGCTATCCGAAAGAAATAAAGTTCTTCAACATGAAGGTATCGGAAAAAGATCCGCGAGTGGTTCTTTCGGCCGATTTGATCTTTCCTTTCGCCGGAGAAGGGGTAGGGTCGGCCGTCCGCGAACCAAACGGAGAAAAGCTCGAAAAACGCTTGCTCGAATCAAATATGTTTCGGCTTCACAAGGAACGCGGCGGAACCTTGGACGATTTCGGCTGGTATCTCGATCTCGTCAAATCCAAAAAGACCAAACCCCATGCCGGCTACGGCTTGGGAAACGAACGCCTGATCCAATATATCTTGGGATCAAACGACATCAGGAATTGTTCCACTTTCCGGATGATCACGAATTGAGCATTGACTTAGAAAAACAACCATAATAGAATCCGACTACAAAGGACCTTGAAAGGAGAATTAATATGTCTTTGCCGTATGAAAAGCCCCAACCGATAGAACGTCTTTATCAGACGCTTTACGACGAAGGGGCTCTCGAGCGATCTCCGCAAGGCTTGACTAGAAACCAGATGATCGAGGAAATATCGGGTTATCTCGTTAAGACCGAGAGCTGCAGCGCGCTTCATTTCATCACCTATTGCGCGCTCGGAGACGAAGAGCTCCAGTCGGTAGCTCAAGTCTACGAACGGCACATCAGCCCGAGGCCCAAGGAATATAACGGCATGACCGATGACGACAAGCTCGTCGCGCTCAGACTGTTCGCCAAAGAAGAGAAACTGACGCTTCGCATCGAAGAGCTGTGCAAGATTCAGTTGAGAACCGAGGATTGAAACCTTCGACCCGCCGCCCCATAAAGGCGGCTTTTCTTACGATCGATAAATCTTTTTCTCGAGAAAATTATTGATGATTTTGGCGCTCGGCGGAAAGACTTTTTCCGGTAGATCGTTCAGATCAAACCATCGCCATTCGGTGATTTCTTCCGGCTCCATTACTCGCGGATCTCCGTCAAAATCCTCGCACAAGAAGCCGACGGTTACGAAATGTTTATCGGTCAGAATCTCGTCGGTGACGCTGATCAGCTCCAGTTTATTGAGTTTAATCCCTGTTTCTTCTATGGCTTCGCGGCAAGCGGCTTCTTTCAGCGTTTCTCCGAAATCCAATTTTCCTCCGGGCATGGTCCAGGTGCCTTCGCCATGGAGTTCGCTCGACGCTTTTTCCGCGTCATCATTTCTTTTACCAAGTAAAACTTTCCCGTCTTTAAAAACCATTACTCCCACTCCTACTTTTGGTTTTTGATCGATGTCAGACATAAATTATTTATTAAACAAAGAAGCGTGAGAGCCAATATCTACTAATAACAAAACGAGAATATCGTCGCGTTTTTGATAGACCAAAAGCATATCGTTTGAAACGTGGCATTCCCGATAGTCTCTTAGATCGCCTGTAAGCCGATGGTCATTATATTTAGCGTCTAATTTTTCTCCTTTAGCAAGAGCATTAATCACCTTATCAAGTAGCCTTGCATTGAAATTCTTATATCTAGATACGCGTTTGTAGGATTTGCGATAAGCTCTGGTGACTTTTATATTGTACATATTCTCTTATTTGGCGAGAATATCTCGATGAAGCTCTTCGGCGGTTTGAAAACTACGACCACTTCTTAAGGCTTCTCTGGCTTGGGTAATCATTTCTTTCTTCTTGGCGGCCGACCAATGTTCGGCACTCAAAACCGGAAAAGGGATAGACTGCGAATTAATTACTCTGGTGAGGAATAATTTGATTCCGGAGGACATATCCAGTCCCATGGAACTAAAAGTTTTTCGGGCTTTTTCTTTGGTTTTCTTATCAAGACGAATTTGAAGAGTTGTGCTCATATACCAATATTATACACAATCTATATCTCTGTCAATACAATGTAGATACAGCATAAAGGCCGCCGGGGGAGACTCTTTAAGGAGCTTGCTATTCTCTTTGGGGTGACCAACGGGAATCGAACCCGTATCGCCGCTTCCACAGAGCGGAGCTTTACCACTAAGCTATGGCCACCATCGCTTCTGTATTCTACAAAAAAATACCCGAAGAGCAAATCGCCTGTCGGAGAGCCGAGAATCGAACTCGGACCGCGTGCTCCCAAAGCACGTATACTACCACTATACTACTCTCCGATTTAGTTCTTGTCGCGGCCCGGCTCGCGGCCGATAAAGTATATCTGTGCCGCGAGAGGGAATCGAACCCCCGACGCCATCCTCTTCAGGGATGCGCTCTACCACTGAGCTATCACGGCATAAAATCAGGTTAGCATTTTCGGGACGGCTTTTCAATCTCGAAAAAAGTGTTGTAGAATGGCTTTGTCAAAGCCCTTGTAGTTCAACGGATAGAACGGCGCACTCCTAACGCGTCAATCGAGGTTCAATTCCTCGCGGGGGCACACGCTTTCCAAAAAAGCGTAAGAACTATGCCCTCGTAGTTCAATGGATAGAACCGGAGACTTCTAATCTCTTAATGGGGGTTCGATTCCTCCCGAGGGCGCTAAAGAAAAAGAGGCGACCGATGATATCGGCCGCCTCTTTTTTTGAGCGGGATACCGGAATCGAACCGGCGCCATTACCTTGGCAAGGTAGCGTACTACCACTATACTAATCCCGCTTTTACCTTGATCGCGGAACATTTTCGCGACTTATTTCAGGTTAGTCGAAGATTTGATTATTGTAAAGAAATCCCATAATATATGGTGAATATGCTGAAGAAACAGGCGCTTTTCTGGCTCAAAATCTCCGGACTGGTCATGGTTATCGCCGCTGTTTTTTTGTTTTTCTACGCTTCGGAAAAAAAGATAGAATTCCCTCCGGAGCTTCTCGAAGCCAAGACGGCGAGTTCAACCATCGCCGAAGAGATCACCAGCCTTTCCGGCGAAGCCGCGGCCAACCTGGAGGCGATCAGCCGTGAAGACAAAGCCGGGAATTATTACGAGGCCGTTGATCTCGTCATTACGGAAATCAAGAGGAACAACGAGATAAGAGAAAAATGCGTTGGACTTCTTTCCGAGCTTCAGAAAATGATCGCCGGTCTCGGCGAGATCGATTCGGTCCCGGCCCAGGCCGCCGGCTTGCAGGCCATTTCCGCGGAAATGACTCTCGTAAACCAACTGATGAGCTACAACGACGGCTTACAGACTCTTTTGGAGCATCTACGTTTGAAATTCCTAAGCAATTCTCCGAAGGATTTTGATGCGGGAACCGCCTCCATTCTCGAGGAGGTCAATGCCGAGGTGGAGCAAATCAACAGCCAGAACCGAAGAGCCCAGACTTTGATCCGGGAGTTCAACAAGTATTTCCAATAGCGGCCTTACGCTAAAAACGCCCTTTCTGGGGCGTTTTTATTTATTATCAACTATACTTCGAGAAATCCCTGGATAAAACTGCCCGCGAAAGTCAAAATAATGATCGCGAACATAAGATAACCCCAAGGTGTCCAGCGATTCTCGGAGTCCTGGAAATCCTTAAAGCTTCCCCACTTGTTCCTGTTCCAAGCCAATCGGCGGCTGTTCATGATCTCAAAATACAAAAGCCACGCGTAAAATCCCAAAACGATCCAAGCCAAAGCAAAAGACGCCATGGTCCCCTCGTCGCCCACGAACTCGCTAAGTATGCTTAACCCCATAGCGGTCAGAAAAAAGTCCCAATGATTCCTGGCGATTATGTTTAAAGGCCCGAAAATGGAGAAAGACGGCTTACGAAGATACTCTATTTCCGAATCCGACAATCTCTCTTTGTCTTTAACCTCTTCTTTGTCAAACCATTTCATGGATTCATTATAGCAGATTAGGGCCGAAAAGCCCTCGGAGACGTTTTACAAATTTCCTGCCAGCTTATAGACTGAAATGGTTTCCGGGAGTTTAGGTAAGTGGTATACCGGCGGTCTCCAAAACCGCGGTCGGGGGTTCGATTCCTCCAACTCCCGCCGATAAACAGGCGATTATCGTTATTTTTCCGCCATCAAACCGATGGCGATTTGCTTATCGGAAAACTTGATTTCGGGAGCATCGAAGTTGAAGTCCGCGTACGGCAAGACATAGGCGCCGTTTATTATTTTCTGTCGCCGAAAATGACAATGTTTCGTCAAAAGGGCGAATGATTCAGACGTATATTTGGTGGTTCGTTCTTTACCCCAGCCATCGGAACCGTCTTTGCCTTCGGCGATCACCAAGAGCTTTCCTCCGGGCTTCAAAACCCTCGACATCTCTTTCAGGGCCGTTTTAGCTTCTTCGAAAACCATATGTTCCAAAACAAAAAGACAGAAAATTCCGTCGAATTCTTTGTCGGGAAAATCAAGTCGGCAAGCGTCGCCGTATCGCAGATCAAGCCCCAACGATCGGGCCATGGCGTTACTTATTTTATCCGGGTCGTTATCGATGCCGGTTATCCTTTGCGGATCAAGACTGACGAATTCCCCGAATCCTGTTCCGACATCAAGAATCTTCCCGGGAAGATTCTTGAAAAACAAATCATAATGATGCCTTTGATGATTGATATTTACGTCCCAATAAGATTTTATATGATCGATATTGTTAAAATCTGCTACAAGACCGCATTCTTTATCGGAAGGAGGGCGTAACTCGATATCGCTGAACTTGGAAATATACGGCGCCGGCACACCGCAACACATTGGTTTAAATCGACAGCCCATGCATTTTTCAACGAAAATATTGTCCGGATGGGGCGCCAACAGAGAAACAAAACCCGTCCAAGCTTGATTCTCTCTCGGAAAAACGCATAGAGGAAAACCGGATATGGCAATGTTCTGAAAATGTTTATATTTATCTATGTCTCGAATGATCGGTATGACGGAGGCATAATCCGTCATTCCATTCAGCGATTGGGAGTCGTAATAAAGTCTCAGGTCCTCTTTATTAACGATTGAT
>JAKJEF010000009.1 GCA_022705565.1 Patescibacteria group bacterium
GATTTATTCCTGCGACGAAGGCCGGATGTGCGGAGACGACACCTTTGCCGTGGGCGATTTGGCGGATTTGTCCAAAAAAAGCATGACCACCGCCAAGTATTACCAGAAGATCGTTAACAGCCAAAAAACAAAGACTTTGCTTGCCTGTTCGACGCTCGACAACACCCAGTGCGACCACTGCGTCTACAAGCCCTACTGCGGCATTTGTCCGGTGATGAACTATATGATTTACGGCAATCTTTTTCCGGCCGGGCCGTCGAACGATTGGTGCAAGCTTCACTCGGCGATGTTCGATTATCTTTTCCAAAAACTCAAAAACAAAAAAGCCGCGGAAGTCTTCAATAAGTGGCTGAACATCAAATGAACTCCCTATGAAAAACAAGCTGCCGGTATTCAAAAAAAAGATAGAGAAGTTTTTGAGCGGCGAAGAGGGAAAGATCAGCAAAAAGAACGTCCTTGAAATGGGTGCGGGTTTGGCGATGCTCGGATTCATGCTGACCAAAGTCGCTTCCGCGGCTCATCGGAGTTATTTCCAAAATATCGCGGGAAGAGGACAGCACCAGTCCGGAGATGAATCGGTCATTCCGGCGCCGCCAGCCGCGGCCAACCATACAAGCCGATTCGAAAACGTTGCCGGTAGGGGTCAACACACCTCGCATTCTTCCCATTCTTCACACGGTTCCCATTCTTCACACGGTTCGCATTCGTCTCATGGATCCCATTCATCTCACAGCTCTCATTCATCTCACGGCTCTCATACTTCACATGGATCCCACTCTTCTCATAATTCCCATGGATCCCACTCTTCTCATAATTCCCATGGATCACACTCTTCTCATAGCTCCCACTCATCACACTCTTCTCATAGCTCCCATTCATCCCACGGCTCCCATTCTTCCCATGGCTCACATGGCTCCCACAGTTCCCACGGTTCTCACACTTCCCACTCATCGCATGGATCTCATTCGTCTCACGGATCTCATACCTCACACTCCTCTCATGGGTCTCACTCTTCTCATTCTTCACATGGTTCGCATACCTCCCATGTTTCCCATGTTTCCCATGTTTCCCACACGTCTTGTTCTCCCAACATCGACTAGCTTATGCCGCGGAACCGCTTTAAAGGGATTTACGACGAAAAATCCGATTCGTTAAACATCGCGCAAATAAAACCGGATTTTTTCCTCAAAGAAGAAAAACATCCTCGTAAAAAAGAACTCGATAAGCCGGGAGCGGTGGTTTTGTTTGTCTCTTCGGCTTGCAACGGAGGCTGTCTTTATTGCTATGCCGCGGAATCACACAAAAACGGCAAATTGATGGATTTTCCGATTGCCAAAGCTACGATCGATGAGGCCGCTAAAAAATCAAAAAAAATAAACATTGTTTTTTTCGGCGAAGGAGAGCCGACGCTCGCTTTTCCCCTTATCAAAAAAATCGTCGAATATCTCCGTTATAAGCAAAGAAACACTGGTTTGGAATTCGGTACGTATCTTTTGACGAACGGGCTTTTCGATAAGCGTAAGGCCAGATGGATCTTCGAGAATATCGACAAGATTTCCGTTTCCTGCGACGGGCCGGCCGATATCCACAATATCACCCGCGGCCGATCCGGCGGAGGCCACTCTCACGCCTTGCTCGAAAAAAACATCAAGTATTTCCTTTCCGGAAATCCCGAAAAAATAAGACTGAA
The DNA here is from genome assembly GCA_022705565.1 of Patescibacteria group bacterium. Taxonomy (GTDB): domain Bacteria; phylum Patescibacteriota; class Minisyncoccia; order UBA6257; family Colwellbacteraceae; genus JAMCQZ01. The sequence goes on from JAKJEF010000009.1 coordinate 1,691, forward strand.
ATCCGTTATCAATCCGTTGTCTGTCAAAAGACAAACGGAAATCCTGGAATATTTCTACCGATTGGGATACCGAGGCGAAGTTCTTTTCGCACCTTTTTTCGAATCAAAACAAAGCAAAAAGAACAAATTAAAACCAATCGACAAGGATTTCCTGGATAATTTCTTGATGGCCGAAGAATTGAGCGACTACCTTGATATAGGGATCAGCTTTATCACTAGAGCGAACGACTTCAGCGTGAAATTCGGAGCCTGCGGATTGAGCCGCTCCAATTTTTACGTGACGCCGGAAGGAGAAATTTCTTGCTGCTCCCGCTCCATCTCCGGCGAACGGAAAAACAGCCCGTTTTTTTACGGAGTTTTCCGGAATAGCGAATTGCGGATTAACCGGGAAAAAGAAAAGGCTCTGAGACAACGAACGGTCGACCATTTCAAAGAATGCGAAAAATGCTTTTTGAAGTGGGTCTGTGCCGCCGGTTGCGCTTTCGAACATTTTGAAAGCACCGGCAATTTGATGAAGATCGACAAAACGCTCTGCGATAAAAGAAAACAAGAAGTGGCGAAATACCTACTTTTCCGGGCGAGGCGCGAGTCGAACGATCTTAAACCGTTTTTCATCACGGATGACAGAGGAAAAGAAAAAGCTTTGTCTTTATGGTCCGGAGGATTGGCTGTCGGAGAAGAAGACAATCCGATAATCGTCATCGATCCCGATAAAGACGATTTCCGGAAACTGTTTAAAAAAATCAAAAATCATCGAGATCGGAGAGGCTTTAAGCCGACGATTTTCTTCTTGAGGTTTGTATCGGAATCCAAACACAAAAAACATCGGGAAATTATCGATTTCCTTTCCGGACTCAAAAAAGAAAAAATCCATTTCAAACTGACGCGTCCGATTCCCGAGAAATTAATCAATGATCGGGAAAAACTGATCGAAGAATTCGGCATGCCGGAAACAGCGGCCGACTCGCTCGATTTTTTCAGCGTGCGGGGTAAAGACAGGATTTTTTTCGGCAAAACCGATTCCGGAATGAGCCTGAAGACGGCGAAAACCAGGAAATCATTGGCTGATTCGCATAATGGCAAAATCCGTTAGGAAGCCTTAAAATAGAGGCTGTGAAAAGCCCTGTCATAGATACGATCGATATCAAAGTCGGTTTCGAGTGCAACAACAAATGCCTTTTTTGCATCCAAGGAAACAAGCGGGAGACGACCCCGAATCTTAACGATGCCGAAGTAAAAGAACGGTTGGTTCAAGGCAGAAAGGAAAACCGTCAAAGAGTGGTTTTTACCGGAGGCGAGCCGACTTTCCGGCCGCAAGAACTCATAAGATGGGTGGCTCACGCCAGAAAAATAGGCTACGAAATAATCCAGATCCAAACGAATGGGCGGATTTTTTCCTACCTCGATTATTGCAAGGAAATGATCAAAGCCGGAGCCAACGAATTCGGACCGGCTTTGCACGGATCAACCGCGGATCTCCACGATCGACTGACGCAGGCTCCGGGAAGCTTTGGGCAGACCACGCAAGGAATAAAAAACCTGAAATCTTTAAATCAAAGAGTGATCATTAATTCGGTGATCAACCGTTTGAATTACCAAGATCTGCCGGCGCTCGCCAAATTGCTGGTCGATTTGCGCGTCGATCAGTTCCAATTCGCTTTTATGCATATCAACAATTTGATCGCGGAAGATCCGGAAGCGATCAAAAAGTATGTTCCGATTGTTTCCGAAGTCATGCCTTACGTCAAAAAAGGGCTTGACATCGGCATCAAAGCGGGCGTGGCCTGCATGACCGAAGCCACTCCTTATTGCCTGATGTCGGGATACGAAGACTATATCGCCGAAAAAATCATTCCCAAGGCGCATGTTTTCGATGCCGACATCGATATTAAGTCTTACGAAAAGTACCGCAAAACCGAAGGTAAAGCCAAAGGGCCGGACTGTAGTCGTTGCCGATACGACAAAATCTGCGAAGGCCCCTGGAGAGAATACCCGGCCATTTTCGGTTGGGAAGAGTTTCGACCAGTCGTCAAACTGAAAAAATAAAAAATGGCCAAGTTAGAAAACAAAGCGGATATTTACGGAAAAGTCCAAGAAATGGGGCGGTTGTTTTATTTGTCGTCGATCGAGCTTTTCGGGGTGGTCTTCGATATCAAACCAGCCATGGCTGAAGCCAATACCGGCATTTATGACGCCTCCACTCCGGATAGATTGAAAAGACTTGGAGAATTGTGCTCTGACTTAGGATTGAAAATGGCTTTTTCTCGGCGCAAATACATCATCAACAGCCCCAGGGGAATATTCCAGGAAATCAGCCTTGACGATCCCCGCGAAGGTAATCTGATTATCGGCATCGCCAAAGATCAAAAAGCGGCTTTGAGCGCCGTGGCCCATTATCATTGGAAAATGCTCCACAGCCGCTACGGACGGAGCTTCGGCAAACTGATGGGCTATCCCGATTGCTGTCTTGATTTCGGGGATTATCTGAACAACAACGACGGGAATCCGGACAATTTCGGGTTCCGCAACCCGGCGGTCGAATCCTTGAAAAGATCGAAAAAAATCGCCTGGCAGCTGAACGTCTTCGTATTGTCTTTGATACCGCATTTTCCTTGCAGTTTGGATTGCGGGCCGAGCAAAAAATACGTCGACGCTATCTTAGACGCCTTGAGGGGCGTCACGACCGGATTTGTTTTGGAGGCCGAAGACAAGCTTAAAAACTGTGCCGCTTTATATTGGAGTTGCGCCGACCGGATTCTTTTGAAAGGAGATTTCAAAAACAAGGATTTCCTGAATGCCGAGATTAGTTACGAACAGCCGGAAATCCAAATGGTTTCCGACACTTTTTACCAGGAAAACGACGATTCTTATCTAAAAAAACTGCAAGAAATTAAGGAAAAGATCAGAGAAGGAGATCGACTCTTGATGACGCCCGAATATTTCGAGATATCGAATAACGGCAAAATTCTTCTCAAAGAAAAGAAAAATCACCCTTATGTTCCGGTTTTGATAAAAAGCAGTCCCATAAAAGAATCGAGGAAAAGAAATGGATCAAAATAAATTGTGGCTCATCATGACCGGATTCTCCTGCAACAGCAATTGCCTGCTTTGTTCTTTGCGGCCCCAGGCGAAATTCAATAAAGACAAAGACACGGAGGAAATAACGGAAATGATCCGGACCGGCCAAAAATCCGGATACAAGCGGATCGAGTTTACTGGCGGAGAACCGACCATCAGGCCGGATATTTTCGAATTGATAGCCGCGGCCAAAAAAAGCGGATTCGAGGAAATCGCCATCAGCACTAACGGCCGGATGCTTGGATACGAACGATTCTTGAATAAAGCCGTGGATGCCGGATTGAACAGGATCACGGTAACGCTTTACGGCTCTAAGCCGGAGATCCATAACGCGGTCTCAAGAACCCCGGATTCTTTCGATCAAACCGTTTCCGGCATAAAGAATATCCTTACCAAGGAAAAGATCGCCTTGAGTGTGAATACGGTTGTCTGCCGCTTGAATTGCCGGGATCTTTTGGAAACAGGCAGATTTATTTCCGAATTGGGCGTAAAAGTTTGGGGAGTGCTCGATCTCATACCTTTCGGCAACGCCGAGCAATTTTACGATATTCTCTCCGTCGACATCGAAACTCTTTCATCAAGCATGCGCCGACTGCGAGAGATCACTGAGGATTTCGATCAGATCGAGTTTTTCGATTTCCCGGTTTGCGTTTTGGGCAAGGAGCTTACCCAAAACCAACGCGTTACCGTCTTCGACGCCCAAGGCCGGATGGACGAATTCAAACAGGTCGGATACAACCCGCGGCGTTTCGAGAATAAAGACGATTTTTGCGAAGATATCCACAAATCGAGAATCGCTGTATGTAAAAATTGTGCGATGAATAGACGCTGCGCCGGAATCTGGAAGCCGTATCCGGCTATTTTCGGTAAAGCTTCGGTCGAAAAAGCCGTCAGACATTGTGCCGTCGATTTCTTGAATTCCCCAGAATGAAAGATCAATCACGCCAAAAAATAAAAAAGGTGATCGTCGGAAAAACGCGGGAATTTTTTGACCGAAAAGCCGATTCCGCGCCGAAAATTCTTTATGTCAACTTGGGCGCCGAATGCAACCAAAACTGCAATTTTTGCCTAATCAAAGGAAACGAACACAAGTTTCCTTCGATGGATATCCGGGAAGCGAAAAGAGTGATTAAAGATTTCCTAGATGCCGGAGGCGAGGATATCATGTTTACCGGAGGCGAACCGACATTGCGTCGCGATTTACCGGAAATCGTAGATTATACCGAAAAGCATAAAAATCTCAACACTATTTCCATCATTACCAATGCGGTGAGAATGGCCGACAAGCTTTACGCCGGCGAAATCTTCGAAGCGGATAAAAAACAAAAATTGGTATTCAGCGTTTCCCTGCATTCCGACGACCCGGTCATTTCCGAAAAAATAACGGCTTCCAAAGGAACGTTTCTGAAAACCATCGAAGGAATGCGCAACATCGTCGAAAGCGGCCGGAGAATGTCGGTTTATCACGCGATCACCAATGATAATTTCCGTTATCTGCCGAGATTTTGCGCCTTCCTGAAAAAAGATTTTCCCGAAGTCCGCAGCGTCACTTTGGCTTATCCTTTTCCCCAAGGAAATGCGCTTTTGAATAAATGGATTTACGTGCCCTTCAGTTCTTTAAAGCCTTTCCTGATAGAGGCTTTGTCTTTCTTGGACGAGAACAAATACGACACCAATATCGCCGCTTGCGGTCAGTTTCCTCTTTGCATTATTCCCGGATTCGAGGAAAAAGTCATTCAATCTTTGGCCTTTGGAGAAGAAAAAATATCCGGCGTGGTCGGCCAAGACGTTTTTCACGAATTCGAATGGGGATCGAAAGCGGCGGTAGATTTTTACAAGAACAAGCATTCCGATTGCCGGAAGTGCATTCTTTCCAGTTATTGCCAGGGTTTCTGGAAAGAATACATCGAGCTTTTCGACTTCGACGGCTTGAGGCCGGTGACTATCAATAGCTTTACGGGAAACAAAATCAAGGTTCAATTACAGAGTTTGTCTGATGTCGAAACAACGGCATCAAGGTTGGCAGAAGGAAAATTAAATGCGATCATATTGTCGGATTACGAGGACGAACATCTCAGAGACTTGGTACGTTTGTTAAAAGAAAGAAAATCTTTGGCGGTGATAACCAAGCCTAAAAATCGTTAAAATGGCCGAACTTCACACTTATCTTCAAGTCAATTCCAGGTGCAACCAGAAATGCGTTTTTTGCAACCGGCCTCCGGTCGGTTTCGAGTCGGATGATTATCCTTTGGAGAAGATAGATCAAAAATTCAGTGAATTGAAAAAAGAGGGCCAGACCGAACGCGTAATTCTCACCGGAGGTGAGCCGACGCTCCATCCGCAGCTGAATGAGATCATCCTCTCCGGAAAGAAAAAAGGATTCATGATCGAAGTCCAAACAAACGGCACCTTATTCGGCGCCAAAGAACTCGAAAAATGGAAAAAATCCGGGCTCGATATCATCAATTTCGCTTTTCACAGCCATAAGGAGGAGACGAGCAACAAGCTTCGGGGAATCAATTACGGATTCCAGAAGATCATCGATAATATCAAATACGCGAGCCAGTTGGGATTTGAACTCCATCTGATCCACGTTATCAACTCGGTCAATTACAAGGATCTTCCGGAATGGATCGATTTTGTCAAAACAATGGGTTTGAGAAGATTTTATGTGAATTTGAGCATCGTCGTTCCTGACGGCTGGGCTTGGGAAAATCAGTGGATCATTCCAAAAATGGCCGATATCGGCCCGTATCTTCGCAAAGCCTGCCGCAAATGCGAAGAATACGGAATCAATTTCGACATTTCCGAAATCGTGCCCTTGTGTCACGTTAAAGGTTTCGAAACCCATGCCGTTTCGACAAACTTCAAATTCACCGGATTAAAAATAGCCGACGATTATTATGTCGGTCGGCGGATACTGGATTTTAAAAAGCCGAATCGCATAGTGGCCAACAAAGCTCCGCAATGCGCCGAGTGTTCGATGAACGAGATCTGCGGAGGATTTTATCCGCGTCTCAAAACGCTTTACGGAGTTTCCGATTTTAAGCCGCGCCACGACGACCCTCGAAAGATCATCGATAAAATTCGCCCCAAAAAGAATAATGGTTAAGCGTTCGAACAATCGGACACGGTGGGTCGACCAGGGACACGATTACGTAAGCCCGTATATTTATATCGGCTACGACTGCAACAACAACTGCTCTTTCTGCAGCGAATCCGACGAGTATTTGGAAAACCTCCCAAAAAAAGACCTGAAGCAACTTAAAGCGGAAATCAAGAGGATCAGGGAGAATTACGATTTTATAAGTTTCATGGGTAGGGAACCCACTTTGCGGCCGGATTTTTTCGATTTGCTCGCCTTCGCGAAAACATTGGATTTCCGGCAAATAAGCGTCGCCACCAACGGCCGGCTGCTGGCTTATCCGGAGTTTGTCAAAAAAATGCTCGCCTCCGGCGTGAACCAAGTAGGTATTTCTTTTAACAGTTCGGACGAGAAAATCCACGATTCGATGACGGCTTGCCCAGGAAGCTTTAAGCAGACGATCCAGGGAATCAAAAACCTGACGACTCTGAAAAAGCCGGGGTTGAGCATCCTCGTCAACGTGCCGCTGACCCAAAAGAATTACGAGACGCTCGAACCGACTCTAGACTTATTGATACGTTCGGGAGTCAAAGAAATAAACATTTTGTGGGTGGCGCCTTTGAGCCGGCGTTCCCGAACAAAGGATATCGTCTGCCACATGCCGACGCTCAGCCGCCACGTCGCCAAAACTTTGAAAAAAGAAAAATACCAAAAATCCGGAGTCAAATTCCTGCTCGTCGAATTCCTGCCTTGCAGCCTCCCGAAGGATTTCCGGGACTTCTTCTTCCCTTGTCTCGAAAAAAACTCCAACAAGACGCGTATCGATCTATGCCCGGAATGTCCTTACAAGTTTTCCTGCGACGGAGTGCTTCGGGATTATCTCGAGTTATACGGGCAAGAAGGATTGAAATTATGAACAAATCCGCGGCTTCCACGCTCAAAGATTACCAAAATTTCCTGAAAAATTATCCGGTGGATTATTTCACGAGCGATTTGGTGTCCATTATCAATCCTCCGGAAGAAAAACCGCTTCCGGAAATCAGAAAGCTTTGGGAAGATTTCCTTCCGACAAGAAAAAAAGACCAGACTTTGAATTTCTATATCCATGTTCCTTTTTGCGAGAAGAGATGCGATTATTGCTGCTGCCACTCGAAGGCGCTCGAGAAAACGGACAATATCGAGGCCTACGTCAAGAACCTCGTCGAATATTTCCGTTATTTCAAGGAAGTTTTTAAGGGCACGAGTTTTACCAACCTCTATATCGGTGGAGGAACACCGAGTGTCTTGAGTGAAGCGCAGTTCGATTATCTCTTAAAGAATCTTTTCGCCGATTTCTCTTTCGACAGCGACGGAGAAAAAACCTGCGAAATACATCCTTCGAGCGCCGACTTAGCCAAATTGGCCGTTCTGAGAAAATACGGATTCAACAGAGTCAGTTTCGGAGTCCAATCCTTGGACCCCGCAGTGCTCCGCAAGAACAACCGCGGTTATCAAACTTTGGAAAAAGTGCGTTCGGCGATCCGAAACGCGCAGGGACTCGGATTCTCGAAAGTCAACGCGGATCTGATCCTGGGTCTTTACGGGGACAGCCAGGCGACTTTCGCGCAAAGCTTTTCGAAACTCATGGAAATCGGCCCTTATTCCATTTTCATATATCCTCTGAAAATCGTACCCACTTATATCAAGAAAGACAGCTACCGGGGCAATTTCGAGCGCCATTACAAGTCAACGGTCAATTTCTTCAAAAAACTCCAGCGATTGGCGGAAAAAGAAGGCTATGGCGCTCCGTACGACCCGGACGTGTTTCTACCCATGAACGACGCGAGTGCCTGGGCTTTCGAAAAAATCGGAGAGGAACCCGGCCTCAAAAAATCATACCGGGCCAAAGATTATCGGAAAATATTGGGTGTTTTCGGAGCTGGTCGGTTCAGTATGTCGACCATTCCTTCCAAAATATCCTACCAGATGATGGCCCCCATCGACCGAAAACCGACAGAATACTCCTGTTCCGCGAGGACATATTCGCCGCAAATGGAAATGGCCGAAAGAGTGATTTCCTCGCTTTGCTACAATCATTATGTCGATTGCCTTAGATTCGAAAAAGACTTTCAAGAAGATTTTTTCAAAGTTTTCTATAACGCCTTGGAGAACCTTAAAGCCTTGGAGGCGGTCGAAGTAAAAGACGACCGCGTTTATCTTTTGACGAGGAATCCGAGAAAAAAAGCGGCTTATATGATGTTTTTCTGCGATCCTGACGAAAACGTCTTGCGCCGCATCGAAGAACGCCGCAACTTGGCGTCGGACGAGGAATGGGGTAAAGAACGCGGGATCGGCTGGCTAAGAAGGCCGCGACCCGACAAACGGGATTTGAAAAAGCAATCCGCCTTGAAATCCGAACTCGATAAATTATGCGGTTCTTTCGAAGGAAAAACCGCGATCATTGACGGAAAAGTAACGAACGTCGGCAAGAGATCTTTCCGGATTTTGTCGAAGGAGGGAAAAAACTTCGAGTTTCTCTTGACTCCGCAAACGGCGATCGCGGAGATGTTTTTCGACGACAAAGGGGAATCTTACGAAAAGTCAGCGACACTGAAAGAAATCAGAAAAGGCGATCCGGTTTCGGTGACGGCCGCCTTAGGCGACAAACCGCAGGCGCTTGTCATAAGGAAAATAACCGTAGTCAATTGGATCGATGGCAAAGAAAGATAAAATTTGGAAAAGCGTCATCTTCACGGGATACGAATGCAACAACCATTGCCGTTTTTGCATGGAGCAGGACAAGAGGAACCTGCCGATAAGAACGGCGATGGAAGTCAAAAAAGAAATCGCCGCGGCCAAGAAAAGAGGATCGACTTATCTCGAGCTTATCGGAGGAGAAACGACCATCAGGCCAGATTTCGCCGACATCGTCGGGTTCGCCAAGAAAGTCGGATTCAAGACCATCATGATCGCCACGAACGGTCGGATGTTCTCCTACAAACCGGTCGCCGAAAGCCTCATCGACGCCGGGATCAACAGCGTTGTTTTTTCCATTCACGGACACACGGCGAAGATCCACGATTATTTAACCCAGGTCCCCGGAAGTTTCGACCAGCTTAAAAAAGGATTGGCCAGTATCCGTTCGATCATCAAGCGGAAGAATTTGAAAATGCATCTCGGCTCCAACACCACCGTCGTCAAGCAGAATTACCCTTATCTTCCCCAAATCGGAAAATTCATCCTGGACCAGGGGATCAAAGATTCGGAATTCATCTTCGTCGATTGCAATGAAGGCGGAGCCAGGCGTTATTTCGAGGAGTTGGTCCCGAAAATCTCCGAAGCGGCGCCGTTTATCCGGCAATGTCTCGATATCGGCCAAAAAGCCGGCGCCCTCCATTGGGACATAAGATACGTGCCGCTTTGTTATTTTCCCGATCATTTGCACCGGATCAGCGAACTCCATGAAATAAAAATATTCAACACGGAGCATATTGCCCAGGATTTCGTCGATTTCGACGCCTTGGAATCGCGTAAAAGATGGGCTCGTAAGAAAACTTTGCGCTGCCAAGGCTGCGCATTGTATAATTCCTGCGAAGGCATTTGGATGGAATACCTGAAGCGTTACGGCGACGAGGAGTTTTCTCCCGTTAAAACAATCAGCAAACGACAAAAGAAAATGCTCGATTCCTGATCGAAAAAAAACAAATCGATAAAACACAATGGCTAAAAAAGAAGAAAAAACTTATATCGTTACTTACCGGAGCGAAGAACATTTCGAAGTGGTCGGATGGGTATGGGCGAGTAACTTGCTCGAGGCAAAGCGCAAGGCCAAAGCCGAATTGGCGGAGCAGGCTCGTCGCTACGATGTCACCCTGGCGGAAATAGCCGAATACAAAGACGCATCGGAAATAAGCTTTTGATCCATATCGTCTGATGGAATTTTGCGTCACCAATCTGTGCAACAACCGATGCGTCATGTGCACCAATTCGGCCGAGTTCAGCGATCCCAAAAACAGCCAAGGATACGAATTCGACCAGTTGATCGAAAGGATCGGCCAGCGTGCCGAAAAGCTTCTGAAGACCAGAGAGCCGATCAATATCACCGGCGGAGAACCGACTATTGTTCCGCATTTCGTCAAACTTTTGAACTGGCTCCGGAAAAACTTCCCCCGCAACGAAATCGTCTGTGTATCGAACGGCCGGATGTTCTCCTACGAGGATTTCGCCAAACAGGTTTTGCGCGTCGACAATCTCAAATTGGAAATCGCTTTCCATGGACACACTCCGCGGCTCTACGACGAAATCTCCGGGGTTAAAGGAGGTTTTCCCCAGACGGTCCAAGGAGTAAAAAACATTTTGCGTTTCCGGAACGACAGCCATCTTATAGAGATAAGAACGGTCATTATCAGGCAAAACCACAAGAAGCTCGACGAGATCCTAGGTTTTGTCCACAAGAATTTCAAAGGGCTCGACACGGTCGTGCTGATTTTTCACGAATTGGAAGGCCAATGCGGAGACCATTTGGACAAAGTGGTGGTTTCTTACAAAGACATCGAGAAAGAAGTGATCCGGAACATCGAGAAATGGTCCGAAAAAATCGACGATCTGAGGCTTTATCATTTTCCTTTGTGCGTTTTGCCGCCAAAGCTTTGGCCGCACACTTGGCGAACTTTGCCTCCGAGAGAGGTTTCTTTTCCGGATGAATGCGCCAAATGCCTTTACCGGAAATATTGCATGGGCGTTCATAACGATTATCGTCATATCGTCGGAGACGAAGAGTTTAATTCCATCGCGGCGAAAGTTCCCTTGAGAACAAGCCGGGGACAGGAGTTCGTTTACCATCCGATCGTCGGGATCGACGACAAAGCATGATCGATTTCCTTTTTCTCGCGCCGATGTTTTTGATCGGAGCGATTGCGGTTTATACGGATATCAAGCAGAACAGAATCCCGAACAAGCTCATCGTTGCCGGGCTGATTTGCGCCGTCGTCCTTTATGCTTCCGTTTTGATCTACGATCGCTTCTTCATCGGTCTTCAAACAAATCTCGATTATATGATCGAAGCTTTGTTGAATACCGCGGCGGCGATGATCGCCGGTTACGTCATCTGGGATTTGAAGTTATGGTCTCCGGGCGACGCCAAATTATTCATGGTCTACGCCGCTCTTTTGCCCCTCAAGTTCTATTCGGCGAGCTTTGTCAGATTTTTCCCGTCCATCAATCTTCTCATAAATCTTTTCGTTCCGCTCGTGATTACGATCGTCCTGAAAGCGGGGTTTGTCTACGCCGGGGATTTTTTGGCGAAAAGAAACGCGGCGCCGATCGTCGAAACCGCGGCGTCCAAAGAAGAAAAAAGAAAAACCCGTATTTTCCGGCTGAAGAACTTCGGCTATTCTTTGGCGATGTTCTTCACTGTGTTCGTTTTCTTTCAGATTGTCTCCGGTTTGTTTTCCGGGACGATTCTGGCTTCGCTTTTCGGTCACCCGCTTTTCGCTTTTTGCTTCATGATAATCGTATCCGGAAAACTGATGAATATTCTGAATAAAAACCAATGGTCGAAACGACTGACCATTCTCTTTCCATTGTTATACATGATCTACCGCGTTTTACTCGGACAATGGCAATTTGTTTTGGGTTCGGCGCGAATGGTCGTTATTATGTGGTTCATTTTCAATGTTTTCAAGCAGGCCATCGCTTTTTACGTACAGACGAGGGAAATTTCGGTTGTTCCGTTGGATTGTCTGAAAAAAGGGGATATGCCTTGCCCGTCGGCCGAAATCATCATCAAATCCAAATTATCGGTCGTCGGCCGAGTCGACGATTTGGGTTCGTGGGGTCCGGAAGGATTGAGTTTGGAACAGGTGACTCTGATATCCTCCATTCCCGTGGAAGAGCGGAAAACCGATGTCGAGATCTACAAAACGTTCTCCTTTGCTCCTTATATGCTTTTTTCCGCTGTTTTGTGCATATTGACGCGGAGCTCTTTTATGGCGCTTTTGGTCAATTGGATCGGTTAGGTTTGTTATAATATCAATTAGGAATATAAAAATAAATCTTAACCTTATGAGAAAAAACATTGTCATATTGTCCGTCATATTGTTGGTCGCGGCGGCAGGAATCGCTTTTTATTTCTTTGACGGCCGCTTGAGAGAAACCGAGGTTTTGCCTCCGAACGTCTCGGCTTGGAAGGGTAAACAATTGGTGGCCGATTATTTCGAATTCTTGATCGAAGGAGCGATCCAGGACATATCTGCGGAAACGTCTCCGGCCACCGTCACCATCGCCGTCAAATTGCCGAGCATTTTCGTGGACCCGGACGCGGAGACGGCCGACGTCGTCTGCGAACTCAAAGAAGACGCGGAGATCACTTTCTACGATTTATCCACGGGAGAGGAAACCTCGGTAACGCTGGCGGATTTGAACGTTTTGAACCAGGTGGTGGCGGAACTCGACGGAATGACCAACGTCTCGGTTTTGGACGGTGAGCCATGCGTTATTCACAAAATAAGGAGGATCATCGCTTTTCCGGGATTGCCGGCCGAGTAGACCGGAACCGATATTTCTGTTAGCTTAAAGATCATAATGAAGCGGTCCATTTTGATTGGCGGAGAAGCCGGGCGGGGAGTCGACAGAACAGCGGCTTTGATCGCCGAGATTCTTTCCGATTACGGATATTTTTGCTTTGTTTATCGCGATTACGGCTCTTTTATCAAGGGCGGGCACAATTTCAGCGTCGTCACTGTTTCTTCGGACCCGGTTTTTTCCCACGAAGATGAATTCGATTTGATGATCGCTCTTGACAAGCCTGCTTTGGAAAAACATATCGAATCGCTGAAGCCGGGAGGCAAAGTCTTCCTTAATAGTGAAGAAAGACAAACTGACCAAAACATTATTTCTGTTTCGGCCGACGGATTCGCCATTAAGAAGAAAGTCAGCCGCTCTTTCGGGAACAATATTTTTATCGGTGCGGTTCTAAGCTCTTTCGGTCTGGATTGGCGCCGCGGTTTCAAAGCGATTAGCGGCAAGTTTTCCGCCTGCGACGCGGTCGTGGTTAAAGAAGCCTTGCGTTTCGGCCACGAAATCCAACAAGGAGAAAATTTCGGATTCAAGCCGCGATCCAAACATCTTGAAATATCGACCGGAAATCAGGCGGCAGCCAAAGCCTGCCTCAAAGCCGGGCTCGAGTTCTGCTTCGCTTATCCAATCACTCCGGCGACCGGGTTTGTCGATGCTTTAAGCCAAAGCGGAAAAGTAGCGGTGCATCAGCCGGAAGACGAGATAGCGGCCATAAACCAAACTTTGGGAGCGGTTTTTTCCGGCGCCATGGCGG